>CAZWUZ010000225.1:0-6383 GCA_964637655.1 uncultured bacterium | reverse complement strand
ATTTTGCGAAAGCGAATATGCTCTGCCGTTTGAGAAGAGACTGCTGCCGTCCCTGCTTAGCTGTTAGGCTTGCCCAGATGCGGAATCACTGATGGTGGGGTGATCGTCATGGGGCCGGAGCACGCAACGACCATAAAAAAAACCGGACCCGCCAGGAGGCGGGCCCGGTGATGCCGGTGCACGATTACAGGTCGCAGGCCTTCACGGTCTTGCGGCCGTTCTCTTTGGCGCGCGCAATTGCCGCTGCGAGGATCGCCGCCACCTTGCCGCTGAGCGCGTCGACGGCTTCGCTGCTGCAGCTCATGTCCTTGCCGTTGACGAATTCCTTCACTTTGCTCTTCACCACCAGGTCCATATCTGCCATGTTCCGCCTCCCTGTCAGCCGTAGCAGGCCGTAGTTTGCTTCGCGCAAGGCAACCATTCACCCTCATCCAACCTTCCCCCTCTAAGAGGGGGAAGGTGACCACCCTCTCCTGCCTGCGGCGGGGGAGGGGAGGGTGAGGGTGGCTGAACAGTTACCGCGCGAGATACTAATTGATGGACAGGAGCATGTCAAGTATAATGGCGGCAGCGGTGGAGGCGACCATGACAGACAACACGCGGCCGGGTTATTTCGGCCCCTCTGGCGGGCAGTTCGCGCCCGAGATACTCATGGGGGCGCTGGCGGAACTGCAGCAGGCATACGCGGCGTTCAAAAAGAATCCCGGGGCGCAGCGCGAACTCGACGGCTACCTGCAGCAGTATGCGGGGCGGCCGACCCCGCTGTACCATGCGCAGCGCCTGTCGGCGCAACTCGGCGCGGAGATCTGGCTCAAGCGCGAGGACCTGACGCATACCGGGGCGCACAAGATCAACAACACGCTCGGGCAGGTGCTGCTCGCGGTGCAGATGGGCAAGCAGCGCATCATCGCGGAGACGGGCGCGGGGCAGCACGGGGTGGCGACCGCCACGGTGGCGGCGCTGTTCAACCGGAAATGCACGGTCTACATGGGACGCGAGGACACCGGGCGGCAGGCGCTCAATGTCGTGCGGATGAAACTGCTCGGGGCGGAGGTCTGTCCCGTCGACAGCGGCAGCAAAACGCTCAAGGACGCCTGCACCGAAGCGATCCGCGACTGGGTGACCAATGTCGCTGACAGCTATTATCTCATCGGCTCGACCATCGGTCCCGCACCCTACCCGGAAATCGTGCGCGATTTCCAGCGCGTCATCGGGCTCGAGGCGCGCGCGCAGTTTGCACAGCAGTGCGGCGGTCTGCCTGACTACCTCGTCGCCTGTGTCGGGGCGGGGAGCAACTCGCTCGGGCTTTTCCATCCCTTTGTCGATGTCGCGGACAAAGTGCGGATGGTCGGGGTGGAGGCGGGCGGGCTCGGGCTGGCAAGCGGCAAACATGGCGCTTCACTTACCGCGGGGCGGCCCGGTGTGCTGCACGGCTCGCTGTCGTATCTGCTGATGGACGAGCATGGGCAGGTGCAGACCGCGCACTCGATCTCCGCCGGACTCGATTATCCCGGGGTCGGCCCGGAACATGCGCACTTCAAGGACCGGGGCATCGCCACCTATGTCAGCGCCACCGACGACGAGGCGCTGGCCGCCTTCCGCAACCTGACGCAGACCGAGGGGATCATCCCCGCGCTCGAATCGTCGCATGCGCTCGCGTACCTGCCGCAACTGGTTGCCGCCGGCGCGCGCGGGAAGAAAATCGTCGTCTGTCTCTCGGGGCGCGGTGACAAGGATGTCGAGAGTGTAGCGAAACGGCTGGGCCTGCTGCCGTGAGCGATGCCGGACAGGTGCCGGACAAGCGCCTGTTCGAGATTCTGGTCGTCGATGACGAGGAGCAGAACCGCTACCTGCTGCGCGTGCTCTGCGAGCATCTCGGCTATACGGTGCGTGAGGCGGCCAACGGGCAGGCGGCGCTGGATGCTGTGGCGGCGCAGCCACCTGACCTCGTTATCCTCGACGTCACTATGCCGGTCATGGACGGGTTTACCGCGTTGCGCGCGCTCAAGGCGGACGCGGCAACGGCGCATATCCCGGTTATCATCCTCACCGCGCTCAATTCGCACGAGAACCGCCTGCGCGTTTTCTCAACAAGCCGGTGGTGCAGGATGAACTGACGCTGTTGCTGCGCAACAACCTGCACCTGAAGGAATACGAGGATTTCCTGCAGCACCATGCGCATCTGCTGGAAAGGCAGGTGGCGGCACGCACGGCGCAGTTGCAGGCGGCGCATGCCGCGCTGCAGCATGCCTATCGTGAAACCATCGCCCGTCTGACGCGGGCGGGCGAATGCCGCGACCCGGAAACGGGCGCGCATATCCGCCGCACCGGCGAATACTGCCGCACCCTCGCCGAGGCGCTCGGCAAGTCGCCCGATTTTGCCGCGATGATCGCCTGGGTGGCGCCGATGCACGATATCGGCAAGGTCGGGGTGCCTGACAGCGTGCTGCTCAAGCACGGGCCGCTCAGCGACGGGGAATGGTCAGTGATGCGGCGCCATCCGGAACAGGGTTTTGCCATTTTGCAGGGCGGGGACGAACCGTCGCTGGCGATGGCGGCGGAGATCGCGCTGGGTCATCACGAGCACTGGGACGGGTCGGGCTATCCGCAGGGGCTGCGCGGCGAGCAGATCCCGCTGGCGGCGCGCATTATGCTGCTGGCGGATGTCTATGACGCGCTGCGCAGCCGGCGCCCCTACAAGGAGCCGCTGTCACATGCGGAAGCAGTGCGCATTATCCTCGCGGGTGACGGGCGCGTGCGCCCGGAACATTTCGATCCGCGCCTGCTCGACGCCTTCCGCGTCTGTCACGAACGTTTCGACGCGGCCTTCGCCGCCGAATCCGCCCCCGCCTGACTTAGTGGCTGGCTTGCCGGTCGCTGGGCAACGGTTTGGAGAGAACCAGAACGGCGGTATGCAGGGCGTTGCTGCCCATTCTCACGCAAGAAGCAACGCGGCGATAGCGAAACAGGCTGTATAGTATCCCGCGTAAGTAGCCTTCGCGGCCGTCGGTTGTGGTGTCCGCTATCTGCCACCATTCGATTGTATCGCAGCGCAAGCCGGAGGGTTCGAACAGGCGAAGACGAACATCCTGTTCATCATACAGCCGTGTCTGGGTGAAGTCGGGGTTGGGATTCACGATCCCGCGGGCGGCACAAGGGAACGACACGACCGCCCGGCCGCCCGGTTTGAGCACCCGGGCGATTTCCTGCATGACGGTAGTATCATTGCTGATGTGTTCGATCGTGCTGACACAGCAGACAGCATCTACCGTTGCGTCAGAAAGCGGTAGTGCGGTGAGTGTTGCCGTGCAGGGAAGTATGCATTGCGGATGTTGCTGCACGAAGGGAAGCCGGCGGTAGAGTGTCAGCGGCTGATGCAGCAGGTCGACAGCGATAATTCTTGCCTGTCGTGCGGTGGCCAGCCAGACGGTGAAATATCGGTAATTTGCGCCAAGGTCGAGCACAGTTTTATCTGCTATGTTCCCAAGATGGTGTCGAACCAGTGGGTATTCGAGAAATTTTGGAAAATACAGACCTGCACGGAGGCAACTGAGTCGGCTGCGGCAGCCGACAGTCAGATTGGACCACAGCAGACGCAGATTGAGTACGAGCCGGCGCAGGCGCTGCTGGGACAGGTTAGCCAAGACATCCTCCCGCATGGACAATCCGGAGGAAGTGTAGCATACTTGCAGGCAGCAGCGTACTGTCAGGCGGCGGGAAGCGTGATAGTGAAGCGCAGGCCGCGCGGGTCGCCGGCGGCGGCAGCGACGCTGCCGCCGTGCGCGGCGGCGATGGCCGCGACGATGGCCAGGCCGAGCCCGGCGCTGCCGCGCTCGCTGCGCGCGCTGTCCCCCTTGTAGAAACGGTCGAATATCTGCGGCAGCACGTCGGGCGGCACGCCCGGCCCGTTGTCAGCGACCGTGACGACGATCCGGCCGGCATCCGCGGCTGCGGCGATGTTGACGGCAGCGCTTTCTCCCGCGTACTTGCGCGCGTTGTCGAGCAGGTTGCTGAAGAGCTGGCGCAGCAGGGTCTCGCTGCCGCGCACGCTCACGGCGTCCGGCACGGTGAGCGTCAGGCGCAGCCCGGCAGCGTGCGGGCCGGCGGCCAGCGCGTCGAGCAGTGTCCGTAGCGGTACGGGCGCCACAGGGAGTTCCCGCGCGTGGTCGAGCCGGGCGAGCAGCAGCAGCCCGTCGAGCAGCGACTCGAGATGGCGCGTGTCGGTTTCGAGCGCGGCGAGCAGCGAGCGGTATTCGTCGGCGCTGCGTTCGCGCCGGCGCGCCACCTGCAGGCGGCTCTTCAGCCCGGCCAGCGGGGTGCGCAGTTCATGGGCGGCGTCGGCGGTGAACTGCCGCTGCCGCGCCGTGGCGGCGGCGATGCGCGTCAGCAGCCCGTTGAAGGCGCCGGCGAGTTCCGCCACCTCGTCGCGCCGCGCGGGCACCGCGAGCCGCGCGGTGGCGTCGTGCCCGTCCATGCCTGCGGCATCGTGCGCGAGGCGGCGCAGCGGGCGGAGTCCGCGCGCGGCGATGAAATAACTGCCGAGGGCGAGCAGCAGGATGCCGCACGGCACGACGACGGCGAGAAAGAGACGGATGCGCTGCAGCGGCTCCTCGACCCGGTCGCGCGCCTGCCCGACGTAGAGCGTGTGCGGTCCCTCGGGGGTCTGCAGCGGGTAGGCGACGAAACGCGAGACGATGCCTGCGGTATCAGCCGCGGTGAAAAACTGCGCCTGCACGGGGTGCGCGGGGAACGCGGCGACCGCGTAGGTCATGTGGCGCGAGCATTCGACCACGCTGCCGGCGCTGTCGGTGATGACGATGCAGTAATCGCCGTGATGCTGCCGCCCGCGCTCGAGGATGCGGATGAGCGGCTCGTCAGGGCGGCGCGGACCGCGCCAGCGGCGGTCACGCCCGCGTTCCCCCTCGTTATCGCCGCGCTCCGCACGGCGGCGGTCGCGCCAGGACGGGCTGTCATCGTCGTCGCGCTCGCGCCAGCGTCGTTCGCGGTCACTGGCCTCGCCGCCCGGCCGCGCGTCGGGCGGCGGCGGGACCAGCCCGCGCCCGGGGGTGAACCCCGAGGCGATGGCGACGGCGCGGTTGAAGAGCAGCCCGTCCTGCGTGGCGCTCAGCACGGTGGCGAGCCGTTCGTGGAAGAGGACCGCGAAAAACAGGAGCAGCAGCGCCATCACCCCGGTGGTCCAGAGCGCGAGGCGCACATGGACGCTGTGCGGCAGGGGGAATTTCACGCGGGTGCCTGCACGGTGTAGCCCACCCCGCGCACGGTGTGGATGAGTTTGACCGGGAACCCGCGGTCGAGTTTCTGCCGCAAATAACTGATGTACACGTCGACGACATTGCTGTCCCCGTCGTAGTTCATGTCCCAGACATGCTCGATGATGTCGCCGCGCGGGACGACCTCCCCCTGCCGCGTCAGCAGGTAGTGGAGCAGGCGGAACTCGAGCGCGCTGAGCAGCAGGTCGCGTCCGCCGCGGCTGACCCGGTGCGCGGCGGGGTCGAGTTCGAGGTCGGCGCAGCGCAGCACCGGCGACGGCTGCTGCCGCGCGCGGCGCAGCAGCGCGCGCAGGCGGGCGAGCAGTTCGTCGAATTCGAAGGGTTTGGTCAGGTAATCGTCAGCGCCCGCGTCGAGCCCGGTCACCTTCTGGTCGAGCGCATCGTTGGCGGTGAGCATCAGCACCGGCATGGCCAGCCCGGCCGCGCGCCATTCGCGGCAGAGGGTGTAGCCGTCCTTTTTCGGCAGACGGATATCGAGCACCACCGCGTCGTAGGGATTGACCTGCGCGAGGTATGCGGCCTGCTCACCGTCGCGCGCCAGGTCGACCGCGTAGCGCTCCTCGACGAGCCCCTGCTGCAGCGTTTCCCCGAGCGACTGATCGTCTTCAACCACGAGAATGCGCATGTCGGCCTTGCCTCCTGCGCTGTCAGTATACCATAGGGGGAGTGAGAAGAGGGTGAGAAAAGGAAAAGATGACAAAAAGGGTAACCCCGTAACCCGCTGTAACAGCAAAAAACAGGCATCTGCGATGAAAAACAGCGACGTATGGCTTTAGTTGAACTGATTTATCTCTTTGTAATATAAACGATTACAAATAAATACTCGCGCCTTACCGGTTTTTGTATCGTTTCACTTGACAAAATTTGACAATATAGTATACTTATGGCGTCTTATGACAGGAATGCTATAGTTACGGAGCGGTTGTGATCATTGAATTCGTCGATCCCGACAATCTGGTGTCGGGAGATGAACCTGACCTGGAAAAGATGCTCACGGTGAGTGAGACGGCGACCATGCTCGGGGTCAGTGCGGCGACAGTGCGCCGCATGGCCAACGACGGGATACTGCCGTGCTACCGCGTCGGCAAGGGC
>CAZWUZ010000224.1:0-6395 GCA_964637655.1 uncultured bacterium | reverse complement strand
TCCCCGCCTATGCTGCCGTCGCCGGGCTGGCGGGGATGGGGGGGAGCCACTTCCCCGCCGCGGTAAAACTGCGTGCCGCCGCCGGTGCGACCACGCTCATCATCAACGCGGTGGAATGCGAACCGCATCTTGCCATCGACGAATCACTGCTGCTGCATGAAACCGCCACGGTGCGCGCGGGCGCTGACTGGCTGGCACACCTGCTTGGCCTGACCCGTACCGTGGTGGCGGTGCAGCATGCCGCGGCGGGGCGCGCACGCCGCAGCGGCTGCGAACTGCTCACGCTCCCCGATACCTACCCCGCGGGCGCGGAACGGCTCATCGTGCAGGCGCTGACAGGAACATCGCTGCCCCCCGGCATGCTGCCGATGCGCCGCGGCTGCCTCGTCTTCAGCGTCGCCACGCTGCACGCGCTCGGACGCGCGGTGCGTGACGGCGAGCCCTGCTGCGAGCGCCCGCTCACCGTCTGGTCGCCGGGCCGCGCGCCCCGCAATCTCATCGTGCCGGTCGGCACCCCCGCCGCGCATATTCTCGCGCAGACGTCCCTGCCATACACTGCGGCGCACGACGTGCTTATCGCCGGCGGCATGATGATGGGACAGGAAGCAGCTCCGGACTTCTGCGTGACGCGTGCGACCAACGCGCTGCTCGTGGTGCCGCGCACGGCGCGGCTGGTGCGGGAAGAAGGACGCTGCATCCGCTGCGGCGCCTGCCACGACGCCTGTCCGCTCGGTCTGCACCCGTCGTTCATGCGCGAGGAACTGCGCGCGGAGCGTCACACGCCGGCGCTGGCGGCGCATCTCGACGACTGTTTCCTCTGTGGCGCCTGCGCCGCGGCCTGCCCGGCGGACATCCGCCTGGCCCATACCTTCCGGGAAGGCAAAGCATGGCTGCGCGCGCGCCGCTGACCGCCCCCTTCCTGCGCCGCGGGCCGTCCACCGCCGGGATGATGGCGTGGATGCTCGGCTGCCTTACCCTGCTCGCTGTCGTCTTCACTCTGCGCCATGACCCGCACTTCATTCTGCGCTACCTGCTCTGCCTCGCCGCCGGCGGCGCACTTGAAGTACTCTACCGCCTGCTGCGCGAGCGTCGTTTCACCATGCCGCGCGCGAGCAATTTCGTCACGACCGCGCTGCTCGTGCTCAGCGTACCCGCGCGTTTTCCGCTGCTGCCGCTGCTCGCCGGTGTCGCCGTCGCGGTACTCATCGGCAAACTGCTCATGGAACACTGCCGCGTGCGGCTCAACCCGATGCTGCTCGGACGGCTCTTCCTGATGCTGCTGTGTGCGGATGCCATACAGCGCTGGGATACCGGCATCGCTGTCGACACACTCACCTCCGCCACCCCGCTCGGTCTCTATGCCGCGGAGCAGGCAACCCTGCCGCCGCTATTGATACTCACCGATCCTGCCGGGCAGGTGTGGGAACGATTCTACACCATCCTCCCGGGGTCGCCCGGCGAGGTCTTCCCGTTGCTGGCGCTGCTCTGCGGGCTTATCCTCTGGCTGGCGGGTGTTATCGACTGGCGCGCCCCGCTCGGCTTTCTTGCCGCTTTCGCTGCGGGCTGCGCGCTCCTCGGCCTCCCCGTTGCCTTCCATCTTGCCGCCGGCTCGACGCTGTTTGCCGCCGCCTTTATCCTTACCGACCCGCGTTCGCTCCCCGCCTCGCGCAGCGGGCGGCTCATTGCCGGGCTGCTCGCCGGGCTGCTCAATGCGCTGGTACGCTGGCATGGCTACTATCCTGAGGGAATCGTCATCGCGGTACTCGCGGTCAACCTGCTCAGCGAGCCGCTCGACGCGCTCGCCTTCCGTTTGCGCGCCCGTGCATTGACACGCGCGCGATAATCGCCTACAATGCCGCCATTCCAATTATATGGGTGACCTGTGTCTGATTGTGACCTGTTGATACTGGGGGGCGGACCGGCCGGCTACTCAGCCGCGCTGCTGGCGGCGGCGCGCGGCCGGCGGGTCACGCTCATCGACCGCGAGACGCCGGGCGGCACCTGCCTGCACCGCGGCTGCATCCCGACCAAGGCGCTCGTCGGGGCGGGGCGGCGCTGGCGCTTCGCGCGCGGGGCTGCCGCTTTCGGGCTTCCCGTACCGCAGGGTGAACCTGATTTTGCCGCGGTGCTCGCGGCCGGGGCGAAGGCCATCGGCATTCTCGCGCAGGGGCTGAAACAGCAGTTACTGCGCGCCGGGGTCACCATCGTCACCGGCAGCGGCGCACTCACGGGTCCGCGCACGGTGACCGTTGACGGCACGACCTGCACCGGGGCGGCGTTGCTTATCGCCACCGGGAGCCGTCCGCTGCTGCCGCGCGGTTTTGTCGTCGATGCGCCGCGCCTCGTCAGCAGCGACGAGGTCTGGCGCTGGGAACGACTGCCGCGCCGGCTGCTGGTCGTCGGCGGCGGGGTTATCGGCTGTGAATTCGCTTCGGCGCTGGCGGCACTGGGCGCGCAGGTGACGGTGGTGGAAATGGGGGAGTCACTCCTTCCCGGGCTGGATACCGACCTGGCCTCCGGGCTGGCGCGCTGCTTCCGCAAGGAGAAAATCGCGGCGCTCACCGCGACTACGGTGGCGGATATCGCGCGCGACGGTGACGGGGTGCGCGTGCAACTGCGCACGGCATCCGGGGAGAGCGACTGGCAGGGTGACGCGGTGCTGCTGGCGGCCGGCCGCCAACCGGTGACGGACATCCCCGGGCTCACGGATCACGGCTGCACGCTCGCTCCGCGCGGCGGCATCGTCACCGACGACTGCCTGCGTGCCGGTGACGGCATCTGGGCGGCAGGCGATGTGCGCGGCGGCATCCAATTGGCGCATGTGGCGGCGGAAGAAGGGGAAACCGCCGTGGAGAATATCCTCGGCGGGGCGCAGACCTATGACGCGGCGACCGCGCCCTGGGCGCTCTTCACCGAGCCGGAAATCGGCAGCGTCGGGCTGAGCGAGCAGGCGGCGCACGCGGCGCACGGTGACGACGTGGTCACCGGCACGGTGCCGGTACGCGCGCTCGGGCGGGCGCAGGCGACGGGCGAACTCGACGGCGTCGCCAAGGTGGTGGCACGGCGGGACGGCACGCTGCTGGGCGTGCATTTGCTCGGGGCGCGGGCCACCGACCTGGTGGCGGCAGGCGCCTGCGCGCTGCGCGCGGGGATGACAGTGACGGAACTGGCGGAGACGGTGCAGGCGCACCCGACCTTCGCCGAGGGGTTGCGGGACGCGGCACGCGCAGCAGCGCGCGCCTGACGGGAGAGAAACGATGCTTGATGAACTGAAAACAGCGGCGGTGGGGCGGGGGCCGCTGGTCCCCCGCGAGGAGCGCAAGAAGGACACGCTCGTGCTCATCGTCGACGACGAGGAGAATATCTGCGAGTACTGCCTCGCGGCGCTGCAGGAGGCGGGTTTCCGCGCCGTCTACGAGACGTCGTTCGCCGGGGCGCAGACGCGCCTGCAGGGCGAGGCCATCGGCATCCTGCTCGCCGACATGAAACTTCCCGACGGCGACGGCATCACGCTCATCCGCGAGGCGAAACGGGTCAACCCGTCGCTCGAAGCGGTGCTGATGACCGCCTACACCAGCATCGAGTCGGCGGTGGCGGCGCTCAAGTCGGGCGCCTTCGACTACATTCCCAAGCCGTTCGACAAGGAGATGCTCGTCCTCTCGCTCGAACGCTGCGCCGACAAGCACTTCCTCAACCTCGAGAACGTGCAACTCAAGGAACTGATCTCCATCGCCGAGGTGACGCAGGCGATGAGCTCGATGATGGACGTCGATGTCCTGGCCGAGTTCGCCCTCGAGACGGTGCTCGACATGCTGCACGCCACCAGCGGCTCGATCATGCTCTTCGACGAGGCGAGCCAGACCCTGCGCGTCGGCTGCCAGGTCGGCCTGCGCGAGGAAGTGGACGCCTCGGTGGCGGTACGCCTCGGTGAGCGCATCGCCGGGTGGGTGGCGCAGCACCAGGAGCCGCTCATTTTGCAGAGTATCACCGGGGACGCGCGCTTCTCGTCGCTCACCCCGCGCGACAACATCATCTCGTCGCTCAGCGTGCCGCTGTCGTTCTGGCAGAAACTCATCGGCGTCATGAACATCAACCGCGAGGAGACGCCCGCCCCCTTCACGCGCACCGACCTCGAACTCTGCTCGATTATCGCCGGGCAGATCGCCATCGCCATCGAGCACTCGCGCACGGTCGAGCGCCTGCGCGCGCACGGCATCGAGTCGGCGCCCGCGCGCTGATCGCGCGTGCCCGCGGTTACCGTCGCCCCGGCGGCGCTCGCGCGCCTGCAGCAGCGCCACCCGTGGGTTTTTGCCGCCCATCTTGCCGGGCGCCCGCAGGACCTCGCTGACGGCGAAATCGTCTCCGTCTTCGACGGCAAGGGGCGGCGCCTCGGCACCGCGTTCTACGACGCGCAGCGCGCTCTTGCGCTGCGGCTCATCCGCTTCGATGACGGGCCGGTCGATGCCGCGCTTATCCGCGCGCGGCTGCACGCGGCCCGCGCACGCCGTGCCCGCTTCCCTGCCTGGGCCGCGCTGCAGGCACGCCGCCTCTGCCACAGCGAGGCGGATGCCCTGCCCGGCCTGATTATCGACCGCTACGCCCATGCCGCGGTGGTACAGTATCTCTGCGCGGGGATGACGCATTTCCGCGACGCCATCGACACCTGGCTGCGCGAGGAGGAGCAGGTCACCCTCATCGTCGAGCGGGGGAACCGCGGGGCGGGGCAGGAGGCGGCAGCGGCAACCGTGCGCGGTACGGGCGATACCACCGTGACCGTCACCGAGCACGGCCTGCGCTGGCAGGTTGACCTGTGCGCCGGGCAGAAAACCGGGTTCTTTCTCGACCAGCGCGACAACCGCGCGCTCATCCGCGCACTGGCCGCGGGCAAACGCGTGCTTGACCTGTTCAGTTATACCGGCGGCTTTGCGCTCAACGCGGCGGCCGGCGGGGCGACCGCGGTAATCGCGGTCGAGAGTTCCGCGGCGGCGGTTGACCTGCTGCGCCGCAATGCCGCCACCAATGCCCTGACCGTCGACGCGCGGCAGCAGGATGTTTTCGACTTCCTGCAGCAGGACGGCAACACCTACGACCTGGCCATCGTCGATCCGCCCGCCCCGGCGAAGAACAAGGCGGCACAGGCGGGGGCGCAGCGCTACTTCCACTTTCTGCTCACCCGCACGCTGCGCTGTCTCGCGCCCGGCGGGATGCTCCTCGCCTGCACCTGCTCGCACCACTACGGTGAACCCGAACTGCGCGCGGCGCTGCAGCGCGCGGCGGCGGCGGAACAGAGCATGCTGCATCTCTGCGGCGTCTACGGGCAGCCGTTCGACCATCCGGTCAGTGCGGCCCTCCCCGAAGGCGACTATTTCCGCGCGCTGCTCATGGTGAAAGGGGACGCCTGATGCGCGTCCTGCTCATCAGCCCGCCGTACGCTCCCGCGACCTTCGTCAGCGGGCGCCGCCGCGCCTTCCTCAAGTACGTCGTCAATGTCATTCCGCCGCTCGGACTGCTCAGCATGGCGGCGGTGCTCGAACGTGACGGGCATGCCGTGGCGGTGCATGACGCGACACTGGCAACGACAGCAGAAGTGGTGGCGCGCGCGCAGGCGTTTGCCCCGGAACTGGTCGGGATATCCGCCACCACGCCGTCGCTGGCCGCTGCGGTCACGCTCGCCCGCGCCCTGCGCGCGGCCTGCCCGGCAGCGCGTTTCGTCATCGGTGGCGCGCATGCCAGCGCGGTGCCTGACGCGCTGGCCACGCTCCCCGATTTCGACCTGCTGGTGCGCGGCGAAGGCGAAGAACCGCTGCGCGCGCTGGCCCGTGGCGACGATCCGGCCGGCATTCCGGGCGTCAGTGTGCGCGCGGCGGACGGCACTCTGCGCGACGGTGGCCCGCCGCAGCGCCTCACCGACCTTGACTCGCTCCCGTTTCCCGCCTATCACCTCATCCCGCCGCTGACGGAGTATATCCCGACCGCCGCGTCCTATCGCCGCCTGCCGCTGGCGACCGTCATGACCGCGCGCGGCTGTCCCGCGCACTGCACCTTCTGCGACCGCGCGGTCTTCGGGCAGCAGGTGCGGCGGCGCAGCGTGACACATGTGCTGGCGGAAATCGACCGCCTCGTGCAGGACCACGGCGTGCGCGAGATCAGGTTCTTCGACGATACCTTCACCTTCCACCCGGAGTGGGTGCGCGAACTATGCGCTGCGCTGCGCCAGCGCTACCCGCGCCTGCCGTGGACCTGCCTGACCCGCGTCGACCGTGCCGATCCCGACCTTCTGCGTACCATGCGCGCGGCGGGATGCTGGCAGGTGCTCTTCGGTCTCGAATCGGGAAGCGATGCCATGCTCGCGCAATTGCGCAAGGGGACGACGATGGCGCAGAACCGCGCGGCGG
>CAZWUZ010000223.1:0-6401 GCA_964637655.1 uncultured bacterium | reverse complement strand
CGGTTGACAAACGCTTGTTGAAAACCTAGTGTATACAAAACGGTCTGAATTCAAGTAAATTCATATCAACAAGCGGTGACAGGATGACTTTTCGTTCGCGTGCCGGCACCGGACCTGACTTGCGATAATCCGCCCGCTATGGCATCATCGGTGAGTCATGACCAGAAAAAGAGTCGTTATCATCGTTGATGGCATTTCCACCGGCATGTTCTTCGCGCCGCGGCTGCGCGCGCGCGGCTATGAGTCCGTCCACGTGCTCAGTTCCCGCAAACTGCCGCCGGAATACCAGGCGATGGTCAAGTCCGAGGATTATACCGCCTGTTACACCCACGAGGGCGATATCGAGGCCACGCTCACGGCCTTAGCTGTCTATGAACCGCTCGCAGTGATTGCGGCGAGCGAGCCCGCGGTCGCGCTGGCCGACCTGCTCAGCGAACGGCTGGGTGTGCGCAGCAACGGCACGGCGCTGTCCGCGGCCCGGCGTGACAAGTTCCGGATGATAGAAGCCGTGCACCGCCACGGCCTGCCCACCTGCGCGTTCTGCTGTTCGGATAAACTCGAGGAGATAATGGCGTGGGCGGAGCAGCAGCAGTCATGGCCCGTGGTGCTCAAGCCGCTGATGAGCGCGGGCACGGACAGCGTATTTTTCTGCGAGAGCCCGGGCGACGTCGAACGGCGATTCCGCGAAATCCACAATCACACCGACCACTTCGGTACTCACAATACCGCGGTGCTGGCCGAATCGTTCCTCAAGGGCATAGAGCATCCGGTGAACACCGTCAGCCTGGATGGCGTCCACTATCTCAGTGACGCCTGGCGGTACGACAAGCTGCGCCTGCCCGGCGGCGATTCATTGATCTACAACTATACCCGGCTATTGCCGTCGTCCGGCCCCGAAGTGGACATGCTCAAGCAGTATGTTTTCGGTGTTCTCGACGCGCTCGGCATCAAGAACGGCCCGGCCCACGCCGAAGTCATGCTCACCGCCGACGGGCCGCGCCTGGTGGAAATCGGCGCCCGCGTCATGGGCGGCTCCCTGCCGCAGGACCTCGTCATCGACGCCATCGGTCACAGCCAGGTGGACTGGACCATCGCCTGTTATCTCGAACCCGAAACCTTTCATCAGCTTGCCGCCAAACCTTACACCATCCGCCGGCATATCCTCGATAAGTCACTGCTCACGGAGAAGGCAGGCCGGCTCACCGGCATACCGGGCTGGAAGCGAGTCGAGAATCTGGCTTCGTATTTTTCCTCGTCGCTCTCGGTGCGGGTCGGCGACTACCTGCCGCAAACCGTGGACATGTTCACCATGCCCGGCACGGTGCTCCTGACGCATGAGGACGCGGCGGTGGTGGAGGCTGATTACGCGACCATCCGTGCCATGGAACAGGACGGACTGTTCGCCATGGACACACGGGCGGCGGCGCAACCGGTGCCAGCGGAGGGAGGGCGCACGCTTGCGCTCACTTTGCCCAAGGACCTCCGCTTCCTGGCGACGTTCACCGCGACCACGCGCCAGTTCGCTGTCCTGCACGGCGCGAGCGCCGCGCAGGCGACGCGACTGGAGGCAGGGATCGAGGAGGCGCTGGCGCTGGTGGTGCGGACGGCACCACCGTCCGACGCCACAGAGTATCTCGGGCTGCATCTGGAAAAATGTAGCGACGGGTTTGCGGTGCAACTGCTGATCCGCGAACCCGGCCATAATCCCGAACTGGTGCCGGAGTTCGACGCCGCGCAGGCCCTCGCAACCGGCGACAGCAGCGGACTGGAACTGAAAATCCTCAAGGGCCTTATGAGCGAAGTGAGTTTCCACGACTACGAACCCGGCCGCCGCATGATCCGATTCTTTTTACGGACATAACCAGCGGGGTCAGCGGTGCCCGCTACGGCAATATTGAAAATGTGCGTCTTTATGGCGCAAAATGCCAGGCAAGTTCCAGATTCAAACACCAGTGACTGGCTCTCACTTTACGCTGCGGATTGACCAGCGTAACAAGGCGCTTTGGGCGCGGGGATTATCATAACATTCCTGCGAAGCCGGTTTGCCGGGTTCGGGGCAAATGGCGGAATATGTTCCTGCAGCCAAACCTTCCGGAAAGAATCTGCTAACGCGGCTGTCCTCGCCGGAATGAAAAAGTCCGTAGGTAATTCCATCCCCGCCTCCGCGCTATTCTCCTGCTGCTGACCGCATCCCGCTGTGAGCGGCCGGGCCCGTGCGCAGCAGGGAAAGGTTGCCGCGAGAAGAACCCCGCCCCGCAGGGGCAACCGGAACGACAGTGACGGTTGGCTTACTGTGAGCGGCCGGGCCCGTGCGCAGCACGGAAAGGCGGCGGTGGTACAATAGCTATGTGGACAGGCGGATACTGCTATACTTGATGATTTTTCAATTTCCAGCGGGGTTTTAACAGCATGACCGTTCAGGAACCGTTCAAGGTGAAGGAAAAGATCTCGGGCAGCTTCCGCAGTGTGTCAGCGGCGCAGGATTTCTACCGGATTCGCGGCTACATTTCCACGGCGCGCAAACAGGGGTGGGACATCCTCGCCGCCATCGCTGCCGCCGTGCGCGGCGCCCCGTTCTTTCCTGAAACTGTCTGCACCGGCTGAATACAAAATATCGACAACCAACCCCGACATCAAACCGCCTTATCCGTCTGTTTACACTCAACTCCAGCCCGTCCCTGCCAAAGCCGTCCCTCATTCTGCTTGTCCAATTCGCGCAGATGGGCGACATATTCCGCCACATCATGGTGGAACTCCGCCGAAATTTGCTGGCGGGCCTCGCGTACCCGCTGCACCACCGGATCATCAACCATTGTCCTCTCTCCCTTCCAATAATTCATATGGGGTCACCAATCCCGGAGTAAACAATCCCATCGTGGCATTGATGATGCGAATGTGATTCTGTTTATGCGGATTGGCAAGATGCGCGCAATTCCAGGTAACAATAAAATCACAACGGTGAAATGACGCCAACGCCAGATGGAGTGCGTCACCCAACGGCTGACGCGGCATCACCAAATGGCGGATATAGGTTTCCGTAATGCCGGGAATCTCATTAGCCACATGCAGGCAGGGCAGCGACACAAGCAGTTCAAGACATTGCTGCTGCATCGGATAGTCCCCGCGTCGCAATTCTTCGAGCACCGCATTCGCCGTGACAAACTCAAACGACTCACGCATCCGCCAAAACTCACGAGTCCAGTCACGTTTCGCGACGCAATCGTTTGTTTCTCGCGTCTCGAAATAGTAACTGGGAATGGATGTTTCAATGTAGCAGGTTTTCCGCATCAATTGCGCCGCCTTTCATCGGGCAGACAATTCACCCACCCATCGTCCTCACCCATAGTATACCACAAACCGGCTCCGGTCGCTTGCGCAATCGCGCCCCTGCCGTTTCCCGGCTTATAGCCAACAACTGCCAGAAAAAACACTGTTCATTTGTATTCAGCCACTCTGTCCCCTCTCCTAGGGGAGAGAACTACGCGCAGCGTCGAGGGGATACGTCCGACCATGTCCGCCCGCACCTGCCGTTCCGCAGCCTCGCCCGCTATAAACAGCGGGCGAAGAGAAAGACGGGCTGAAAAGTTACCAGCAAAGATGTAATGAGACCACGAACGGCGGCTGAAGAAAAGAATATTCTGCCGCGCGTTACCCGCAAGGGTGTGCGTGACGCCCTGCGCGAACACAAGCGCGCAGGACGCTGCATCTATGTTTCCCGCAACGGCAAGGTCGTCAAACTCACCCCGCAACAGATTTCCGTCTGACCCATGCAGCACACGGCAGGGCACAGCAAACCAACGCGGTACGAGACCCCGATGGGGCCGGAAGTTCTCCGGGCCCGGCTGGCCTTCACCAGCCGGCAGACTGCGCGAAAGCAGCCTGCGCGTCGAGCACACGCCGCGCTTCCGTTGCGTCGAGGGTCTCACCCTGGCGTTTGCGGCGGATGCCTTCGTCGGTCAGCAGCAGCGTTCCGCCCAGTCCCTGCAGCGTCAGCAGGTGCTGCTGCACACGCGCGTCGCTGAAGGTCACCTGCGCCTGCGCAATTTCGCGGGCGCTGATATGCACGGCGCGGTCGAGCGCGGCATTGCCGGTTGGCAGGCCGCGCCGCCCGAACCACGCGAGCAGGCGGTCAGCCAGCAGCCGCTCGCGCACCTGCAGGCCGCAACGCGGCGGCTGGTTGAAGAGCAGTGCTGCCGTCACCGACGGATGGGAGCCGCTGCTCCCGCCCGACGCGCGCGCCCCGCGGTAGATAACCGCCTCATAACCCTGCCACTGCCCGGTAAGCACCCCGGTAAATACCCGGTCGAGCAGTCCCGCCACCAGCGGGTTATCGAGCAGTTTCCGCGCCTGCGCCGCCGCCTGCGCCTGCTGCGGATCACCCGTCTCCAGCCGCCGCACCGCGTCAGATTCAAGGAAGGCGCGGATGCCCGGCTTGAAGGTCAGGCCGAGTTCGCTGCCCAATGCCGTCCAGTCCATGTTGCCTCCCCTGTGCGCCTGTGCTACGATTGGCGCATGCGCTACTTGCTGCTGTTCTGCTGCTGCCTGCTTACCGCCTGCGCGGCCGTCCCGGAGACCCCGCTGACGCCGCGCGGCGACTCGTTCGTCTTCGAGGTGCGCCCGCTCGGCACCGAGGGCGACTTGTGGCGCATCGTGTACGCCGATGCCGGCATGCTCTCCTTCACCTTCCAGCGCGGCACCTTCATCGAGCCGTACGCACCCGCGCCGCTCCCCGCCGCACTGCGCGACGAACTGCAGCAGCGCATCGCCGCCTGCGATTTTCCCGCGCGCGTCTCGAGCACCGCACCGCCGCGGGCGGGTGAGCCGCTCTACCAGTTCACGGTCGTCAACGCCCGGCAGGAACATTTTATCAAGATCTGGCCGCACGAGGCGGCGGTCGATCCCGCCCTGCAGCCGCTGCTCGAGACACTGCGCCGCGCCCTGCGCCTGCGCACCAACCGCCCGCTCTACTTCTGACCCCTCAGCGCACCACCACGGGAAACGAAACGCTGGTATCGGCGTAGTAGCCGGGTATCACCTCAACCACGCCGGTGCCGGCCGTGCGGCCGACGAGGAAGCCGTCCGTCCAGGCCAGCACGTCGCCGCCGGCGATGATGCGATCGGCGCTTTCGCCGGGGACCGGCACGGCGCGCCGCACGCGCAGCCGCTGCCCGACCGCGATGGTCACTGTCTCCGCGCGCAGATCGCAACTGCCGTCAGGCCGCACGCGGAAGGTGACGATACGGTCTTCCGGCTTTTCGTCCGGCTGCCGGCCGTCAGGCAAAAGCCGTTCCGCCAGTTCGCGCCCGTTCCACGCGAACGCGCGCACACTGCCGTGCGCGGTCTCGTAGAGCACACGGTCGCGGATGCGCACCTGTCCCTGGAAGAGCGCCTGCCGCGCGCGCAGTTCCGCGAGATGGTCATGCACCTGCGCCAGCAGCCGGTAATCGAGGTAGCCGCCGCTCCCCGCCTGTGTGGCGATGATGACCGCGTCGCGCGTATCGATGAGCGGGCCGCGATGTATGCTCAGTGCCTCGGCAAAGGCGAGGTTGAGTTCGGTCAGTTTGCGCCAGCCGTCAGTATCATGACCGACGATGGTCACCACCGTCGGCAGCAGCGCCGCGGTTCCGCCGCGCGTGGTGCTGCGGCTGATAAGCAGGTATTCCGGCGGCACGCGCCCGGAAAGCGACGCCGTTTCGCAGGCATTGAGCGCGAACCCGGCGGGCAGGAACGCCTGCACCGCGGTGTCGTCAAGCAGCAGCGGACCGCGCGCTGCCGGCGGCGTAATCGGCGGCGGTGCGGCATCACGACCGCAGGCGGTGAGCAGCAGCACGGCCAGGCAGGCCGCGGCGCAGAAACGCAGGGGCAGCGTTGTCACAGTTGCAGCATCCCGAGCGCGCCCAGCAGATGGCCGCGCAACTGGGTGACGGTACGGATGCCGCGCAGGCGCTGCACGACATAGGCAGGCCGCAGGTAAAAGCGGCGGGTGAGGGAGCGCAGCACGGCGGTATACTCCGCGCGGGTCATCCCGTCCGGCACGTAGAATAACTGCTCGACATCCTGCACGCTGCGGAAGGCCGCCCAGTCCTGCGCGGCAAGTTCCGGGCGGTCGGTGAACGCGGTGGCGTACAAAGCAGTGCCCGGGAACGGCTCGAAGCGGTTGAAATGCGCGAAGTCGAGTTTCTCGTCAATGGCAAACTGCAGCGTCGCGTCGAGCATGTCACGCGTCTCGCCCGGCACCCCGACAAGGAAATCGCCGCGCACCTCGAGCCCGGCCGCTTTCGCCGCGCGCACCGCCGCGCGGTTCTGCGCCACCGTCGTCCCCTTGCGCACTTGCGCGAGCAGGGCAGCGCTTCCCGATTCGAGACCGAAGAGCACCTGCCAGCATCCCGCCGCGCGCATGG
>CAZWUZ010000222.1:0-6412 GCA_964637655.1 uncultured bacterium | reverse complement strand
GGCCCGGTGCAGCCCGGCCAGGGCGGCACTGCCGCGCCCGCACCCGACAAGGTCCGTGCCTATCAGCAGCTCTACGCGCCGGAACTCATCGGCGGCACGGGACGCGATGTGCAGGTCAACGGCCAGGGGGAGGGCCAGGGACAGCAGACCGTCAACTACCTCTCCATCACCCCGCCGGGCACCGGGGACGGCAGCAGCGAGGTGGCGCTGACCGGGGCGGGGGCCGCGGTCTACCGCGACGCCGCCGGCGCGGCCATGTCGACGGAAGACATCCCCGCCGATTGCCGCGACGCCGTGCAATCCTATTTCACCGACGTCATTCACTAACATGATTGCCACTGAATTTTCACCGCTGCGCACACAGAGCACACAGAGAGCCCGCGGTCTGCCTGTCGCAATAACTGTTATCTGCGCGGGTAGCGCTGCCTGCAGCGCCACTTCAGCAACTGCCCTGCCTTTCTCTGCGTGCTCTGCGGGGAAAGCTGTTCCAGACAATTACCGGTCACGGGAGAATACACCATGGAGATGCAGCAGGCATTGACGGAATTCCGCACGCAGTTCGACGCGGTGCGCGCCGCGGTCGGGAAATACATCGTCGGCAACGACGAGCTCATCGGCCAGCTGCTCACCGCGATGCTGGCGCAGGGGAATGTCCTGCTCGAGGGGGTCCCCGGGCTGGGCAAAACGACGCTGGTGCGCTGCCTCGGGCAGGCGCTCGACCTCCCCTTCTCGCGCATCCAGTTCACGCCCGACCTGATGCCCGCCGACATCACCGGCACCCACCTCATCACGGAGGAGGGCGGCAAACGCGCCTTCACCTTCCGCCGCGGCCCGCTCTTTGCCTCGCTCGTCCTCGCCGACGAGATCAACCGCGCCACCCCCAAGACGCAATCGGCGCTGCTCGAGGCGATGCAGGAACACAGTGTCACCGTGGCGGGCGAGCATTTCAAACTCGATGAGCCCTTCTTCGTGCTCGCCACGCAGAACCCCATCGAGATGGAGGGAACCTACCCGCTGCCCGAGGCGCAGCTCGACCGCTTCTTTTTCAAGCTGGTCGTGCTTTCACCCGATGCCGCGGCGCTCGGCAGTATCATCGCGCGCACCACGGGGAGCGCGCCGCCGCAGGTCGACCGCGTACTCGACCGGCAGCAGTTCCTCGCCCTCGGCGCGCTGGCGCGCACCGTACTCATGGCGGAGCACGTGCAGGACTATATCGCCCGCCTCGTTCTCGCCACCCATCCCGCCGCCGCGGACGCCCCGGAAGTTACGACGAAGTACGTCCGTTTCGGCGCCAGCCCGCGCGCCGCGCAAGTGCTCGCCCTCGCCGCCAAGGTGCGCGCTCTCTACGACGGGCGTACGCACGCCGCGGTCGAGGACGTGCGCGTTTTCGCCCTCCCCGCACTGCGCCACCGCCTCATCCTCAACTTCGAGGGTGAGGCCGCCGGCATCAGCACCGACCGCGTGGTCAGCGACCTGCTCGCTGCCGTCCCCGAAACGGTATGAGTTCGCTGCTGCCCGCCACCCTCACCTATCCCTCTCCCTCCGGCGGAGGGAGAGGGTCTTCACCTTCTCCCGCTGCGCGGGAGAAGGCAGGATGAGGGTGCGGCATGGCTGAGTCGCCGCTGCCGCACGCTGCTGACCCGCTCGCGCTTGACCCGGCGTTCTTCCGCCGGCTCGAGCAACTCGCGCTGGTCGCGCGCCGCCTCGGCAGCAGCAGCCAGCCGGGCAAGCGCCTGTCGCGCGGCCACGGTTCCTCGGTCGAATTCGCCGATTTCCGCGACTATCTGCCCGGTGACGACCCGCGCTTCATCGACTGGAACGCCTTCGCACGGCTCGACCGCCTCTTTCTGAAACTCTTCCACGAGGAGGCGCCTCTCGCGCTCCACCTGCTCGTCGATTGCAGCCCGTCGATGGACTACGGCACCCCGGGCAAATTCACCTACGCGCGGCAGCTGGCCGCCGCGCTCGCCTATGTCGCGCTCGCGCAACTCGACCAGGCGGCTGTCTGCGCGCTGCGCACCGGCGAACCGCAGGCGACGCCGCTCACGCGCGGCAAGCGCTCCATTTTCGGCGTGCTCGATTTTCTGCGCGGCCTGCGCCCGGAACATCCCGTTGCCCTCAATGCCGCGCTGCGCCGCTACGCGGCGCGCCCGGCGCGCAATGCCCTCGCCGTCATCATCTCTGACTGCCTTGATCCCGCCGGCCTCGCCGACGGGCTGAAATTCCTGCGCTACCGCGGCTATCAGGCGGCACTGCTCCAGGTGCTCTCCCCCGACGAGTGGGAGCCGTCCTTCACCGGCGACTTTCTCCTCCGCGACTGCGAGACGGGCCACACTGTCGAAGTGACCGCCTCGGGTGAACTCTTCGCCCGCTACCGCTCCGCGCGCGACGCGTGGACGGAAGAACTCGCGGCACTCGCCCGCGATACCGGCTGCGCCTACGCGCGGCTGCTCACCACCGACCCGCTCGACACGGTCGTGCTGCGCTACCTGCGCCAGCGCCACCTGCTCCGCTGATGGCCTTTCTCGAACCTGCCGGGCTCTGGCTCCTCGCCTTTCTCCCGCCCGTCATGCTCCTCTACATGCTCAAGCTGCGCCGCGACCGCCGCGCGATTTCCAGCACCCTGCTCTGGCGGCGCGTCTGCCTCGATGCGCAGGCCAACACCCTCTGGCAGCGTCTGCGCCGCCACCTGCTTCTGCTTCTGCAACTGCTGGTCATCACCCTGCTCGCCATCGCCTTCGCCCGCCCCTATCTTCCCGCCGGCACGGTCTTCGGACGCGACATCCTGCTCATCATCGATAATTCCGCCTCGATGCGTACGCGCGAGGGGGACAACACCCGCCTGCAACTGGCGGTGGCGAAGGCACGGCAACTGATCGCCGGCATCGGGCCGCAGGACAATGTCACGCTGATGGTGACCGCGCCGCAGCCGCGCCTGCTGCTCAGCAATGCCGACAACGAGCGCGAACTGACCGCCGCGATGCGCGCCATCGTGCCGGCCGGGCGCGGCGACCGCACCGGCGCCCTGCTCCTCGCACAGCAACTGCTCGCGCATGCGCCCGAGCGCTATGCCTACCTGCTCAGCGACGGTGACGGCGAGACGGAGCCGCTCGGCATCCCCGCCCCCGTGCGCATGACCTGGCTCCCCGTCGGCACCCCGCAGGCCAACCTTGCGGTCGTTGCCGCCGACCTGCGGCAGCAGCGTCCCGGCGCGCCGGCCGAACTGATGGCGGCAGCCGCCAATTACGGCGGGGTGCCGGCTGCCGCCATGCTGCGTGTTTACGTCAACGGCAACCTGGTCGAGGCGCGCGAACTGCATCTCGCCCCGCGTGAGCGGCAGGCAGCGGTTTTCTCCCTCCCCGCCCCGTCCGGCGCCGCCGCCCTGCAGGTGGAACTCGACCCGCCCGATGCCCTGCCCGAGGACAACAGCGCCTACCTCCTGCTGCAGCCGGCGCAGCCGCTGCGCGTCGTCTATGTCGGCCGCTTTGACGCCATCGCTGCGCGCGCGCTGCAGCGCTGGCCCGGCATCGCCTACGCCAATGTCCACCCGTCCATCAAACTGGCGCCGCGCGCCTTCGATCTCGCCATCTGGGAGAAAGACGGCCCGCCCGCGGACCTCCCAGGCGCGCACTGCATCTTCGCCCCGCGTCCCGGCACCTTCGGGGCCGGTGATTCGCTTGCCCGCCAGCCGCAGGTGGTCGCCTGGGACCGCGTCAGCGGCCCCTTCGCCCGTTGCAACCTCACCCGCCTCTTCATCGCGGAGAGCCGACGCCTCGACTTCCCCGCGGTCGGGCGCGTCCTCGTACGCGGCGCGCAGGGCCCGCTGGCCGTGGAACGCAGTGACAACGGGCAGCACAGCATCGTCTGCGGCTTCGCCCTCAGCGCCAGCGATTTTCCCTATCGCGTCGCCTTCCCTGTCTTTCTCGCCGACCTGATGACCTGGGCGCGCGGCCATGATCCCCGCTCCATCCTCGCCTGGCCCCCGGCCGCGCGCTGGACCAACCCGACCGATTACGGCACCGCGGTCATCCGCCCTGACGGCAGCAGCACGCCACTACAGGACGGCGCGACTGCCGCGACCGAACTGGCGGGCTTCTACCGGCTGCAGGAGACCGGCGAGCCGGTCGTTGCCGTGTCGCTACACAGTGAGCAGGATGCCAACCTCCACGTGGCGCCCGCGCCGGAAGATGGCGCCGCCGCCGGCGCGCCGCGCCGCGAGGCGCTGACCGAGATGTGGCCCTTCTTCATCCTGCTTGCCTGTCTCACCCTTCTCGCGGAGTGGTGGATCTATCACCGGCGGCTGTTCACCGTATGATCGCCTTTTCTCGCCCCCTCTTCCTGCTCCTCTTCCTGCTCGTGCCGCTCATGCTCTGGCTGCACCGCCACACCTTCACCGCGCTCGCCCCGGCGCGTCGCCGCGCTTCGTTCTGGCTGCGCCTCGTGCTGCTGGCGCTGCTCATTGTCGCCGCCGCCGGCCTGCGTTGGGACCAGCCGCGCACCGACCTCTGCACCGTCTTTGTGCTCGACCAGTCGCTGAGCGCCGATCCGCGCGCCGCCGCCGCCGCGGAGCACGCCATCCGCCGCGCCGCCGCCGCCATGCCCCCGTCCGCACTCTACGGCACCGTCGTCTTCGGCGACCGCGCGCTGGTGCTCAAGGCGCCCGGGCGCACCACCATGCCGGTCGACCGCCGCACGCTCAATGCCGAGGCGAGCAACCCGGCCGACGCGCTGCGCCTCGCCGCCTCGCTCGTCCCGCGCGGCTACGGTGCGCGACTCGTGCTTATCAGCGACGGACGCGAGAACCGCGGCGACGCGGCCGCCGCCGCGGAGGAACTGCTTGCTGCCGGTGCCGAACTCGACCTGCTGCCGCTCCCCGCGCGCGCCGGCGACCTCGCCGCGCTCAGCGGCTTCGACCTGCCGCGCCAGGCGCGCGTCGACCAGCCCTTCGAAGCGCGCGTCGTCATCCACAGCGCGCGTCCCGACACCCTCGTCCTCTCGCTCTACCGTGACGGCGCGCTCATTGACCGCTACCGTTTCCCGCACGCGGGTGGCGGCGAGGTCGCCGCGGCGCTGCCGCTCACCGTCACGGAACCGGGTTTCCACCACTTCCGCGCGCAGGTCGAGACGCAGGGCGATGCCGTGCCGCAGAACAATACCCGCGAGGCGTTCGTGCAGGCGGACGGGCCGCCGCGCGTGCTCATCGTTGCTGATGCCGCCGCCGAGGCGGACGGGGTCGCGCGCGCGCTCGCCGTGGCGAAATTCGGGGTCAACACCACCGCCGGCACCGCGCTCCCCCCCACCCTGCGCGACCTGCGCGCCTACGATGCCGTCATCCTCGCCAATATCCCGGCAACCGATATCGGCAACCGCGGCATGGAGAACCTGCGCGCCTACGTGCGCGACGGCGGCGGCGGGCTGCTCATGCTCGGCGGGCCGCAGAGTTTCGGTCCCGGCGGCTACTACCGCACCCCGGTCGAGGAAGTCCTGCCGGTGACGATGGACCTGCGCAACCGCCGCGAAATGCCCGCTTCCGCGCTCGTCTTCTGCATCGACAAGTCGGGTTCGATGTGCATGACCGAAAACGGGCTGACCAAGCTGGAACTTGCCAAGAAGGGCGCAGTGCTCACCGCGGAACTGCTCGCCCCGGGCGACTACATCGGCGTGCTCGGCTTCGATGATGCCGCCTTTGAGGTTGTCCCCTTCGGCCCGCTCAATTCCGTCAGCCGCGTCAGCGACGCCATCGGCGCGCTGCAGCCGGGGGGCGGCACCAACCTATTCCCCTCGCTGCAGAAGGCACGCGAGTGGCTCGACTCCATCCCGGCGATGAACAAGCACGTCATCATGCTCTCCGACGGCTGTACCGCGGGGGGCGACCATATCGGCATCGCCACCGCCATGCGTGCAGCGGGGATTTCCGTCACCTCGGTCTCCATCGGCAGCGACGCCAATGTGCAACTCATGCAGGAGATGGCTGATGCCGGCGGCGGCCGCGCCTACGTCACGCGCGAAATCGCCGATATCCCGCGCATCTTCACGCGCGAGACGCTGCTGGCGGTCAAGAAGGCAATTATCGAGGAGCCCTTCACCCCGGTCCCCGGGCGCACGCACGACATCCTGCGCGGGCTCGACGCCGCCGCGCTGCCGCAACTCCTCGGCTATGTCGGCACCTCGCCCAAGCCGCAGGCGGATGTGCTGCTCACCACCGACAAGGACGACCCGCTGCTGACCGCCATCCGCAGCGGGCTGGGCAAGTCGGTTGCCTTCGCCTCCGATGCCGGGTCGCGCTGGGCGCAGGCGTGGCCCGGGTGGAACGGCTACACGCGCTTCTGGGAGCAGGCGGTGCGCTGGGCGCTTCCCGACGCGGGCGACCCGCATGTCAGCTGCGCGCTGACCGCCGACGTCGGCTTCGGCG
>CAZWUZ010000221.1:0-6438 GCA_964637655.1 uncultured bacterium | reverse complement strand
CGTTGAGCACCAGCACCGCCACCTGCCCCGCAGCGATTGCCGCGCTGCCGCGCCGCGCCAGCGCCGCCGCCGCTTCTCCTTCCGGCAGCTGCGTGACATCGCCGTCGCGCAGCGGGGCGAGCGATGCCTGCAGCACGTTGCTCGCCGCGCTCAGTTCCCCGCGCCGGCAGGCATCCTGCAGCCGCGCGAAGACCTCCGCGCGGAAATGATTATCCTGAAGTATCTGTTCTGTGCCGCTCATCGTCGCCTCCACACCCTACCGTAGCACAGGGGCGCGCGGCAGGTCAACGCGCCTCACGGCGCGCACCGCCGCCTGCCGCTGTTGCCTGGCGGCCGCCCGGGAGGAAGCATCCTGATGCAGCGTCGTTATCTAAGGCAGGGAAGTGTCTACGGTACGATGAACGCTCTGCGTGCTGCCGCCACAGGCGACGGCGCACAGCAGCGCGAAGTTCGCTTGTCGGGCAATCATCTCGCCGCGTTCAGGCGGATTTTCGCTTTAACCTTTCAGAAATCCAAACCTTGATGACGGATTGACGAGTTACGCCGAGACGTCTGGCTTCCTTGTCAAGGGAATGGATCATCCAGTGCGGGAAGTCAACGTTTACACGTTTTGCCTGTTGATTGACCCGCCTGGCCCGTGTGAGGTCAAGATGCTTGGACACATCTTCGCCATTATCGAATCGCTTATCAAATTCTTTAGCTTTCATAAAGTTCACGCTCTTCTTTACTCGATCGTCGAACCGAAATAATCCGTATTCGATTTTGCCGATGAGTAATGATGGCCGACCAATGTTGATCGTTGATTTTTCCAATTATAATCATTCTCGGTTCTTCCTCGGTCAACGCCGGGATTTCGAGCAAATCAACATCATCCCACAGGGCTTGTGCTGCGACAAAATCAATCCCGTGTTTCGCCTTGTTGGTCCGGTTCTTGTTTTCGTCAGATTCAAATTCCATGGTGTATTTATTATACCATTATTATATATATTGTCAAGTGGTTTTTTAGCGAATCAGACAAGCCCACAGGATGTCAGGCCCGCTGTTATTACGCGCTGAGCGTAATAACAGGCGCGGAGTTATTGCGCAACGTGTATACTAACAGGGACTCCGGCGGCGACAGCGACGCGGGTCAGACGCCGTCGGGAAACAGACGGGCGAGTTCGTCGGCGATGGCGGTGGCGGGGTTGTGGCCGGCCCCGCTCTGCGCCGCCGTACGCATCGCGGTGAGGGTGGCAGACGACAGCGCGCGCATCAGTGCGTCAGCGAGCGCGGCCACGGTCGCCGCGTCGTCGCCCGGGCGCTGCGCGACGACCATGGCGCGACCGTCAGCGGCAAACGCGCGCGCATTCTCGCTCTGGTGGTCTTCCGCCGCGCTCGGCAGCGGCACAAGCACGGCGGGCACGCCGCAGAAGGCGAGTTCGCACAATGTCATCGCCCCGGCGCGCGAGACGACTAAGGATGCCGCGCGCAGCAGCGCGGGAAGTTCGCGCGTGAACGGGAGCACCTGCAGCCAGTCGCGCCCCGCGAGGCGCTGCTGCAGCGCCTCCGCCTCGCGCGTCCCGGCCACCAGCACGAGGCGCAGATCGGGATACGCGTCATGCAGCGCGTCCACCTGCTCCGCGAGACAGCGATTGAGGATGGCCGCGCCCTGGCTGCCGCCGGTGACGAGCAGCAGCGGTTTGCCGCGCCACGCGTCGGGGAGCGGGGCCGGTGTGTCCGTCATAAATTCGCGCCGCACGGGATTGCCCGTGACAAAGAGCGGGGCGCGCGGCTGTTTCCCGCGCAGCGGGAAGGCGGCAAAGATGGCGCGGGCGCCGTCGGCAAACCAGCGGTTGGCGACCCCAAGCACGGCATTGCTCTCGAGCAGGACATAGGGAATGCCGCGCAGGCGCGCCGCGGCATAGACCGGCGCGGAGACGTAGCCGCCGCTGCCGATGACAAGGTCCGGGCGCAGCTGCCCGAGGAGTTTCACCGCCTGCAGCACCCCCGCAGCATTGCGCCACGCGGCGCGCGGCAGGCCAAGCGCTTCGCCGCGGCGCAACGGCGTGGCAGCCACGGCATAATACGGCCACGCATAGCCGGCGACGAGGTCGCGCTCCATCCCCTGCGGACGACCCGCCCAGGCGATATGCTGAGTCAGGCCGCGTGCGCGCAGTTCCTGGGCGATGGCGACGAGGGGGAAGATATGCCCGCCGGTGCCGCCCCCGGTCAGCAGGATGCGGCGCAGTGACATGGCGGGAAGGGTCGCGACAGGTTACAGCCGGGAGAGATAGCCCTGCGCCTCGTTCGCGTAGGTGCTTCCCGGGGCGAGGTTGACGGTGTCGATGAACGCGAAGAACGCCTTGTCACGCAGCTCGAGTTTCATGTAGGCGAGCCCGAGGTGGAAACTGACCACCGCGCGCGCGGCGCGGTCGGCAGGCGGGAGCAGCGGCAGCGCCTGGGTGAGCGTGCGCACCGCCTGCTGGTGGTTTCCCTCGCGGTAATAGACCCAGCCGAGCGTGTCGAGGGAGTAGCCCTTCGCCTGCGGGTTCTGCTCGATGGCGGCGGCAACGAGGTTCTTCGCCTCGGCCAGCGAGTCACCCAGTTCGGCGTAGACATAGGCGAGGCCGTTGAGCGCATCCGCGGCGCGCGGGTCCTTCGCCAGCGCCTGGCGGTAGAGCGCCATCGCCGCGGTGAGGTCGCCATCCTGCCGCAGCCGCCGCCCCTGTTCGACGAGCGATACCGCCAGTTGCGTGGCGTCCGCCGTCTCCTGCAGCTGCCGCAGGCGGCTTTCGAGCTGCTCGCGCGCGAGGCGCAGTTCCGTCGTCTCGCGCTGCAGCGCGGTGCGCTCCGCCTCCGCCCGCTGCAGGGCATCGGTCAGCGCGGCAATGCGCTGGTCGCTGCTCTGGGTCAGCTGGGTCGTGCGCGCCTCGGCCGCGGCCTTCGTGCGTTCGAGTGCCGCCGTCAGGTCGTCCACCTGCTGCTGCAGTTCCTTGAGCTTGCGCACCACGCTCTCGTTGAGCTGCGTGTGCGACGATACCTGCTGCTCCTGCCGCTGCAACAGGTTTTCCAGTTCCTGGTAGCGCAGGTGGAGCGCATCAAAGGCGTGCCGCGTGCGCGTCAGCAGTTCGTCACGCGCCGTGAGTTCGGCTTCGAGTTCGGTCAGCTGCCCGCGCGCTTCCGCGCGCGCCGCCGCCACCGCTTCTTCGCGGTCGACCCGCTGCTGCTGCGCGGCGTCCTGCTGCGCGCGCAGCAGGCCTTCCGCCTGGTCGGCACGCAGCGTTTCCTCGCGCAGGCGCTCACCCAGCTGCTGCTGCTGCTCGCGCAGGCGGCGGATCTCGTCGCGCAGCGAGGCAACGAGCACCTCCGACGCCTGCTGACTGACGGCGGGGATGGTCACCGGGTCCGGCAGTACGGGTACGGGCACGGGCCGCGGCGGCTGTACCGGGGCTACCGGTACCTCGGGCGCCGTCGCGCCCGGCATGCGCAGTCGCTGCCCGACAATCAGCGTGTAGGGCGCCCCGATGCCGTTCGCCTGCGCGATGTCGAGCCAGCGCCCCGCGTCGCCATAGACGGCGACGGCGATGCCGGTGAGCGTTTCCCCCGGGCGAACGACATGCTCGGCCACGCGCGGCGTCTGCTGCTGCCCCGCCTCGGGCTGCTGCGGCTGGACCGGGCGCACCGGCTGGACCGGGCGCACGGGCTGCACCGGCTGTGGCGGCGTCTCCGGGCGCGACGGGCGGGTTGACGGGGTCACCCCGGCCACATAGCCGCGTTCGCGCGCCTGGTCGAGCAGCAGCGACGCACGCGCGGAGACGAGCGAGTTCGCGTACTTTGCCAGCAGTTCATCGAGCACGGCCCCGCAGCGCTGGAAGTCGCCCGTCTGGAAATAGCACTGCCCGAGGCGGAACATCGCGTCGGTGCGCAGTTCGTCGGGCGGCTGTTCTTCGGTCAGCAGTTTCTCGTACCACCCGGTCGCCTTCTCGTAATCGTCGAGTTCGACGTAGGCGCTGGCGATGGAGAAATAGAGGCGCGGACGGAGTTCCGTGCGCGGGTTGTCGCGCAGGATGTTACGGTAGATGTCGATGGCGCTGGTGTACTTGCCGTTCCAGTAGGCCTGGTTGGCCTGGTAGTAGCGTTCCGCATCGTCCGCGCAGACCGCGGACGCCAGCAGCAGCAGACACCCTAACGCGGCAACGACACGCAGCACGCTCAGCATAGGTGCGTTACTATAGGTGTTTCGGCTGCGCCTGTCAAGGTTCATCGTCGTCCGGCGCCGGCTGCGCCATGCCATCGGTGAAGTCGAGTTCCGCCAGCGCGTCGAGCGCGTCCTGATACTCCGCCGCGCTGACCCGCCGCCCGAGGCGCGGGTGATCGGTCGCGGTGTGCGCCGGGAAATACTGCGACATGAGCGCGAGATAGACGTCGGGCGAGAGGTCGTCATGCAGCCAGCGGAGCACCGCGCGCGTGTCAGAGAGTCCGTCGGGGAGCACGAGATGGCGGACGATCAGGCCGCGCACGGCGATGCCGTCGTCGTCGCAGCGGAGTTTCCCGGCCTGCCGCCACATCTCGCGCAGCGCCGCGCGATTGACCTCCGGGTAGTCGGGGGTCCCGCAGCAGGCCTGCGCGGAAGCAGCCGTGGCATGCTTGGCGTCGGGCAGATAGATATCGACGATACCGTCGAGCAGCTGCAGCGCATCGACCGCCTCGTAGCCGCTGCAGTTCCAGACGACAGGGATGGTCAGTCCCTGCGGCGCGGCGAGCGCCAGCGCGGAAAGCAGTTGCGGCAGGTAGTGCGTGGGATTGACGAAGTTGAGATTGTGCGCGCCGCGCTGCTGCAGGCGCAGCAGGCGCTTCGCCAGTTCGGGCACCGTGACCGTCTCGCCATGCCCGCGATGGCTGAAGGGCCAGTTCTGGCAGAAACAGCAGCGCAGCGCGCAATGCGCGACAAAGACCGTTCCCGAGCCACCGGTGCCGGTGACGGGCGGCTCCTCCCCGAAATGCAGGGTGTCGCTGGCGATGACCAGATCGGCCGGGGCGCGGCAGTAGCCGGTCTGCCCGGCGGTGCGGTCGACGCCGCAGCGGCGCGGGCAGAGGTCGCAGGCGCGCAGGCGCGCCATGGCCGCCTCCGCGCGGCGCGGCAGTTCGCCCGTCGCGGAAAGCGCGACGTAGGCGGCCGGTTCATCCATGCGCGACCAGTGCGTCACGCAGGCGCTGCGCGACGCGTGACGGGTCGTGGTGGCGGCGCAGGTACGACCAGCCGCGCCGCCCCCAGGCCGCCGCTTCCGCCGGGCGGGTGGCCAGGCAGTGCAGCGCGCGCCCGAAGGTGTCGCTGTCGTCGTAGTGGAGGCCGCCCCCCGAGCGCTCGACATTGCCGCGCTGCACCGCGCTGCGCCCGTTGACCAGCACCGGGCGCGCCTGCCGCCACGCTTCGAGCGTGACAATCGAGAGCGATTCGAGTGCCGAGGGCTGCACCAGCGCCAGCGCCCCGCGCAGGAGCTGCTCCTTCTCCGCCTCGCTGGTCCAGCCGCGCACCTCGAGCCGCCCGGCCAGCGCGGGGAAACGCGGAAAATCGCCCCCACCCGCCATGACCAGGCGCAGCGCGCTCTCCGGGTGCGCGCGGCAGTAGTCGTGAAAATACGCAGCCAGCAGGTGGGTTCCCTTGCCCGCCTCGAGCCGCCCGAGATAGAGGAGGTAGTCCGCGGGGGGGGGGAAGTCCGGGGCGTCAGGCTGGAAATCCAGCCCCATGCCGATGACGTCGCCGAACGACGGCAGCGCGCCGTAGTACTCCTCCGCGAGGGTCTTTTCCTCGGGCGCATTGAAGAGCACGGTGCCAGCGCGGGCAAAGAGGTCGCGGACGAGGCCGAGCTGCGCGTGCGGCTCGGGATGCAGGCAGGGGACAAGCACTGCTTTTTCCGGGGCGACGAGCAGCGCCTGCTGCACCACCCCGAAGAGGTAGGGCATGCCGATACTACGGTCGTAGGCAGTGGCCTGCAGATGCGCGACCAGCGCACTGCTGACGCAGCCGTTGGCCTGCCACGCGCGTTCTTCTTCGGCGCTGAGCGTTTCACCGCGCGCGATACGCTGCTGCAGCTGCGCGTAGCATTCGCTGTCCCGCGCATCAACCGGAAAACGGATGACCCGCATACCGCCGTCGGTGGTTTCGCCTGCCGGGAGTTCGTTGCGCCAGGTGACATGATCGCGCGCGCAGGTGGTCAGGACAGTAAGGTCATGGGCGGGGTGCAGGGCGGCGGCATACTCGCGGGCGAGGCGCTCGGCGCCCCCCGCGAGGTCAGGCGCCCGGCGTGGAACGACGAGCGCGATCTTCAGCGACATCACCCTGCACTAAGTAGCGGCGCAGTCCCGCCGGGCGGGTCACCGTCACGTTACGCAAGGTTGCCGAGGCGAGGACAAAGGCGGCGATTTCGGGCGACGGCGCCCGGCCGGGCCAGAGCAGCG
>CAZWUZ010000220.1:0-6441 GCA_964637655.1 uncultured bacterium | reverse complement strand
GCGTCACACCAAGTCGATGACCTCATCGCCACGTTCAGCAATTTCGGCGCGGCCAGCGATCTCGCGGCGCCCGGAGTCAACCGGCAGACGACGCGGCGCGGCGGCGACTGGGCGGTGGCGAGCGGCACCTCGCTGGCGGCCCCCGTGGTCAGCGGCATCGCGGCGCTCTGCGCGGCGCGGTATCCCGGGGAGAGCAGCGCGGCGCTCTGCGCGCGGCTGCTGACCTCGGCCCGCGACGCGGGGCTGCCCGGGCGCGACGACATCTTCGGCCACGGGGTGGTTGACGCGCACGCGGCGCTGCTTGTCCCGGCGGCGGAACCGGTACCGGAGACGGTGATTGCCGGCACGGCGCGGCTCGATGTACGCCCGCTCACGGATGCGGAATTCGCGGTACTGCGCGCACGGGTTGGTACTGCAGAAGCAGGACGCGACTACAACCGCATCGTGAACGGCCACGGCACCGGGTTGAAGCCGCCGACGGAGGAGCAGTGGGCGGCACAGCGCGATACGTTGCGTCTCGCCACCGCGGTGCTCCCGGACGGCGTGCACATCGCCAGTGTGCCCGACTCGCACGATAACAGCGTGACCAAATGGTTTCCCCCCATCGGCAACCAGTACACAGAAGGGGCGTGTGTCACCTGGGCGGTCGGCTACTACACCAAGACCTTTCAGGAGGCGAAAGAGCACGACTGGGACCTGTCAAGCACCGGTTGGGATCTTACCAACATCCGGCCGACCGGTTCGTATGACCGCATCATGAGCCCCGATTTCCTCTATCACCTCATCAATGACGGCGTGGATAACGGCTCGTGTTACGGCGATGCCATCGCCATCATCCGCGATATCGGCTGCGCCACGTGGCAGACGATGCCCTACGACGTGAACACGAGCGATGCATGGCCGGGGCAGGGCGCCTGGCGCGAGGCGCCGCTCTACCGCGGCAGCAGCAGTATGATCACCCTGCCGGTCAACACGGATACCGGGCTGACCGACCTCAAGACGCTGCTGGCTGGAGGCAATCTCGCGGTCATCCGGGTGGATGCTGACAATTACGACACCATGACTGAGTATGACTTCTGGACGCTCGACAACTATGATACCGGTCCCGGGCCCAACCACGGCAATACCGTGGTCGGCTACAGCGATACGTGGGGGCCCTACAGCGAGGAGGGTGACACCCGCTACGGGGCGTTCAAAATCGCCAACCAGTGGGGCACCTCGTCGAACTGGGAGCACGTGCATGACGGGTTTGTCTTCATCTCGTATGCGGCGATGAAACGCTGTTTCGACGAGGTTTACTATTTCACCGATTCCCTCGCCTACGCCTCGCGCCTGCTGGTCACTGGCAACCTTTCCCATACCGCGCGCGACCAGGTGAAACTCGCGGTGATGTGCGGCGATACGACTGCCCCGCTGGCGGACGGCCGTGCCACGTTCGCCTGGTCGGGCCCGGTGGCGATGACCGACACCTTTTTCGCGCTCGACGCGACGGTACTGCAGCCGCAGCTGAGCAGCACCGACACGGTCTGCCTGCGCGTGCATGATGTGGCGACGCTGGGGGTCGGGTCCGTGCGGAATGTCGCACTCGAACGCTACGCGGTCTACGACAAGGAGGGGGTGGCGGACACCATCTGTTATGCCACCGATACCGGCACCATCGCCATGGTCAATGGCTGTACGGTCGATGTCAGCATGCCGCTGGGGTCGGGCGTCAGCGTCGATACCGCCGGGCCTAACCACTGGTACATCGCGACAACGGGCGACACCGGCAACAGCGGACTGACCGCGGCGCTCCCCAAGCGCTATCTCGGCACTATTTTCCGCGGCAGCGCCAACCCGTCCGGCCACGCCATGGTCAGCGCCGGCGATACGGTGCATGTTGCGGCGGGGACGTACAGTGAAACGGTGAGCATCGATACGGACGGCATCTCCCTGAGCGGGGCGGGACTGACGACCATCATCGACGCGCTCGGCGGCGGCTGCGCGCTGCACGCGACGCATGCGCGGCTGCAGCTGGCGGACATGCAGGTGCGCAATTTTGCCGTGGCGGGGGTGCGCCTCGATGGTGACAGCGCGCTGGTGAGCGGTCTCGATATCCGCGACGGGAGCGGCATCGGCCTGTGGCTGGCAGGGAGCAGCGGCGGCAGTTATGCCGGCCTGACGCTGCTGCAGTGTGATACCGGGCTGGCGCTGACCGGCGGGGCGGAACGCAACCTGCTGCGCAACGCGTATTTCGGCAATCATCGCGCGGCGGCAGCGGGATTCACCGATGCGTCACGCAATATCCTCTACCAGTGCGTCTTCGATTCGACCATGCAGTACGACGTGGTTTTTGCCGGCAGCAGCAGCGAGGATACCATTACCGTCAGCCATTTCACGCGCCCGACGGCATCAGATTCGCGCGTGCTCAATCACACGCACAGCGCGCATGACCTGCGGCGCAACCAGTGGTACACGTCCGCGTCGGTCAGCACGACCAGCCGGACGCAAATCGACAGTTTTACGCACGGTCTGGGTGGCGATTCACTGCTGGTGATGCCATGGCGGCAGACGCGCATCGATACGGCGGCAGGAGCGGACACCATCGCCCCGGCCGCGCCCGACAGTTTTACGGTCATCACCACCAGCAGCAGTTGCACCTTTACCTGGAGCGCCCCGTCGCTCGACGAGGACGGGCGTCCGCGGCAGGGGAGCGTGTTCCGCTATGCGCGCCATCGCAGTACGACGCCCGACCCCGATGACTGGTACGGTTCTACGGGGCAGGGGCTCGGCTCGGCGACGACATGGACGGACAACAGCGTGACTGCCGGCACCACCTACTACTACCGCTTTTCCTCGCGTGATTACCATTATGATTATGCCACCAGCCAGTCGTATTTCAACGTCTCGTGGCTGAGCGACACACTCACCGTGTACATCCCGCGGGCGACCACGCTCAACATCGTTGCCGTCACCCGCGCGGCAGCGGACAGCATCGTGCTGAAGGGGCAGGCGGACAGCATCCCGGTCTATGTCTGCGTGAGCAATGCCGGCGACAGTCCGGCGGTGCTGACCTCGGACACGCTGGTCTTCACCAAGAGCGGCAGCATCGTCACTGACAGCTTCCCGGCGCTGCGGGCGGCCGGCAACCCCACGCTGATCCCGGCGCTGGGGAGCGACACGCTGCTCTACTACGTCAGCATTCCGCAGTGGACGCGGTCGGAGACCATCGTCATCAGCGCGTACGTGGCCGGCTACGATTCGCGCTCGCTGCAGGCGCTGGCGGACGGCAGTGACAGCGACGCAACCACGGGCGATACGGCGTATCTCGTCGTGGCTGATACGGAAGCGCCGGCGGCGGTGGCGGGCATCAGCGTGCGGGCGCTGGGGAGCGGGGCGCGGTTCACCTGGGCGCGCCCGGCGGACAGCGACTGGTTCGGCCTGCGCCTGCTGCGCCGCGCGGACACGCATCCTGCGACCTGCACCGACGCGGCGGCAGTGTGGACCGAGGTACGGGTGACCGACGCCGCCTGCACGGCGGTCGCCGACTCGGGCGCCAGCGACGGCACGCGCTACTACTACGCGGTCTATGCCTTTGACGATGCCGGGCATTTCACCCTCTGCGACACGTTTACCGTGCTGACCGACGACATCACCGGCGACGGGCGCATCGATCTCGACGATGTCGGCGCGCTGGGCGCCGCGTACGGCGGCACGGCGGAGAACTGCGACCTCGACCCGAACGGCGTCTCGGCCAGCGTGGTGGACGGCGCCGACCTCAACGCGCTGTCGCGCGGCTGGAACGGCTACCATGGCCACTAGGGGAGAGAGCGCGCCGCCCGACCGCGAGCAGCAGCTGCGCGACCGCATCTCCTACCTCGACAAGGAACTGGCGCATTACCGCGCGCAGCAGCAGGCCCTCGGCCGGATCGAGCGGGCGGCGGTACTCATCGACCCGGACGCGTTCAGCAGCATCACCCGGGTGGTCAGTGACCTGCTGACGCGCGACGACCTCGACGCCATCTACCGCGCCATCGTGCACGCCATCCGCGACATCTGGGGCTTTCAGCGCATCGGTTTGCTGCGCATCGACCCGGAGGACAATACCCTCGTGCATGCCTACGGGTTCGGACTGCCGCAGCACTACTACGATACCCTGCGCATCCCGCTGGTCCCGGTCGAGGGGATGTACATGCGCGCCTGCGCCGCGCGCTGCGTGCTGGAACGGCGCCCCATCCTCGTGGCCGACCGCGCCGATGACCCGGACTACAACCAGCGCTACGGCCCGGCGCGACAGCATAAGGAGTACTCGCATCAGTTCCTGCTGCTGCCGCTCTGCGGCCGCGACCGCGTCTGGGGCGCGCTGACCGTGGCCACGGACGAGCAGGAGAAGAATTTCCTCACGCAGGAAACGGTCGAGATACTCGGGTTCTTCGTCAACCAGGCGACGCTCGCCATCGAGAACTTCCACTATCGCGCCGAGCAGCAGGCGGCGCAGGCCTGCCTGCGGCAGTATGCGCAGGAACTCGAGAAGAGCAACCGCCTCAAAGTCGATTTTCTCAACAACATGTCGCATGAAATGCGCACCCCGCTGGCCCCCATCCTCGGCTATGGCGAACTGCTGCTCGGGGCGCGCGATCTCGCCCCGGAGCACAAGGAGACGGTGCGGCGCATCACCGGCGCGGCGTCGCGGCTCGTCTTCCTCATCGAGGACCTGATGGACCTGGCGCAACTCTCCGCCGGGCGCATCGCCATGCACATCCAGACCATCGACCTGCACGACGTCATCGCCGCCTGCCACGACACGGTGCAGCCGCTGCTCTGGCAGCGCAACCTGCGCCTCGTGCTGCCGCCGCGCGCGGAACCCTGCCTGGTCGAGGCGGACGCCAATCGCAGCATCCAGGTGCTGTGGAACCTGCTGACCAACGCCATCAAGTTCAGCCCGGACGACACGGCCATTACCGTGTCGCTGGCACCGCTCGCGTCGACCGTGCTGCTGACGGTGCGTGATGAGGGGATCGGCATCGCCGCGGAGCACCTGGGGATCATCTTCGAGCGGTTCCGGCAGGTGGACGGGTCGCGCACGCGGCAGTTCGGCGGGGTCGGGCTCGGGCTCGACCTGGCGCGCACGCTCATGGAACTGCAGGGCGGCAACATCGTCGCGGCGAGCGACGGGCCCGGCTGCGGCAGCACCTTCACCGTGACGTTCCGCGCCGGCACGAGCGCGCAGAAGAGCGGCAGCCCGACGCTGCGCGGCCTGCCGCTGCCGCAGGAGCTCGACCTGGCGGGACGGAAGGTGCTGCTGGTCGAGGACGACAGCGCCACTCTCGAGATGCTGACCATGCTCATCACCGAGGTGAATGGCGACTGCGCCTGGTGTACGTCGGGCAGAGAGGCGCTGGCGAAGTACCGCGCGCTGCAGCCTGACCTGGTCATCCTCGACATCGCCCTCCCCGATCGCGACGGGTTCGCCATCCTCGACGACATCCGCGCCGCGGGGAGCACGGTGCCCTGCCTGGCGCTGACCGCGTTTGCCACGGCGGAGGTGGTCGACAAACTCAACCTCTCGTCGTTCGACAACTACCTGTTCAAGCCGTTCGCGCTGCGCGATTTCTACCGTACCCTGGCCCTTACCCTGCGCCGCTGAGGCGCTTGCCGGGCGGACGGCAGTATGCTACAAAGCGGCATTACCGGGCGGGGAGCTACCCACATGAGCGAGACCAGAGGCAAACTGATCTTTATGACGGGCGGAGTGATGTCCTCGCTCGGGAAGGGGATCACCTCGGCGTCGCTGGGCAACCTGCTCAAGGCGCGCGGCTTCCGCACCGGCATCATGAAACTCGACCCGTACATCAACGTCGATCCCGGGACGATGAGCCCCTACCAGCACGGCGAGGTGTTCGTCACGGTCGATGGGGCGGAGACCGATCTCGACATCGGGCATTACGAGCGGTATCTCTGCGCCGACCTGAGCCGCCAGCACAACATTACCACCGGGCAGATCTACGATACGGTGATCCGCCGCGAGCGGGCGGGTGACTATCTCGGCGCTACGGTGCAGGTCATCCCGCACATCACCGACGAGATCAAGCGCCGCATCGTCGCGGTGGCGGAGCAGTTCGACCTGCTCATCGTCGAGATCGGCGGCACGGTGGGTGACATCGAGTCGCAGCCCTTCCTCGAAGCCATCCGCCAGCTGCGCCGCGACCGCGGTTTCCGCAACGTCTGCTACCTGCACCTGACGCTGGTCCCCTACCACGAGGCGTCCGGGGAAATGAAGACGAATCCTTCCCCCTGCCGGGTTTTCCTGATTTCGAAGTCTTGAAAGCCCCGGAACACGGAAGGCTCGGCGGCGATTCGTTCGATCAGAGAGAGGGGAGGCTTCCGGCGTTCCAGGGCTTCCCGGAAGCGATCGAAATCCCGGGGTTGGGCGGATTCGAGATGGATCTCGACGCCGCGGCC
>CAZWUZ010000219.1:0-6445 GCA_964637655.1 uncultured bacterium | reverse complement strand
GTGACCACCAAATGTGCGAGATCCCAGCAGGCGAACTCGCGGCGCGGAACGCAGAGTTGCTCGCGATGCGCCGCGAACAGTTCTGTGCCCGGCAGCGGCGTGAAGGGCTGCAGGTTGACATAGATGAGGCCGAGCCCGCGCAGCCAGCGACCGAGCCGGGCAAAATCGTCACGCCCCCAGTCCCGCCCGAGGATGAGGGTGGCATAGCAGTCCACCCCATGCAGCGCGAGAATGCGCACCGCCGCCTCATTGGCCGCGACATCGCTGCGCTTGTTGAACTGCGCCAGTTCCTCCGGGCGGCAGGATTCGAGCCCGACGATGACCGCCCGCAGCCCGACCCGCCGGAACTCAGCGATCACGTCTTCGTTGGCCGCGATGAAATCGGCGCGCCCGTAGATGAGGTAGCGCTTGTCGATGCCCGCCTCCCGCACCGCCGCGCAGAACGCCAGCACGCGTTCGCGTGACACGAGGAAATTGTCGTCGACGATGTAGATCTCGCGCTCGGGGATGGCGGCCAGTTCGGTGATAACGTCATCGAGGGCGCGCTCGTAATAAGTGCCGCCGGTGATTTCCCGGCAGAAACAGAACGCGCAGGTGTACGGACAACCGAACGAGGTCTTGATGCGGGCGCACGGGTTGTGGAAGAGGTAGTAATCGCGGGCGCGGTAGCGCGCGACAAGATGGCGCGCGGGATGCGGGTGGGAAAAGACCGTTTCCCGGGTGACGTGAACAGCGTCCGGACGCCACAGCCCGGGCAGGTCCGCGACCGGTGCGACGGCAGCGAGACGGCTGACCAGTACCCGGAAGGTCGTCAGCGGGTTGCGGTACACGATGCAGTCCACCGCATCATCGCGAAAATCTTCCGGCACCACCTCGGCATGCACGCCGCCAATCACTGTGCAGCAGCCGGGAAGCAGCCGCTTCGCCGCGCGGCAGTACGCAAGCACGACCGCTACATGCGCGATATACGCGGTGACTCCGAGCAGGTCGGGACGGTGCAGCATAAGGAAGTGCTCGACCGGCTCCCGCTCGAGGATCATGTCGACGATGGCCACGTCATGCCCGAGGTCAGCAACGGCAGCAGCGAGGTACTCTAATTCGAGCGGCTCGCAGATCATCAGGTGCTGCAGCCCGATGGTTGCGTCGTCAGGGCGCGGACGCAGCAACAGTATCTTCATGTGCTGCTCCCCTCCTGCTTCCGCCACACCAGCAGGCGCAGCGAGGGGACGCCGGGATGACGGTTGAGGCGAATGACCCGGCGCGGCTGCCCCAGCAGCGGGGCGGCCAGCGCACTCAGGTCAGCCACGCTGCGATAGCGCGCGGGCGACGTGGTCAGTTTGACGCCGGCAAGCACCACCCGGTCATAGGCATTCTCGGTGCAGGCCTGCGCCAGCAGCAGGTGCCCGCCGGGTTTGACCCATCCGGCGAGACGCGCCAGCGCCGCCGGTTGATCTGTGAAATACGGGAAGGCATGGGCACAGATCACCACGTCGAACGGTGCCGGCGCGGCGTACGCCATGATGCCTGCATGCACGAGGTTCGCTGCCGGATGCTTGCGCGCGGCCTGCGCCAGCATCGCCGCTGACGCATCAAACCCGGTGTAGTCCCACTGCGTCCCGGTACACTGCAGTGCGTCGAGCAGCTGCGCGGTACCGCAGCCCGCATCGAGCAGCCGCCCCGGCGCCAGCCCGTCCAGTTCCGCCATAAGTGCGCGTCGCGTCGGAGCGACCGACACACGCTGCACCCACAGCCGGTCGTAATGCGCCGCCCAGAAATCCCAGAGCTGCGCGCGGTTCATAATCGCCATCCTCCGCGCCGCAGTTGCCCGAGCACATGACGCCGCAGCGCCGGACGGTGCAGCAGCGGGCGGATATTCGACCAGGCAAAACGCAGGTAGAATTCGCTGCGCGACATACGCTGCGGGTCGAGCACCAGATGGCAGAGGTCCCAGTACCGGCAATCGCGGGTGGTCAGCCGTGCCTGTGCCGTCTCCCACCCGGCCGTACCGGGAAACGGGGTGTAGATCGACACCGTCGCCGCGGCCAGCGGCAGCGACGCGATTGTAGCATCGAGCCGGCGAAAATCAGCGCGGCTGAATGACGGGTCGGCGATGAACAGGCCCGTGCAGGCGATCCCCGCTGCGGCAAGCAGTTCCGCACAACGGCGGTTGTCATCCGCACTGCAGCCCTTGGCATAGCCGTCCAGTTGCGCCTGTTCCACCGCCTCCATGCCGACAATCACATCGCTCACCCCGAGCCGCCGCAAGTCGGCGCACACCCCGGGGTTGCCGGCGATATCCGCAGCGCGCGCGTAGATGATGAATCGCCGCTGTCCCTGTCGCTGCGCCAGCGCATCCGCGAGTGCCGCCGCGCGCCCGGGATCGGCAAGCAGCGTGTCGTCGATAAGCCAGATCAGGGGAGCATCGAGCGCGGCGATTTCGTCCGCCACCTCCGCAAGATCACGCGGCGCGTAGCGCCCCCCATTGAGCAGGCGGCAGCAGCAGAAACTGCAGCCGTGCGGGCAGCCGGCAGCCGTGCGCACCAGCGCCACCGGCCCGCAGTGCAGGTAGGTGAACGCGGCGCGGTGACGGTAGAGGTGGCTGCGGTCAGGGTGCGGCAGCGGCGGCAGTGTCGCTGCCGGGTCGAGCGGCTCGTAGCGCCAGGTGCCGCTGACGCGCTGCCAGGTGCCCGGCACGGGCGTGACGGAACGTGCTGCCCGGAACCCGTCAAGCAGCCGCCCGAAGGTATGCGCCCCGCCCGCCTGCACGACCACGTCAACCGCCTCCACCGCGAAATCTGCCGGGCAGAGCTCCGCGTGCACGCCGCCCGTCACCACCAGGGTCGACGCGCGCCACGCCTTCACCGCTGCCGCAAGGTGCAGCATCTCCGCCAGCGCGGGATAGTACCCCGTGAGGGCGACGATGTCCGGGGCAAACCCGGCAAGCACTGCGCTGAACGGTTCGCTGTCAACCATGCCGTCATGGATGCGCCAGTGCCAGCCGCGCGCGGTCACGATGGCAGCAAGATACTCGAGGTCAAGCGGCTCGGTGACCAGCCGCACCGCCTGCGTCAGCCGGGTGCGGTAGGCAGGCCGCACCAGCAGCACCCGCAGTTCAGTCGCGGAAGACACGGTACTTCTCCTCCGGCGGCCGGTAGCTGAGCAGCCCCGCCGCGTGACGCAGCAACCAGCGCGCCGCCGGGGCGGCGTGTGTCGCCTGCATGCAGCGCGATTCGAGCGTGCAGCCGAATTTCAGTTTGATCGCCTCCGCGGTCTGCCCGAGATCGATCCAGCGGCACCCCGACTCGATGCCGGTGCGAATCATGTGCAGCAGCATGCAACGGTACGTGTCATGGCGCGCCAGCAGAGTGTCATCGACGCCGCCGAACATGAAGTACAGGGTATCGGCATGACGCAGGGTCTGGACAAAACCGGCACAGCGCGCCTCTGCGCGGAAGACGGTAATCGCCGCCGGGAAGGTACGGAAGAATACGGGCGTGAGGCATTCGAGCGGATAGGCCGAGCGCCGGAACACGTTCAGGTAGAGCGCATGCATGTCGTCGGTGAAGCCGGCCGGGGAGGCGAGCGGTTCCGCCGTCAGCGCCGCGCTGTGCTGCCGCACGCGGTCGAGCGTATGGCGATAATGGCTGCGCATGGCCGCACGGTACGCGGCAACATCAGGCCAGCGCACCTCCAGCCGGCAGCAGGGAAGGGTCTGCCCGGAGACCATGCCGTCACGTGCTGGCGCTTCCGGCATGTTCAGCACCAGCGTCAGGCCGCGTGTCGCCCGCAGGGAGGCGAGCAGCGCGGCGGCGCCGGCCGGTGAGCGCAACGCCACGCCCGGCACGCTTACCGAGCAGGGGATGCCGGCAATATGCACGGGCCAGCGCAGCGCACCGCGGCTGAAGGTGAGCAGGTTCAGTCGCTGCCGGTAGGTTACCGCCACCGAGGCAATGCCGGCGCTGTCGATGGCCAGATGGTAGCGTTGGCCGCAGGGATTGACCTGCTCCAGCAGGGCGAGGATGTTTCGCCGGAGAAAGGGATTGTCGCCGGCGGCCGCATCCCACGCGTCGGGCAGGCGGTCAGCGCAGTCGCTGATTGCTGCCTCTGTCACGCCGATACCACCGGGTCGATGTGGAAGACGCGGCAGGTCTTTGCCGGCGTGCCCGCCCAGCGGGTATTGAGCGCCTGCGACAGCGCATTGTCCTGGTGTATCCACCCGGTCTCCGCCTCGCGGTAGCGGCCACGCGCCAGGGTGAAACAGTGGTGCAGCAGGGCGAGGATGACGCCCGTCCCCTGGTAGCGCGGCAACACCCCGACCTCTGCCAGTTTGAGACAGGCGGGGCGACGGCGCAGGACGCAGTAGCGGAGCGCTGCCCCAATGCCGACGGTTTTCCCCGGGGCCACCCATTCGTTGAAGTCGGGGTACCAGAGCAGAAAGCCCACCGGCCGGCCGTGATGCTCCGCCACGAGGAAATTCTCCTCGCGCAACAGGGGACCGAAGGCACGGAACAGTTCCAGGTCTTCTGCCGCGGTGCGCGGAAAATAGTAGGGATGCTGCGCGAACGCGCGGTTGTTCAGGTCGGTGTACACCGCCATCTCGCACGGCAGGTCGCGGAACTTGCCGTGGCGCACAGGGAAGCGCCGCGCGGCCGTGCGGCAACGCTCCTCGCCGATATGCTGCAGGAAATCGTTCACCGCGTGCCGGTAGATGAGCAGCGCTTCGCTGCGGGTGGCATGACGCGCCAGTTCGTCGGCGTAGTGGGGCGGATTGTACGCCGCGCCGAAACTCGCGCGGGTGCCGAACGGGCCGGTGAGGATGCCCAGGCCGTTGTTGACGTGGCCGTTCATCCCGGCAACGATTGTCGTGCAGCCGGCTGCCGCGGCCACGCGGCGCGCTTCGCTGACCAGTCGGTCGACCGCGTCTGGCCGGCCGGCCACCGCCTCGAAGAACCCGAGCTGCAGCGTGCCGGGCAGGCGCTCCGCGCACAGCAGCAGTGCCGACGCCAGCGGACGCCCGCCGTCGAGCACGGTGACGGGTGTCACCGCGGCGCCGCGCGCAAATTCACCGCGCGCCTTGAGCACCACATCAAGCAGTCCGGCGTTATTGTCGCGGTAGGCGGGGTCGTCACGGTAGATCTCCGCGCAGAGGCGGCGGCGCAGACGGCGGAAACCGGCAGGCGTGACCGTCAGCCGGGAAACCGAGGGCATGGTCAGTGGTGCAGGCCGCATTCCTTCTCCCCTTCCGTTTCCCACCACCAGCGCCCCGCCCGCACATCCTCGCCGGGCGCGACCGCGCGCGTGCAGGGCGCGCAGCCGATGCTCCGGTAGCCGCAATCATGCAAAGCGTTGTACGGGATCTGCTCGCGGCGTATGGTTTCCCATACCGCTGCTTCCGTCCAGTCCGCCAGCGGGTTCAACTTGTACAGCCCGGTGACAGGATCGCGGTCGATTTTCGACAACGCCGCGCGCGCGGCTGACTGTCCGCGCCGGCAACCGGTAAGCCAGGCCGCGCAACCCGCGAGATGGCGCTGCAGCGGTTCCACCTTGCGCACGCGGCAGCAGCGCCGCCGGTCCGCCACGCTGCGCCGGAACAGGTCCTCGCCGCGTTCCGCCACCATTGCCGCCACCGCCTGTGCGTCGGGACGGAGCACCTCGTACCGCATGCCGAACCGCGCCGTGGTGGCCGCCAGCAGCGCCTGCGTCTCTTCCGGGAGCCGCCCCGTATCGATGGTGCAGATGCGGATGGCCGGCGCCTCGGTCGCAAGCAGCCACGTCAGCACCTGGTCCTCCGCCGACAAACTCGAGGCAAACACCATGCGCGCCGGGTCGAAGCAGCGCGCGGCGGCACGGAGCAGTTGCGCCGCGGACAGCGACTCTCCGGTGACCTGCAGTGCTTCCGGTGTCATAGGGCTCCGTCAGTGAACACCGCGCCGGCAAAGCGATTGCCCGTGCGCGGTTCACGCAGTGTGCGCTTGAGCACTATATCATAGAGCAGCGGGTTATGCGCCTGGATTTCCTCGAGGTACCACGCGTCGCGCCAGGCCAGGTAGCCGCGCGCGGCGAGAAAGTATGCGCTGTGCAGCGGATCGATGGCGGGGAGCGGGTAGTCGCTGCCGTTGATGAGGCGGTCGTGTAGCTCGGGATGCGCCAGCAGCACGGGCAGAGCAGTCGTCGCGCGGTTGAGTTGCGTGACCGCGGAAATGTCGCCGAACAGACGACCGCGATACTTATCTTCCGCCATGAGGCGGAGGAACAGGTCGAGGTTGGCTACCGGCGCGCTGGCGTGGTCGTAGTCGAGACCCTCGCCGCCGGCGGCGCAATGCGCGACGATGACCGTGCACCCGGCGTCGAGCGGCAACCGCAGGCGCAGCGGGTTGCCGTACTCCTGCGGCATAGCGCCGGCAAAGGCCTTCTCCTCACCCGCATGCGTGATGAGGGTCATCTG
>CAZWUZ010000218.1:0-6472 GCA_964637655.1 uncultured bacterium | reverse complement strand
ACTGCTCGCCGTTCGAGTTCATTATGGCGGCGCGCCTCGGCAACCCGTCAGACTTCGCGCGCAGCGCGGCAAAAATCATGAAGAACAACCCGCTGGGGGGTGTCTGCGGGCTCGTCTGCCCCGACCGCCACTGCATGGCGGCCTGTTCGCACAAGAACTTCGACGGGGCGGTCAATATCCCCGCGGTGCAGGCGACGGTGGTGCGCAAGGCGCGCGACCTGAAGGTGTTCAGGAAGTTTGTAACGGTGAAGCCGACGAAGGGCAAGGTTGCGGTGGTTGGTGCCGGCCCGGCGGGCCTCGGGGCGGCGGCGGTGCTGGCGCAGGCGGGGTATGCGGTAGACGTCTATGAAAAGGAAAAGCGCGCCGGCGGCATGTGCAACCTCATCCCCGAGTACCGCCTCGACCGCAAGATGCTGGCGGAGGACATCGCTTTCGCGCAGTCGCTCGGCAGCGTGAAGATTCTGACCGGCAAACGCATCGACGATCCGGCAAAGCTGAAGGGGTACAAGGCGGTTATCGTTGCGGCGGGATTGTGGCAGCCCATTGCCATGAACATCCCGGGCGAAGAGCATGGCCTGAGCGCCATCGCCTACCTCAGCGACCCGAAGAAATTCCCGCTCAAGGGGGCGGTCGCGGTCATCGGCGGCGGCGCCACGGCGGCGGACTGCGCGGTCACGGCGAAACTGCGCGGCGCGACGCGCATCGAGATGTTCACGCTGGAGAAGGCGGGCGAGATGCCCCTCACGGCGAAAGAGATGAACGAACTGCTGCGTGAAGGGATCGAACTGAACGGGCGCACGCGCGTCTCCTCGATCAGCAGAACCGCCAAGGGATTTGCGCTCGATACCATCAAGGTGCAGCTCAACGGCGAAAAATTCGCGCTGCGCGATCTCGCCGAGGTGGCGGGCACTGACCAGGAGCGCGGCGGTTTTGCCGCGGTGATCATCGCCGTCGGGGCGCGCCGCGGGCTCGACCTGAAGCAGGCGAAGAACGTGTTCTACGCGGGTGACGTCGCCAACGGTCCGACCACGGTGGTCGAAGCGACGGCGGCGGGAAAAAACGTCGCCACGCAGGTGATGGCGTCACTCGAGCGCAAGCCGGCGCCGAAGATTGCCAAGCCGGTGAAATCGTATGTCGAACTGCCGGGCTATGTGCATGCCCCGGTGTCGCTGGCAACCGATTTCTTCGGACGGAAGATCCGCTCGCCGTTCCTGCTCTCCGCCGCGCCGCCGTCGGACGGCTACGAGCAGATGGTGAAGGCGTACGAAGCCGGCTGGGCGGGCGGCATCATGAAGACCGCTTTCTGGAAGGTGCCTATCCACATTCCCGCGGGCTACATGAAGGCGTTCGACGGTACCACCTACGGCAACTGCGACAACGTCTCGGGGCATTGCCTGTCGCGGGTGACGAAGGAGTGCAAGCGGCTGGTGAAGGAGTGGCCGGACCGGCTGACCATGCTCTCCACGGGCGGCCCGGTGACCGGTGACGACAAGAACGACCGTGCCGGGTGGCAGCGCAACACGAAAATCTGCGAGGATGCGGGCGCGTACGGTGTCGAGTACTCGCTCTCCTGCCCGCAGGGCGGCGACGGCACGGAAGGCGACATCGTCTCGCAGAACGCGGCCCTCACGGCGAAGATCATCGACTGGATCCTCGAGGTGAGCGATCCGAACGTGCCGAAGCTCTTCAAGCTGACGGCGGCGGTGACGTCGATCTACCCGATCCTCAAGGCGATCAACGGCGTGCTCGCCAGGTACCCGAAGAAAAAGGCGGGGATCACGCTCGCCAATACCTTCCCGGTGGTCGGCTTCCGTCCGCAGCCGAAGAAGAAAAACTGGGAAGAGGCGATCGTCTACGGCATGAGCGGCGAGGGCGTGACGCCCATCTCTTACCTGACGCTGACCAGCGCGGTACCGCACGGCATCGCCATTTCCGGCAACGGCGGGCCGATGGACTACAAGGCGACCGCCGACTTCCTCGCCATCGGCGTCAAGACGGTGCAGTTCTGCACCATCGTCATGAAGCACGGCTACGGCATCATCGGCGAACTCGAGTCGGGGGTCAGCTACCTGATGGAGCAGCGCGGCATCAAGTCGATGCAGCAGCTCATCGGGCGGGCGCAGCCGAACCCGGTAACCGGGTTCATGGAACTGTCGCCGGAAAAGCAGATTTCCGAGCCCAACCACGACCTCTGCCTGTCGTGCGGCAACTGCACCCGCTGCCCGTACCTGGCCATCACCCTCAACAAGGATGGCAAGCCGGTCACGGACCCGGCGAAGTGCATCGGCTGCAGCATCTGCTCGCAGAAGTGTTTCGCGGGCGCCATCACCATGCGGTCGCGCACGAAGCAGGAACTGGCGCAGCTGAAGGAAGATTGATTCTGTCCGGGAGGCGACGGTTGCGACCGTCGCCTCCCGGCTTGAAAACACCGGCGCGGGAGTGCGCCGGCGAAGAGCCCACGGAGGAGCATCACACAGAGGAGGCGTGAAATGACACGCAAGCAGGTAACGCTGGACGGCAACACCGCAGTGGCGTACGTCGCGCATGCGACAAACGAGGTCTGCGCAATCTACCCGATCACCCCGTCGTCGGTCATGGGGGAAGTGGCGGACATCAAGTCGGCGGCCGGGGAAAAGAACATCTGGGGAGTCGTGCCCACGGTTTCCGAAATGCAGTCGGAAGGGGGCGCGGCGGGCGCGGTGCACGGCGCGCTGCAGGCGGGGACGCTGACCACGACCTTTACCGCGTCGCAGGGACTGCTGCTGATGATCCCGAACATGTACAAGATTGCGGGCGAACTGCTGCCGACGGTGTTCCACGTCTCGGCCCGCTCGCTGGCGATGCAGGCGCTCTCCATCTTCGGCGATCACAGCGACGTCATGGCCTGCCGCCAGACCGGGTTTGCCATGCTCGCGGCGGGGAGCGTGCAGGAGGCGATGGACTTCGCCCTGGTCTCCCAGGCGGCGACGCTGGAATCGCGCGTGCCGTTCCTGCACTTCTTTGACGGGTTCCGCACCTCGCATGAGGTCAACAAGGTCGAGCAGCTGTCGTTCGACGACATGCGCGCGATGATCGACGAAGCGAAGGTGCGCGAGTTCAAGCAACGCGCGCTGTCGCCCGATCACCCCGTGCTGCGCGGCACGGCGCAGAACCCCGATGTCTATTTCCAGGGGCGCGAAACGGTCAACAAGTTCCACGATGCCACCCCGGGTATCGTGCAGCAGGCGATGGCGAAGTTCGCCACCCTCACGGGACGCCAGTACCGGCTGTTCGACTATTTCGGGGCGCCGGATGCGACGCGGGTCATCATTGCCATGGGCTCGGGCGCCGAGGTCGTGCGCGCCACGGTCGACCACCTGGTCAAACAGGGTGAAAAGGTCGGCGTGGTGGTGGTCCGCCTCTTCCGCCCGTTCGATATCAGCGGGTTCGTCGCGGCGCTGCCGAAAACCGTGCAGAGCATCGCCTGTCTCGACCGCACCAAGGAGCCGGGGAGCATCGGCGAGCCGCTGTACGAGGATGTGCGCACCGCCATCGGCGAGGCGATGATGGACGGGAAATTCACCTTCAGCGGCGCGGCGGGCTACCCCGTCATCATCGGCGGCCGCTACGGGCTGGGGAGCAAGGAATTCACCCCGGCCATGGTCAAGGCGGTATTCGACAATCTCGCGGCGAAGGCCCCGAAGAACCATTTCACCGTCGGCATCGAGGACGATGTCACGCATACCTCACTGACGGTCGATGCGGCCTTTGACATCGAGACGAAGGACACCTTCCGCGCGGTTTTCTACGGGCTCGGCTCGGACGGCACGGTCGGCGCCAACAAGAACAGCATCAAGATCATCGGCGAGGAGACCCCGAACTTCGCACAGGGGTATTTTGTCTACGATTCGAAGAAGGCGGGCTCGATGACGGTGTCGCACCTGCGCTTCGGCAAGGATTACATCCGCGCCCCCTACTTAGTGAGCAAGGCGCATTTTATCGGCTGTCACCAGACGGTGTTCATCGAGAAGTACAGCATCCTCGACAAGGCGCTGCCGGGCGCGGTCTTCCTGCTCAACACCCCGCTGACGGGTGACGCGGCCTGGGCGTCGCTCAACCGCGACGTGCAGGAAACCATCATCAGCAAAAAGCTGAAGTTCTATGTCATCGACGCCTACCAGATCGCGAAGGAACAGGGGATGGGGGCGCACATCAACGTCATCATGCAGACCGTGTTCTTCGGCATCTCCGGCGTGCTCCCCAAGGACGACGCCATCGCCGCCATCAAGGCCGCCATCAAGAAGTCGTACGGCAAAAAGGGCGACGAGGTGGTGAAGAAGAACTGGGCGGCAGTCGATGCCGCACTGGCGGCGGCGCAGGAAGTGAAGTACCCGGCGAGCGCGACGAGCACGAAGCAGCGCCAGCCGTTCGTCTCGGCGTCGGCACCGCAGTACGTGCGCGAGACCGAAGCGAAAATGATCGGCTATGCCGGGGATACGGTCAAGGTCTCCGAGATGCCGGTCGACGGCACCTTCCCGACGGCGACCTCGCAGTGGGAAAAGCGCAACATTGCCATCGAGACTCCGGTCTGGGACAAGGACCTCTGCATCCAGTGCGGCATCTGTTCGCTCGTCTGCCCGCACGCCGCCATCCGCCTCAAGGTCTATGACCCGGCGAAACTCGCGGGCGCACCGGCGACGTTCAAGTCGGCCGACGCCAAGGGGGGCAAGGAACTGGCCGGACTGAAGTGCACGGTGCAGGTGGCGGTCGAGGACTGCACGGGGTGCGGCGCCTGCGTCTACAACTGCCCGGCGAAGGACAAGGCCAACCCGGCGAAAAAGGCGATCAATCTCGCGCCGCAGTTCCCGCTGCGCGAAACGGAACGCGCCAACTTCGCCTTTTTCCTCGACCTGCCGGAACTGGATGAAAGCAAACTCAACCGCGGCATGGTCAAGGGGACGCAACTGGTGCGTCCGCTCTTCGAGTTTTCGGGCGCCTGCGCCGGCTGCGGCGAGACGCCGTACATCAAGCTCCTGACGCAGATGTTCGGCGACCGCATGCTCATCGCCAACGCCACGGGCTGCACGTCGATTTACGGCGGCAACCTGCCGACCACGCCGTACGCGCAGCGGGCGGACGGGCGCGGTCCGGCCTGGAGCAACTCGCTGTTCGAGGACAACGCCGAGTTCGGGTTCGGCATGCGGCTTGCCCTTGACAAGATGCAGGAGGAGGCGAAACTCCTCGTGGCACAGCTGGCCGGCACCATCGGTGACGTGCTGGCCAAGGGGCTGCTCGAGAGCCCGCAGCAGGCGCAGGCGGAAATCGAAGAGCAGCGCAAGCGGGTGGCCGACCTGAAGGCGAAACTGCAGGGCAGCAAGGACGCGTCGGCGCAGCGCCTGCTGCTGCTGGCGGATTACCTCGTCGAGAAATCGCTGTGGATCATCGGCGGCGACGGCTGGGCGTACGACATCGGCTACGGCGGGCTCGACCACGTGCTGGCGATGGGGCGCAAGGTGCGCATCCTCGTGCTCGATACGGAAGTGTATTCGAACACGGGCGGGCAGATGTCGAAATCGACGCCGCGCGGCGCCGTGGCGCAGTTCGCGGCGGCGGGCAAGCCCGCCCCGAAGAAGGACCTGTCGATGATGGCCATGGCCTACGGCACGATTTATGTCGCGCGCGTGGCGATGGGGGCCAACAACCAGCAGACGGTCAAGGCGTTCCAGGAGGCCGAAGCGTACAACGGGGCGTCCATCGTCATCGCCTACTCGCACTGTATCGCGCATGGCATCGACATGAGCGCCGGGATGAACGAGCAGAAGAAGGCCGTCACCTCGGGCTACTGGCCGCTCTTCCGCTTCAATCCCGACCACATCGCGCAGGGGAAGAACCCGCTCATGATGGACAGCACCAAGATCACGAGCGAGTACGAGGAGTACGCGTACGGTGAGAACCGCTACCGCACGCTGCAGAAGTCGCAGCCGGAGCGCGCGGCGATGCTGATGGCGCAGGCGAAGAAGGATGTCGCCTGGCGCTTCAATCTCTACCAGCAGATTGCCGCCATGCAGTGCGCGGAGCAGAACAAGCAGTAAACGTCAGTCAGCGACATGCGGCCGGCGGCGGGATGTTCCCGCCGCCGGCCTTTAGGTACGCCCGGCCGGGCCTTGACGCTGTTGCGTGCGTCCAGCCGGCGTCGTGCCCCGCGTCGTGATCCCGGTCAGGTCCTGCCACGCGCACGGCGACAGGCACGGACGGTGGTGACGGAGAAAAAAACGCGGGCAGGTCAGGTCCCGGAAGCTGACTGCGTCTGCCGGCACAGCACCACGGCAGCGGCCAGCCAGACGAGCAGGAGCGGCACCAGGGACCATTTGCCCGGCAGCCCGAGCAGCAGCCCGAGGTTAGTGCCGTCGTGCATGACCAGCGGCTGGTCGTTCCGGGTACAGGACCACCACAGGGGCATGCCGAGCGAGTCGTGGACGAACCACGCGTAGAG
>CAZWUZ010000217.1:0-6476 GCA_964637655.1 uncultured bacterium | reverse complement strand
CCGTCACCCGCCCGCTGAAAAAGGCAAAGGGAAGAAACGCCGCCGGGCGCTGGACACCGATATCGTCGGCAAAGTGCAGGCCGGTATACGCGCGCGCAGGGAGCGGACCGCGGGCCGGAGTTCCTTCACCGGCAGTCACCACACCGCGTACCGAGGCGTAGGCCCAGAGCGGTTCCTCCGCCGGGCGGTACACCCCGGACGACAGCGAGCGGTTGCCACCCAGCGGCAGGTTCGCCCACTGGCAGCCGTCCAGCGCCGGCAGGGCGACGGTCAGCAGCTGCCCGTCGCGGTCGTCGAGCAGCAGGCGTCCCTGCCAGCGGTTGAACGGTCCCCACGCCGCCCACTCCTTCCACTCCTCCTGCGGCAGGTAACTGTTCGCCGGCAGCATCTGGAGGTAGCGCGCATTGAAGTAGACCAGTTCACCGAGCAGCAGCAGCAGCACGACAATTTCACCCCAGGCCCGGTCGCGGTTCACCCCGCGCAGCACCGCTGTCGCCAGCAGGACGAACACGCCCGCCCCCAGCGCCCAGCCGAACCAGGCGTTGGTCAGGGCGAGCGCGCCGAAATGCGACAGCGGCCAGAACGACAGCGCCGCCAGCAGCGCCGCCACCCCGAGCGTCGTCGCCCCCAGCACGCGCAGCACGAAGAACGAGCGCTGCGGCCCGTCATCCCAGAAGAGGCGTTCCCAGCCCATCCCGGCAAGGACGGCAAGACAGAAATGGATGCCCGCCCACCATGCGCCCGTCGTCAGCACGTACCAGCCATGCCACGGTTCGAGCAGCGGGAAGAGCACGCGGACGGCAACGTGGAAGATGCCCATCGCCCCGACCGCGAGCAGCAGCGCGAGGTCGAGCAAAATGAGGCCGCGCTGCGTGCGCCCAGAGCCCATCAGCACGAGGCACACCGCGGTCCTCCCCAGCCCGCACCCCACCGCGTACGCCGGGTTATCCAGGACAAACGTGAACTCCGTCAGCGCTCCCCACAGGTGCGGGAAGGGGACCGTCAGCCACTGCAACGGTGAAAACGCATGCTGCTCACGCAGGGCAAAGGCCCCGTCGTCGGCCACCTGCCGCGTCTGCGCCCACCACGGCAGCCAGAAGGGGGCGAGCAGCAGCAGCGCGGCGAGCAGCCATGCCGCGAAAACCGCGAGCGGCCGCCACGATTTCATCTCCGCCGCCACCCAGCACGCCTCGGCCCCGAGAATCAGCAGCTGGCAGAGCGTGGTCCCGAGGCCGCCGTCCCACGCCTGCATGAAAAGCAGCACCAGCCCGATACCGACATAGCGCCATGAGCCGCGCAGCGCACGCAGTCCGCACAGGAAGAGCAGCGGGAAGTAGGTCAGCGCGTTGAGCGTCGTGACATCGCCGTCCCAGAGCCGCGCCAGCGGGTAGCCGCCGAGCGCGAAGACCAGCCCGCCGACAAAGGCCCCCGACGGACCGACATACAGCCCGCGCAGCAGCAGGTACATGAAGAACCCGGTCAGCACCTGGTGGATGCAGCGTGACAGGTTGAACGCGTCGGACGGATGCAGGAAGAAAACGGGCAGGTTGGGCGGGTAGAAAGCCGACAGGTAGCGCCCGTGCAGGTCTTCGGGAAGCCCCGTGCCGAAATCGGGGTTCCACGCCGGCCAGGCCCCGGCATGGAAATTGAGCACGCTGCGCACGCGCTCATAGAACGCGTACTGCGCCAGTTCACCGCCGTGGAAGACGGTGCCGGCGGTCAGCAGCGGTGAGAAAAAGAGCGTGGTAATGAGGCAGAGTACGACGAGGTTGGCAAAATCGGACGACGAGCGCATCGCGCGCCTACGGTTTCCCCGCTTCCAGTGCCACCCAGGCGGGATGCGCGCGCAGCGCCTGCAGGGCGCGGGCGCGGTGCGAAATGCGGTTCTTCTCCCCCTCGGGAAGTTCCGCCATGGTCAGCCCGTCACGTCCGTCGACGAGGAAGACCGGGTCATAGCCGAACCCCTGCGCCCCGCGCGCGGCGACCGCGATGCTGCCGCGGCACTCGCCGAAAAAGGTGAATTCCTCGCCGGACGGCAGCACCAGCGCGGCCGTGCAGACAAAGCGCGCCGTACGCGGTGCCGCGGGTTGCTGCGCCAGTTCCGCGACGAGCAGCGCGTTCTTCTCCGCCTGCGGCAGGTGCCCGTGCCAGCGGCTCGAGTGCAACCCTGGTTTGCCGTCCAGCGCCGCGACTTCAAGCCCGGAATCGTCCGCCAGCGTCGGCAGTCCGGTCAGGCGCACGCCCTCCCGCGCCTTGAGCAGCGCATTGGCCGCGTAGGTTTCACCGTTTTCCTCGACGTCGAGCGACACGGAGCGCTGCGCGGGGGTCACCAGCTGCAGCCGCTGCGGCTGCAGGATGGCGGTAATCTCGGTGATTTTATGCGCGTTGTTGGTGGCAATGAGCAGCGGCATAGGACACGTCAGTACTCGTCCTTGTAACGCTGCTGCCCGTCCGCATCGAGCACCTTGCGCCCGCGCTCGTCGAAGACAAAGCGGCGGATGAAGATCACGCCCCGGTCCTCGTTGACCATCCAGCGCCCGTTTTTCGGCGGGTCGTCGCGGTTGGTATACGGCTCCACGTACGGAAACCCGTCCTGACGCGACTTGATGCTTTCCATTTCCTCGAAAGAGCGCGGATAGCGGTTCTGTTCCTCATAGAAGCGTTTGAGCGACGCCTGATGCTGCTGCTTCATCCGCGTCTCCTGGAAATCAGAGAAGAACCAGTTGACGCCGTACACGATACCGATGATGATAGCCAGGTACTTGATCGTCGTCCACATGGGGCATCGGTCTCCGGTCGCCCCGTACCGCACCGCGGCACCGGGAGAGTATGGAGCGGGCGACGGGGATCGAACCCGCGACGTTCAGCTTGGGAAGCTGACATGGTACCACTCCATCACGCCCGCTCTACGTTCCTATGGTATCATAGCGGCGCCTGCCGGTCAAGAGTCAGCAGTAAAATATCACTTGCTTTTTTCCGCAAAATGCGCTATAATCGGATGTTATTGTAGCGGATGGCGGGCGTGTGCCTGCCGGGCGGACAGTATGCTGCGTCGCAAAATGGTCGTTTACGGGCGGGTGCAGGGCGTCGGATTTCGTTATCACACCGCGAGTTGTGCCCGCAACCGCGACCTGACCGGGCTGGTGAAGAACCAACTGGACGGGTCGGTACTCATCGAGGCGCAGGGTGCCCCGGCAACGGTGGCCGCCTTCTTCGCCGCGGTGCTGGACGACCCGCCGGGCCGCGTTGACCGGAACCTCGTCAGTGACGAGCCGGTCCGTGACGGCGAGACGGAGTTCCGTATCCGCTTCTGAATCGTTGACGGAAATGGGGTGAGAGACATGGTCAATGTAAAAGTGGCCGATTTCGGCACACTGGAGAAGGCGCTCAAGCGCTTCAAGCAGGAGGCGGCAACCAACCTGCGCGAGGCACGCAAGCGTTCGCGCTATGAGAAGCCGAGCGATGCCCGCCGGCGCGCGCTGAAGAAAGCGATCCAGCGCGCCCGTCGCAAGACCCACACCTGAGCGATGCTGCTCACCATGCCTGCCGCGGCCTGCCGCGGCAGGTTTTTTTATTGCCTGACCGCTGTCCGTGACGGCGGCATCCGCGGCACCCGGGAGAGCTGACATGAGCGTTTCCGTCCTCGGTATCGGTAATGCACTGGTTGACGTACTGGCACGCGTCGATGATGACTTTCTCGCGCGGCAGCAGCTGCCCAAGGGATCAATGAACCTCGTCGACCACGCGCGGGCACAGGCGCTGCGCGCGCAGCTGGGAGAAACGCGCCTCACTGCCGGCGGCGCCACCGCCAACACCATCAGCGGGCTGGGCCAGCTCGGTGTCCCCTGTGCGTTTGCCGGCAAGACGGGCAGCGACGAGCTCGGGGCGGCTTTCGCCGCCGACCTGCAGGCGGGCGGGGTGCAGCCGCTGCTGCGCCGCGGCACGCAGCCGACGGGACACGCCATCGCGCTGATCACCCCCGACGTCGAGCGTACCTTCGCCACCTACCTCGGTGCCGCCATCGAGATGGGCCCGGACGACCTCCCCGCCGACCTGTTCGCCACGCGCACGCTCGTCCACCTCGAGGGCTACCTCGTGCAGAACCACGCGCTGGTACGTCGCGCCGCCGAGCGGGCCAAGGCCGCCGGCTGCCGCCTCGCCATCGACCTCGCCTCCTACAACGTCGTCGAGGAGAACCGCTCCTTCCTCACCGACATCGTCACCAATTTTGTCGACATTGTCTTTGCCAACGAGGAGGAGGCGAAGGCCTACACCGGGCACGAGGGCGAGGAGGCGCTCGCCAGCATCGCGCGCCAGGTGGAACTCGCTGTCGTCAAGCTCGGGAAAAAGGGTTCGCTGGCGCAGCGCGGCGACGACATTGCCCACGTGGGCATCATCCCGGCCAAGGCCATCGACACCACGGGCGCGGGCGACCTCTACGCCTCGGGCTTCCTCTACGGGTTTCTCAACGACGCCACGCTCGAGCAATGCTGCCGCCTCGGGGCGCTCACCTCGGGAAAGATCGTCGAGGTCATCGGCGCCAAAATGCCCCCCGCGACCTGGGACCTCATCCGCAGCGAGGCAAAAAAGATTCTCGCTTCCTGATCAGCGTTCGAAGCGCGCGAGCAGCTGGCGCGCCTCGCTGTGGTTGGGGTCGAGGCGCAGCACCGCCTTGAGGTCGGCGACCGCGCCGGCGCGGTCGTTGCGGTTGATGCGCGTGCGTGCGCGTCCGAAGAGCGCCCGCGCGTCGCGCCCGTAAAGCGCCAGCGCCTGGGTAAAGGCCTGTTCCGCCTCCGCCAGCTTCTGCTGCCGGCGCAGTTCCAGCCCGTACTCGGTCAGCGCGTCCGCATACCCGCGGATCACTTCCATGTCGCCGGACATGAGCAGCGCCGCCTGGCGGTAATCCGCCACCGCCTCGGTGCACTGGTTGAGTTCGCGCCGGCAGGCGGCGCGCTCGCGCCATGCCGCGCTGTCGTTCTCCGTCGCGGTCGCTTTGAGCAGCCACGGCAGCGCCTCGTCCGGGCGCCCGAGCGCGCGCAGCGCCCGCCCGTAGAGGTACTGCGCCCGCGCCGGCGCATCGCGCCGTTCCGCCAGTTCCTTGAGCACGGGGAGCGCCGCCTGCGGCTGCGCTACGCTCAGCAGTTCACCCTGCAGCAGCAGCAGGCGCGGATGCGCCGGGTCGAACCCCAGTCCCGCGTTGACCAGGTCGAGCGCCTCGACCGCGCGCAGCTGTCGCGCCCGCTCCTGCGCCTGCCGCGCGTAGCATTCCGCCACCACCCCGTGAGCGTTGACGTCGTCGAGCAGCACCCCGCGCCGCGTCACCGCCTCGGTGACGCCGAATTTTCCCCGCGCCCCCGCCTCGTTGGTCGGCACCCCGGTGGCGGGATCGATGAACCAGCGCTCGCCCCCCTCGACGGAAATGCGCAGCCAGAGACCGTCAGGCGCGCGCACCGCCGTCAGCGGAAAGCCGAGCCGCTGCCCGAGCGACAGCAGCAGCATGGCCATGGTCAGGTCGTCACCGCGGCCGCGCCGCAGCAGGTCGTCGAACCACGCGCTCTCACCCGTGGCGGCAAAGCGGTCGCGCAGGTAGACGAAGTTGAGCAGGGTCTGCACGCGCTCCGTCGGCGGCATGGTCCCCGACAGGCGCAAACTGAGCTGCCGGGCAAGGTCGTCGAGTTGCGTCTCGTACTGCGCCACGTCCAGTTCGCCGTGAAAGCGCCGCGCAAAGAGCAGCGCCGCATTGCTCACGCTCACTTTTCCTGCCGGCAGGTCGCGCAATTGTTCCAGGGTCGCCGCGTTCTGCAACTGCGGGCGCGCGATCAGGTCCTCGTACAGCGTTTCCGGGACTTCCTCGTTCGGGTTGTCGTCGAGCCAGAGCAGTTCCTCGCGCGTCAGCGGGATGCCCGGCCCGGTACTGACCGCAATGGTATCGCCGGGAACCGCCACCACCGGCAGCGGTGGCGGCGGCGGGGCCGCCGGGCGCGGTGCCAGCCACCAGGCAAGCAGTCCGCCCGCAAGCAGCACTTCCGCCAGCGTCAGGAAGAGCAGCGGCTTCTGTTCGCGCCAGATACTGCGCGCGCGGAGCTGCAGCCGCACGCGCAGCGGCAGCAGCGGCTTGCGGCGCGGCAGGTCAGGCATGTCAGCCGAGCGTCGCGCGGCAGGCGCGCAGCCGCCGCAGCGTTTCATCCTTCCCGAGAAAGGCCAGCGACTCGAAGAGTCCCGGGCTGGCGGTCGTGCCGCACACCGCGACCCGCAGCGGCTGCATCACCTTGCCCATGCCCAGCCCGAGTTTTTCCGGCAGCGTGCGCAGCGCCGTCTCGAGCGCCGGCGCCGACCAGTCCGCCTGCGCCTCGAGCAGCATTGCCGCCGCGTCAAGCGCCGGTGCTGCCGCCGCATCCTGCAGCACCTTCAGCGCCTTGGCGTCCGTCACTGCCGCCGGGGGGGCAAACAAGTAGCTGATGACCGGCCAGGCCTCG
>CAZWUZ010000216.1:0-6499 GCA_964637655.1 uncultured bacterium | reverse complement strand
GTACACGCGGCTGTTCGACAAGGGGAACGTCACCCTGCTCAACACGGCGCAGGCATGGAACACCTACCAGCCGCCGACGCTCGACCCCGAACCGCAGCGCGCGACCTATGACGATGCAACTTTCGCCGCGCTGCTGGCGCAGGACGACGCGCAGTACCGCGCGCACAAGGAGGAGGAGATCCGCCAGCTCATTCTCACCTGGGGGAGCAAACTCCCCGATGACAACGCGCGCAAGTTCTACGCCGGGCTGCTCTACAGCCAGGCGGCGTTCCACGACGAGGGGCTGCGCTACTTTACCGAGGTGGCGCGTGCCAACCCGCGCTACCCCGGGGTGCATGTCAACCTCGGCAACCTCTACCTTATCCGCGAGGATTTCGTGCAGGCGCAGCGCGAGTACGAACTGGCCCTGCAGCAGGACCCGTATGCCGCGTCGGCCCATCTCAACCTCGCCCTGCTGCTCTTCCGCGACGGGAAGGCGGAGGCGGCGAAGCGCCATTACCTCGAGGCGCAGGATCTCGACCCGAAGTACCGCGGCTACTTCCCCGAACTGGAATAACCTGATGGCCCGCCCGCCGGCAGTCATCGGGCGCGCGCCGCTGCCGCTGACGCCGCGCACGCTGCTGCGCGGCCTCTTCCGTGCGCCCGGCCCGCACAGCGATGCGGTGCTGGCCCTCCCGCTCTGGCAGCTGCTTTCCCTGGCCGCCGCGTTTCTGCTGCTGCCGTCGCTGTCGCGCTGGCTCACCTATGACGTCAGTCCGCTGTACACCTACCCGGTGGCGCTCGCGCAGTTCCTGCTGCTGGCCCTGCTGCTGGCGGCGGGGAGCGGACGCCGTATGCCGCTGTCGCTGGCCGCGCGCATCCTCGCGGCGAGCACCCCCTGCCTGCTCGTCGCTGCCGTACCGCACCTGCGCTGGGTGGCGGCGGGCTGGCAGTTGTGGCTGATCGTCACGCGCCTGCGTCATTACGGGGCGCTTACCTGGCGGCACGCGGCCTGGCTGACGGTCAGCGCCTATTTTGTGTCGGCGGGGGCGGCGCTGCTGGTGCTCATGGTGCAGCTGCCGGAGATTCCCGCGGCTTTGCGCGGGCCGTTCGACCCGCTGTTCGCACCGCTGCGCGCGCTGGTGCGCTGACATGCGCCTGCTGTTGACGCTGCTGCTGCTGGCCGCCACGACGGTGGCTACCGCGGCGCCGCGTTATCTGCCGCGCACCCCGCGCGACCGCGCGACCGCGGACGCACTGCCGTCCGGGCAGCGCGACCGGGCGGAAGCGGTGCGCTACGCACCCGCGCCGGCGGGAGTCGCGCGCGTGGCGGTGCTGCGCATCGATTTTGCCGACGCTGCCGGCGACGGCGGGCATACGCAGGCCTTTTATGAAAACCTCGCCTTCGGGACCGCTGCCGGTGCGCTCAACCACTACTGGCGTGAGGCCTCTTACGGGCAGCTGTCGCTGACCGGCACCGTGTCGACGAACTGGCTGCGTTCGGCGCAGACGAAAGCGTACTGGGGCGCCAACAGCGCCGGCGGTCTCGACGACGCCAACGCGGCTATTGCCGGCCTGGCGCAGGAGGCGGTGCTGCTGGCGGATGCCGCCGGGTTCGATTTCTCTCCCTATGATGTCGATGCCGACGGCACGCTTGACTATCTGGTCATTGTTCATGCGGGGAGCGGCGAGGAACTGACCTGGGCGGCCGGCGACATCTTTTCGCATAGCGGCACCATTCCGGGCGGGGTGGTGGTCGACGGGGTGACGGCCAGCCAGTACATCCTCGTGGCGGAGGATTCGCCGCTCGGGTTATGGGCGCACGAATTCGGGCATGCGCTGGGACTCCCTGACCTCTACAACACCGCCACCGGCACCCCGGTGGCCGGCGAATGGGAACTGATGGACCAGGGGATGTGGAACGGTATCACGCCCGGCAGTATCCCCGCGCATCCGTCGGCATGGGGCAAACTTTTCCTCGGGTGGCTTGACCCGCTCACCCTGTGGCGGCAGGATGCGCCGGGTCATGCGCTCGGCCCGTGGAGCGATACCCCGGCGGCAGTCAAACTGGTGCTCGGGGACAGTGAGTATATTCTCGTCGAGAACCGGCAGCAGCGCGGTTACGATGCGTGGTTGCCGAACGAGGGGCTGCTGGTCTGGCACTGTGACGACCGCATCGGTTCGCTGTCGCTCAACAACCTCAATGCGGGTGTGCCGCGGCGGGTGGAACTGCTCGAAGCGGATGGCACCGAGAGCGTGTGGGACGACGGGGGGGACCCGTTTCCGGGCACCACGGGCAAGACCTTCCTGAGCGACACGACGACCCCGTCGCTGCGGCGCAACGATGGCCTGCCGGGCGGCCTGCGTATCGTGAACATTGCGTTTGCCGGTGATACGGCGTTTGTCGACTTTCTCTCAGCCGATACCTCGATGCCGGTGCTGACCCTGCTGACCCCGGCCCCGGGCCTGTGCACGTCGGCGGTGCAGCAACTGCGTGGCGTGGTGCGTGACGAACTCGATACGCCGGTGCTGGTCACCCTGCGCACGGTGGCGGGCGATTCCACGCTGGCGGTCGCGGCGGACGGGAGTTTTGCCGGTACGCTGACGCTGGCCCGCGGCATCAATACCTGCACGCTGGCAGCTGCCGACAGCGCGGGCAACAGCGGACTGCTGGTCTTCGGCCTCTATTTCAGTGACCGCCCGGTGGCTGCGCCGGCGGGCGATTCGGCGGTAGTGACCGTCGCGCTTGCCGCCGACAGCATGGTGGCCATCCCGCAGGGGGCGACGGACACGCTGACCGCACACCTCGGTATTGCCGGCGGCACGCTGACGGTGACCGTCGACTGGACGACGCCCGCCGCGGGCCAGCTGCTGGGGGTGCGCTATCCGACGGCGGCGGAGTATGCGCTGCTGCTGGGGAGCGGCAACCGCGGCGAGGCGGGCGCGCCCGATTCGACGACCGCGCCGCTGCTGGCGTTGACCGTGTACGATACCAACGGCAACAGCGTTGGCGACAGTACGGCGCCCTATGACGGCATTACGCTGACCTTCACCTATGCCTGCGCCCCGGCGCTGGCCGCAACGTTGCGCATCTACTGGTTTGACGGGGAGCAGGAGCGCTGGCGTGATGTGCTGCAGGTGCCCGGACTCGCGCTGTCATGGCCGGACGGGACGCCCGCAGCGCTGCGGCAGGACGCGACGGCCGGGACCATTGCCGTGCGTGTTGCCCACCTGTCGTTCTACGGGGTTTTTCCCGCCCTGACCGCGCCGGCCCCCAACCTGTCGCTGCTGCGCGTCTTTCCCAATCCCTACAAGCCGTTCGACGGCAACCCGGCGACGGGCATGCCCTATGACGGCAATGTTGCCGGCATGACCGGGATTCGCCTCACCAACCTGCCCAACGCTGCGCGCATCACCATCTACGATGTGGCCGGCCAGCAGGTGGCGGAAGTGAGCGGCATCAGCGGCACCGGGACGGCGGTGTGGGACGCGCGCAACGGGCGCGGGGCCGAGGTGGCGAGCGGGATCTACCTGATTGCAATTGAGGCGAACGGCGCCATCGCGGTGCTGCCGGTCGCCATCATCCGCTGACCCGCCACCCCGGGAGCGATTTCTCCCTCCGTTTCCGCCACAAGCAAATTCCGCCACAGCAAACCATTCTACCACTGAGCACACGGAGTACACGGAGCGTCTGCGGTCAGCTGAGAACATTGCTGTTGTGTCTGTGGCGTGATGCCGCCCGCAGGGCCAGCTTCCCACGCTGTTCTCCGGTTTTCCTCTGCGTGCTCTGTGTGCTCTGCGGTGAACGTCGTTGCGGTTTTCTCCGTGCGCTCCGCGTACTCCGTGGTCAAACAATTGCTTTTTGCCTGGCTGCTCCGGTGCGGCCGGCTGGTCAGGGGCGGGCGGGGGTGATGGCGACGCGGGTGCCGTCGCTGACGGCCATGACCGTGCTGTGGCGGTCGGTGCGCCAGACCGTTGTGCCGGCAGCAGCGAGTGCGCGCAGGGTCTTGTCGTGCGGGTGGCCAAAGGAGTTGCCTTCGCCGCAGGAGATGACCGCGTGACGCGGCTGCACGGCGGCGAGGAAGGGCGCGCTCGACGAGGTGGCCGACCCGTGATGCCCCGCCTTGAGCACATCGGCGCGCAGACGTCCGGGATAGCGGGCGAGCAGCACGTTTTCAACGGGGGTTTCCGCATCGCCCATGAGCAGGAACGTGGTGCTGCCGAACTGCAGGTGGAGCACGATGGAGGAGTTGTTGATGTTGTCGTCATTCGGCGGGCAGCCGGCGGAGAGTACGGTGGTGCGCACGCGCGGGTCCCAGGCGAACTGCTGCCCGGACTGTGGGGTGACGTAGGGGACACTGGCCCGGCGCACCGCTTCGAGCAGGCGGCGGTAGCCGCTGCTGGTATGCGGGAAGGCCGGGTCGAGGAACTGCGCGGTGCGGTAGCGCGGCAGCAGGTCGGCCAGGTCGCCGAGATGGTCGCTGTGCGCGTGGGTCATGACCATGGCCGCCAGGCGGCTGCACCCTTCGGCGGTGAGAATCTCCCGCATTTTCGGCGCGGCATTGCGGTTGGCATCGACGACGACAAAGGCGCCGTTGGGATAGCGCAGGATGAGCCCGTCCCCCTGCCCGACATCAACCACCCAGAGGGTCAGCCGGGCATTGCCGGTGACGACGGCCGATGCCGGCGCGGGAACCGGTTCCGGTTCCGGTGCGACCGGTGCCGGTTCCGGGCGTGCGGGCCGGTCGGGTGCTGTCGCCGGGACCGCTGACCCGCCGTCAGCCGGTTCCCGCTCAGGTGCCGCCAGCGCTCCGGCAAGGCTGGTGTGGAAGCCGGTGAGTGCGGCGCGCTGCCCTGCACTGGCGCCCGTCTCGAGCCAGCCGTGCCAGTAGGCGAAGGCGAGCAGCAGGCAGGCAGCTACAGCCGCGGCGGTGAGAATCCCTTTCAGGGGGAGGCCGCGCGGGGCGGGAGCAAGTACGATGGCCGGCGTGCTTTCCGCCGTCACGGCCGGAGTGGGGTCATCGGGCAGCGCGGCCAGATGCTGCAGGTAGGCCTCGACCCACTGGGTGAACGGGGCAGACACATGCAGGAAATAGAGACAGTGGGTGTAATCCTCGTCGGGGCAGGGATAAACGGGGGTGCTGCGGTACCCGGCTTCCGCGGCCGCCTTTTTCAGGTCGGCCAGCGCGCGCGGGTAGCAGGCCGCCACCCGCGTCCGCTGTTCCGCCGGCAGCGGGGTGACATCCCACGGTTCGCGCAGCACGGGTGCCTACCGGCGCAGTTTCTGCTGCATGAGCCGGCGCGCCCGCTGGTAGGCGCCGGCGTCGAAGGTTTTGGTCAGGTAGATGAGGTGGGCGGCGCGTTCGAGCGTCGTTGTCCACAAGTAGGCGTCTTCGAGACAGTCGCCGATGGCGAAACTGCCGTGCGTGGCGAGTACGGCAATCTTCCCGTGGCGGGCGAGCACCGGCGGCAGTTTCTCCGCCACTTCGGGCGAGCCGATGGTCTCTTTGCAGCGCAGCACCGGCACCGCCTTGAGGAAGTGGAAGGCCTCGGAATCGAGCGGGATGATCTCGTCGTCGATAAGCGAGAGCATGGTCGTGCACGGGGGGTGCACGTGCAGGATGGCGCGCGCGTTGGTCCCGCGGTAGATGGCACGATGCACCACCAGTTCGCGTGATGCGGCGCCCACCTCGTCGCCGCTCAGCGACACCTCGACCAGGTCGCCCGCGGCGAGCTGCGACAGCATCGACCCGCTGCGCGTGATGACCACGCGGTCGCCGGCGCGAACGCTGATATTCCCGGAGTGTGAGGCGTTGATGCCGAACTGCAGCAGTTCGGCACCAAGGCGCTGAAACTGGGCCAGCATGATGCTTTCAGTATAGCAGATTTGCCCCTGTCGCGCATCCGCCCTGCCGCACCCGGGGCGGTTGACAACCGGCGCGGGCGGCGGTATGATGGCCGCTCATGGAACGCTACGCCGACCTCCACGTGCATACGGTCTATTCCGACGGGAGTTATACGCCCGAGGCGGCGGTGCAGCGCGCGAAGGACCTCGGCTTTACCGCCCTCGGACTCAGTGACCACGACACGGTACGCGGCTTTCCTGACGCGGTCGAGGCGGGGGTGCGGCACGGCATCGAAATCGTCCCCGCCATCGAACTGAGCACGCAGACCGTGCGCGGGCAGCAGCATATCCTCGGCTACTACGTCGACGGTAACAACGCGGAACTGGTGGCGGCGCTGCTGCAGCTGCGCGAGGCGCGCGAAGCGCGCATGCAACTGATGGTGGCCAAACTCGGCGAACTCGGCATCGCCGTGCCCGTCGACGAACTCTGGGCGCGCGCCAACGGTGGCGCCATCGGCCGTCCGCATCTGGCGCGCTTCCTGCACGACCGCGGGGTGGTCGGCAGCATCCACGAGGCGTTCGAGCGGTTGATCGGGCGTGACGGGCCGGCGTTTGTGCCCAAGGCGGTGCTGACCGCGGCGCAGGCCATTGCCCTGATCCGGCGCGCCGGCGGGG
>CAZWUZ010000215.1:0-6500 GCA_964637655.1 uncultured bacterium | reverse complement strand
GCCACCGTCCCCGGGGCGTTGGGCAGCGGGCAGACCGCGCGCTGCGTCTTGGGGAAGGGGATGACGTCGCGGATCGACCCCTCGCCGAGCAGCAGCATCAGCAGCCGGTCGAGCCCGAGCGCCAGGCCGCCGTGCGGCGGCGTGCCGTAGGCCAGCGCCTCGATGAAGTAGCTGAACTTCTCCTGCACCTGCTCCTCGGTCAGCCCGAGCGCGGCGAACATCTCCCGCTGCTGCTCCGGCTGGTGGATACGGATGCTGCCGCCGCCGATCTCCGTGCCGTTCATGACGATGTCATAGGCGCGCGCCCGCACCTTCCCCGGATCGCTCGACAGGAAGTGCGCGGTCGCCGCCTGCGGCTGCGTGAACGGATGATGCATGGCGACGAAACGCTTGTCCTCCGCCGAGTACTCGAACTGCGGGAAATCGACCACCCAGAGCAGGCGGAACGCCTTTTCGTCGAACAGCCCGAGGTCGCGCGCCACCTTCACGCGCAGCCAGGCCAGCGCGGCGTTGACCACGCCGGGCGCGTCAGCGACGAAGAAGATGATGTCGCCCGCCTGCGCCCCTGTCGCGCTCTTCACCCCCGCCAGTTCCTCGGGCGTGAAGAACTTCACGATGGACGACTCGAACCCGGCGTCCGTCACCTTCATCCACGCCAGGCCCTTCGCCCCGTGCTCGCCCGCACCCGCGGTCAGCAGGTCGATATCCTTGCGCGACAGTTTCCCGCCGCCCGGCACGCGCAGCGCTTTGATCAGCCCCTTGCCGTCGAGCACCGCGCGAAACACCTTGAACGTTGTCCCCGCGAAGATGCTCTCCACCGGGGTCAGTACCAGCGGCGAGCGCAGGTCGGGCTTGTCGCAGCCGTAGTTTGCCATCACCTCGTCGTACGTGACGCGCGCCAGCGGCAGCGGCACCGCGACCCCGGCGATTTCCTGCACCAGCTGCGCCACCGCCCCCTCGACCACGGTCAGCACATCATCCTCGTCCGCGAATGACATCTCGAGATCGATCTGCGTGAACTCGGGCTGGCGGTCGGCGCGCAGGTCCTCGTCGCGGAAGCAGCGCGCCACCTGGTAGTAGCGGTCCACCCCGCCCATCATCAGGATCTGCTTGAGCTGCTGCGGCGACTGCGGCAGCGCAAAGAATCTGCCCGCGTAGAGCCGCGACGGGACGAGGTAGTCGCGCGCCCCCTCGGGGGTGCTGCGCGTCAGCATCGGCGTTTCCACTTCCCAGAAGCCCTGCGCGTCGAAGTAATTGCGCAGCAGCGTCGAGGCGCGATGGCGCGCGCGCAGGTTGCGCGTCATGCGCGCCGTGCGCAGGTCGAGGTAGCGGTACTTCAGGCGCACGTCCTCGCCCACCACGATGTCGTCGTCCGCGGGGAAGAACGGGGGCGTCTGCGCGCGGTTCAGCACCTGCAGTTCCGTCACCGCCACTTCAATCTCCCCCGTCGGGAGTTTCGGGTTGACCGTCTCGGGTGAGCGGGCGATGACCGCCCCCGCCACGCTGATCACATCCTCGCCGCGCAGCTTGTGCGCCTGCGCGTGCAGCTCCGCGTTCGTCTGCGGGTTGAACACCAGCTGCACGATGCCCGTGCGGTCGCGCAGGTCGATGAAAATCAGGCCGCCGTGGTCGCGGTAGCGGTTCACCCACCCCGCGAGGCGCACCGTCTGTCCCAATGCCGCTTTCGTCACCGTGCCGCAATACTGTGTCCGGTACTGTGCCATGTTCAGCTCCTGTCTGCCGCCTGCAATCCGTCAATATGTTTTTTCACTGCGTCCGCCAGCACCGCCGCGTCCGCGCCCAGGGCGAATTCCTTCGTCCCGCTCTGCCCGATAAAATCCTTCACCTGCACAACATTCTTCTGCACTTCATCCTCGTGCATAATCAGCACGCACGCCGCCCCGATGCGGTTCGCTTCCTTGAGTTGTTTGCCCAGTTTCTCCGGGCGCCCGGGCCAGCGCACGTCGATGCCGCGCCGGCGCAGTTCCACGACCAGCGGGAAGCAGCGCGCCTCCGCCTCCGTCGAGCCGAGGGCCAGCACGCAGCAGCGCCCGGGCGCCGCCGCCGTCACCGCCGGGAATTCCGCCGGCAGCAGCGTCAGCAGCCGGTCGAGCCCGGCCGCCCAGCCGATGGCCGGCACCGACGGGCCGCCCAGTTGCGCCAGCAGGCCGTCGTAGCGCCCGCCGCCGAGGAATGCCGACTGCGCCCCGAGCGCCGTGCTGACGAATTCGAACGTCGTGCGCGTGTAGTAGTCGAGCCCGCGCACCAGACGGTCATCCTGCCGGTAGCGCAACCCGACGCTGTCGAGCAGGGCGCAGAAGCGGGTGAAGTGATCGCGGCAGCAGTCGCAGAGCAGTTCCGTCGCCGCGGGCACCTCACCCCGCCGCGAGAAGCACTCCTTCACCTTGCAGTCAAGCACGCGCAGCGGGTTGCGCTCCAGCCGCTCGCGGCAGTCGCCGCAGAGTTCCTCCGCGTGACCGCGCCAGCGCTCCTGCAGCGCCGCGGTAAAATTCCCGCGACACGCCGCGCAGCCGATGCTGTTGACCCGCACCTCGTAGTCCGTCAGGCCCGCCGCGCGCAGCCACGCGTCGATCATGTGCACCTGCTCGGCATCGGCGAACGGGCCGCACTCGCCGAAACACTCGACCCCGAACTGGAAAAACTGGCGGTAGCGTCCCGCCTGCGGCCGGTCGTAGCGGAACATCGGGCCGCTGTAGCAGAAACGCCCCTCGGGGCGCGCGGCGAAGCCCGGATGCTGCAGCAGCGCGCGACAGACCCCGGCTGTCCCCTCGGGACGCAGCGCCAGCTGCCGCCCCTTGCGGTCGGCAAAACGGTAGATTTCCTTGTGCACGACATCAGTATCCGTGCCGATGCTGCGCGTAAAGAGCGCTTCCTCCTCGAAGACCGGCGTGATGATCGGCTGATAGCCGAACGATGCACACCAGTCGCCGAGCGAGCGCTCCAGCCGCAGCAGCCGCTGTGCTTCCGCTCCGATCAGGTCGCGCGTGCCGCGCACGCCGCTGTACAACGGTTTCATCAGTTCTGTCCGTGTCCCTCATGCAGACACACAAACCGGCCGGGAAGGAGCCCCTCCCCGGCCGGTGTCATGTGCGTCTGTTCAGTTACTTGATGGCCTTCTTCAGGTCCTCGGCCTTGTTCGTCCGTTCCCAGGTGAAGCCCGTCTTCGCCTCGCGCCCGAAGTGGCCGTAGGCCGCCGTCTGCCGGTAAATCGGCTTCAGCAGGTCGAGCTGCTCGAGAATGCCGCGCGGGCGCAGGTCGAACACTTCCATGACCGCCCTGGTCAGCTGTTCCTCGCTGTACTTGCTCGTCCCGTACGTGTCGACGCGCACCGAGACCGGCTGCGCCACGCCGATGGCATACGCCAGCTGCACTTCGCAGCGCGTCGCCAGCCCGGCCGCGACGATGTTCTTCGCCACCCAGCGCGCCGCGTAGGCCGCCGACCGGTCGACCTTCGACGGATCCTTCCCCGAGAACGCGCCGCCGCCGTGCCGCCCCATGCCGCCGTAGGTGTCGACGATGATCTTGCGCCCCGTCAGGCCGCAGTCGCCCTGCGGGCCGCCGACCACGAAACGCCCCGTCGGGTTGACGTAGTACTTGGTCTCCGCGTCGAGCATGTTCGCCGGGCAGATCGGCTTGATCACCTTCTCGATGATGTCCGCCTTGATCGTCTCGTAGGGGACCGTCGGGCCGTGCTGCGTCGAAATGACCACCGCGTCGATCCGCTTCGGTTTGCCGTTCTCGTATTCCACCGTCACCTGCGACTTGCCGTCCGGGCGCAGGTACTCGAGTTCGCCCGACTTGCGGATCGCGGCGAGCTTTTCACACAGCCGGTGCGCCAGCTGGATGGGGAGCGGCATCAGTTCCTTCGTCTCGTCACAGGCATAGCCGAACATCATCCCCTGGTCGCCCGCGCCCTGTTCCTTGAACAGCCCCTGCCCCTCAGTGACGCCCTGCGAGATGTCCGGGCTCTGCTCGTCCAGCGCCACCAGAACCGCGCAGGTATTGGAGTCGAAGCCGAATGCGCCCTGCGTATAGCCGATGTCCTTGACCACCGAGCGGACCAGTTTAGGAATGTCAACGTACCCCTTGGTGGTGATTTCGCCCGCCACCAGCGCCATGCCGGTCGTGACCATCGTTTCGCAGGCCACCCGGCTGTTCGGGTCGTTGGTCAGCAGTGCATCGAGCACCGCGTCCGAAATCTGGTCGGCAACCTTGTCAGGATGTCCTTCTGTCACGCTTTCCGAAGTAAACAGCTGTTTCATTGCGTATCGCCTCCGTACCCTTATGCGGGTTTATTTTGCCGCTGCGGCAGGTCAGAGCCCGTCCGTAGAGAGGTAATTATATGATATGGTGGTGATGCTGTCAACCGCTCAGGCCGCGCGCGTACACCCCTGCGGTCAGTATCCGGCTGTGTGCGGTCAGGTGCAGGCCGCCATGTTCCATGGTTTTACGTGGCATAACTCCATGCCGGGCAACAAGGTCGACCAGTTCAGTACCGGTCATGCCCGGTTCATGCATGCTCAGCAGAAAGAATCCCCCGTCAGCCATAAGTGCCGCCGCAAGGTCGAGCAGCACGGGCAGGTCACGGGTCAGTGACCACTCTCCGGCCGGTCCGCGCCCGAACGCCGGCGGATCGAATATCAGGCCGGAATAGCGGTGTTTGCGCTTCACTTCCCGCTTCATGAAGGTCAGCACATCCTCGACCACCCATGAGACGCCTCCCGTCACCCCGCTGCGTACCGCATTCTCCTGCGCCCATTTGACTGCCGGACGCGACCCGTCAAGATGTACCGTCTGCACCGCGCTCCCCGCCGTCATTAGGGCCAGTGTGGCGCCCCCGGTATAGGCGAAAGCATTCAGCACCCGCTCCCCGGCCGCGCTGAACGCCGCCCGCTCCTGCAGCCACTGCCAGCTGGTGAGTTGTTCCGGAAAGATGCCGACCTGTCCTCCCGCTGCCAGACGCAGGCCGAAACGGAGCGGGCCGGCCGTCATCTGCCAGTTCGCGGGCGGTTCACACCCGACCTGCCATTCCCGGCCCTTTGCCGTGCGCACATATTCCGCGTTCGCCGACCCCCACAACTCCGGGTGCTGCACTGCTTCCGTCGCCGCCACCGCCGGGCGCACCACCGTATACCCCGCGAAACGCTCCAGTTTCCGCCCGCCGCCGCAATCGAGCAGCGCGTAGTCGTCAAATTTCAGTTCAGGCATCGAGCACCTGCAGCAGGTCAGCCGGTTGCGCCGCCAGCACCTGCGCACCGCTGTCGCACAGTTCGTCCGCGGTGCGGAACCCCCACAAGGCGCCGACCGGGTACATCCCCGCCGCCCGCGCGGTTTCCATGTCGGTTGCCGTATCACCGAGATAGAGCCACTCCGCCGGCGGGATGCCGAGTTCCCGCGCCAGGCGCAGCGCTTCTGACGGATCCGGCTTTGTCTGCCGCTGCGGCGTCATCCCCACCACCGCCGCGAACAGCTGCGCGGGGAGCAGTGCCTGCACCGTCTGCTGTGCGAATGCGTCAGGTTTGTTGGTCAGGATGGCGAGCGTCAGGCCGCGTTCGTGCAGTGCCATGAGCAGCGCCATCACCCCGGGATACGGGTGGGTGGTCGCGTTCCAGTTCTCTGCGTAGCGCGTGCTGAACGCGGCCACCGCGCGCGCCACCTGCTCCTCCGTGCGCGCCGCCTCCGGCAGCGTGCGCCGCGCGAGATTCACCGCACCGTTGCCGACGAAGTAGCGGTAGGCCCCGACCGGGTGCGGCGGGTGGCCGAGGTCGGCCAGCGCGCCGTTCATCGCGTCAGCGAGGTCCTGCAGCGTGTCGAGCAGCGTGCCGTCCAGGTCGAAGAGGACGGCGCGAAAGGTCACAACACGCCCCACGCCTTGAGGTCAGCTGTCAGTTTCTCCTCGTGGAAGAACTGCCCGCGCCGCCACTTGCCCTGGTACTCCAGCGTCGGCACCACCCAGTCATCGCCGCCGTTGGCGTCTGTCACGCGCTTCTCCGTCCCCGCATCGACCGTGTCCATGTCGACGTAGGTGAAGGGAATGTTCTTCGCTTTCAGCCAGTCGACTGTCCGCCGGCAGTGCGGGCACCATGCCGCGCCGTAAACGGTCAGCATGGCCTGTGCTCCGTAAGGTTCATGTTCGCCTCCCTGCGCTTCCTGTCAGTGCGCGTATCGTAGCACCCGCCCGCCTGCCCCGTCAACGAAATCCGCCATGCTGTCGCAAGACACACAGGAATGGCGCGGTGAAATTTCTCACCGCCGCCCTGCATCCTATGCTTGTGCTGAATTGTCCAGCGGAGACCTGACACCCAGCCGGTTGCGACTGGCGACATGCGTATAAATCATCGTCGTCTTCACATCGTAATGTCCGAGCAGTTCCTGTATGGTGCGGATGTCGTAGCCGTTCTCCAGCAGGTGCGTGGCAAATGAATGACGATTATGCCGAATGCGGCATAAGCGTCATAATGCCGAACTCCGGATTATGC
>CAZWUZ010000214.1:0-6565 GCA_964637655.1 uncultured bacterium | reverse complement strand
GAACCTGCGGGTGAAACCTGGCGTTGGCAATTATACCCAGATGCGGAATCGCTGCCCGCAACCAAAGCCGGTTGACAAGCGCGCGCATCTATGGTATATGGGCATTACTGCTGTCAGCAGGCCTATGCGGTGCGGCTCCCGACATATCCCATGGATACGGGCAGGCGCCTATGTCGCAGCGCATAACGTAAAACGTGTTTCACCATCAGGAGGCAGGACATGGAACAGGCAGTGCTCAGCGCGGAACCGCGCGATGTGCGCAAGGGCGGCACGAACGCCCTGCGGCGCTCGGGGAAAATCCCGGCGATTCTCTACGGGCAGGGGCAGGATGCCCTCGGCCTGACGCTCGATGAGCGGAGTTTCACCCAGACGATCACCAAGCGCGGCGAGAAGGTCATCTTCGCGCTGCAGATGGGGAGCGACCGCTTCGACGCGCTGCTGCGCGAGATCCAGATCGATCCGGTGTCGGAAAAATTCCTCCACCTGGACTTTTTCCGCATCGATATGAACAAGGAAATTGAGACGGAAGTCCCGCTGGTCTGCACCGGCACCCCCGCCGGTATCGTCATGGGCGGCGTCATGGACGTGCAGATGCGCGTCGTGCGCGTCCGCTGCATGCCCAAGGACCTCCCCGAACAGATCACCGTCGACGTGGCGCCGCTCAATATCGGGCAGGCGCTGCACGTCTCCGACCTGGCCTTCCCGGCCGGCGTGGTTGCCGTGACAGAAGGCGGCCGTGCGGTGGTCACCATCACCATGCCGGCGAAGGAAGAGGAAGCGAAGCCCGGCGCGGCGGCGGCAGCGGAAGGCGCGGCCCCGGCGGAGGGTGCGGCGCCCGCGGAGGGTGCGGCAGCCGAAGGCGAGAAGAAGGATGGAGACGCCAAGGCGGGCGACGCCAAGGCCGGGGCGAAGGATGCCAAGGCCGACGCCAAGGGCGGCGACAAGAAGGACGCCAAGAAGAAGTAAGCCGCGCCGATGCGGCTTATTGCCGGGCTGGGGAATCCCGGTCCCGAGTACGTCGGGACGCGGCACAATGCCGGTTTTGTCGTCGCCGACGGGGTGGCCGCGCTGCTGCGGCGCCCGGAGGAGAGCCGGCAGCACCGTGCCCGCGCGGTCAGCGGCACGTATGCCGGCGAGCCCGTCACGGTCATCTGGCCGCAGGCCTACATGAACCTGTCGGGCGGGCCGGTGCAGGCGTGGCTGACGACGCTCGGGCTCAAGCCGGCCGACCTGCTGGTCGTCTCCGACGAGGTCAACCTCCCCCCCGGCGGGGTGAAGTTCAAGCTGGCCGGGTCGGCGGGGGGGCATAACGGCCTGCAGTCGGTGATCGACGCGCTCGGCACGACGCAGTTCGCGCGCCTGCGTGTCGGGGTGGGGCGCGACTCGCGCCAGGCGCTTGACGACTACGTGCTTGCCCCGATTCCCCCGGCGGAGCGCGACGCGGTCGCGGCCGGCGCGGCGAAGGCGGTCGAGACGGTGAAACTGTGGCTGCGCTCCGGCGCCGCCGCGGCGATGAACTTCTGCAACGCACGGGAGGCGGACGATGCGGAAGCAACTTAGCTGCCTGCTACTGACGCTCATGGCGCTCGGGTGCACCGGACCGCGTGAGGACGCGGGGCGTGTGGCGCTTCCCGGGGTGAACCGCGGGCAGCGCGAGCGGGTCGACATCCGCACCATCTTCATCCCGACGGTGCGCAACGACACGCGCGAGTACGGGATTGAGGACTACCTTTCCAACCGAATTATCCAGCAGTTCATCGCCGACGGGCGCCTCTATGTCGGCACCGCCGACCAGGCGCAACTCGTGCTGCGCACGCGCATCTACCGCTACGTCAAGGAACCGACCGTCTACAACGACCAGGACGAGGTGCTGCAGTACAACGTCGGCATCTGGGTCGAGACGGCGCTGCACGAGACGGGGAGCGACACGCCGCTCTGGCGTGACCGCGACATCTACAGCAAGTCGACCTACTCGGAGCGCCTCGCGCCCATCGAGACGGAGGTCGAGGTGCAGCAGCGTCTTGCTGACGATATCGCCGCGCTCGTGGCCAACCGCGTACTCGAGGGCTGGTCGCGCTACAGCCGCTGATGCCCGTCCCGCCCGCCTCATCCCCCGCCCCCGTCACCCTGCTCTACGGCCGCGACCGGCACCGGCAGGAGGAACAGGCCAACCGTATCATCGCGCACGCCCGGGCACAGGACCCGCAGGTCGAGATCAAGCGCCTCTACGGCACCGACGCGGGCGCCGTCGCGTCGCTCTTCCGTGAACTGAGCGAAACCTCGCTCTTTGCCGCGGGGAAGGTGGTGGTCGTCCTCGACGCGCAGGGGGCGGTGGACGGGCGCAGCGACGGGCTCAAACGCTTCGCGGCCTACCTCGATAACCCGGCACCCGGGACCTGGCTGGTGCTGCGTATCGACGAGGAAAAACGCGATGTCTCGGAGGCGCTGCGCAAGTACTTTGAGGGCGAAAAGAAACACAAACACGCGCAGGTCATCGAGTGCAAACCGACCCCGACGAGCGATCGCGCCGCGGTCAAGCAGTGGTTCACCACCGCGGGGGTGCATATCGAGGATGCGGCGGCGCAGCGACTCGGCGAACTGCGCGCGGAGGATGCGGGGGGACTCGAGTGGTGCCTGCAGCATTTGCGTGACCATGCGCAGGGGAACAGCGTAACCCTGGCTGATGTCGAGCGCGCGCTGGCGGGCGAAGGGGAAGGCAACCTGTGGGGGTTTATCGACGCGGTCGGGCAGCGGCGGGTGGAAGCGCTCATCCAGGCGGAACGCCTGCTGCGCCAGCAGGAGGTGCTGCCGCTCTGGGGCCTGCTGCGCAGCCGCCTGCGCGACCTGTGTGTCGTGCGCGAACTGCTTGACGCGGGACGCAGCCCCGGCATGATCCAGCAGCAGCTCAAGCGCCATGAATTAGTCATGCGCACCCTGCTGCAGCAGGCGAAATATTTTCGCGCGGCGGAGTTGCGGCGGGCGCTGGTACTCCTCGCGGAACTCAACGCGCAGTTGCGCGGCGGCACCCCGCGCAGCAAGGCCGCACTCTTCACCCGCTGCCTTGCCCGCATCATCGTGCGGGACAGCGCCGCGTGAGGCGCGCGACGCTCCTGCTGCTTGGCTGTCTCCTGTTGTCCGCGTGCACTCCGTCGCCGCCGCCGCCGCCGCCGGCGGATACCGCCCCGCTTGCCGCTGCTACCGTCTCTTTCACTGCCGCCCGCCCGGCTACCTGGGCGCAGCCGCTGCCGCGTCCGGGTCTCCCCAACCTGCATGTGGTCAGTGATTCCCTCTACCGCGGCGGGCAGCCGGAACCGCTGGCGGCCGGCATGACGGCACTGCAACAACTCGGGGTGCGCACGGTGGTCAACCTGCGTTACTTCCACGGGGAGGAGGAAGCCGCGCGGGCGGCGGGACTCGACTATGTCGCGCTCCCGTTCCACCCCTTTGCTGAACCCGATCCCGCCCTGCTCGCACGGTTTATTGCCATCGTCACCGACCCTGCGCGCACCCCGGTCTACGTGCACTGTCTGCACGGGTCTGACCGCACGGGGACGGCGGTGGCGGTCTACCGCATGGTGGTGCAGCACTGGACAGCCGCGGCGGCGGAACAGGAACTGCGCGCCGGCGGCTACGGGTTCCACGACGAATGGTACGAGTCGTACGCGCGGTTCGTGGCGGCGCTTGATACCGCTGCCCTGCGCCCGGCGCAGACACCATGATAACCGCGCGGCGGCGACGGGTGTCATAACCGTATGCTGCGCGCTCTGCTCTGTTCCCTGCTGATGCTGTTTTCCGCGGCCGCGGTGACGGCTGCCTCCGACGCTGAGGTGCGGGCGCTGCTGCGCGCCGGGCAGCCGGCGACCGCGCTGACCATGCTGCAGCAGCTTCCTGACGCTGATGAAACCTATTTCCTGCGCGGTATCGCCCTCGACCGCCTCGGGCGCACGGCCGACGCGCTGTCCGCCTGGCGGCAGGTGACGGGTGAACCGCGCCTTGCTGACGCGGCCTATTTTCTCGCCGCGCGCGGCGGGACGACGCCGGCGGTGCTGACGACTACCGAACCGGACGTGCGGCCCGTGCCGCCTGCGGCGGCGACCGCGCCCGTCCCCGTGCGGGCGCTGGTTGCCTCCGGGACGGAACTGTCGGTGAGCGGCAACGGGCTGCAGGTGACCGACGCGGCGACCGGCGGCGTGCTGCTGCCGGCGGTGCGCGGCGCCCTGCGCCTCGCGGCGGGGAGTGGCGGTATCCGCCTTGGCGGCACGGCGACGCGCTCCGTGCGCGTGCAGCTCACCGCCTCGGGGCCCGTTACCGTCGGGCGCAGCACCTATCGCAACGTCATCATCGTCACGCAGGCGGGGAATACGCTGACTGCGGTCAATCGGCTCGACCTTGAGGAATTCCTCTATGGCGTCATCGGGCGCGAGATGTCGCCGCGCTGGCCCGCCGCCGCCCTGCAGGCGCAGGCGATTGCCGCGCGCTCCTATGTCATGAGCCGCCTGTCCGGGCGGCGCGGCGAGACCTACGACTTCGACGCGGCGGCGATGATCTTCGGCGGCTTCGGGGCGGAGAGCGAATCGACGCGCGCCGCGGTCGACGCCACGCGCGGACTCGTGCTGCAGCAGGGAGGGACGGTGGTGCCCGCGTATTTCAGCGCTGATTCCGGCGGTCGCCTCGCCACCTCGGGCGAGGCCTGGGGACGCGACCTGCCCTACTTCACCGTGCGCGACGATCCGTTCAGCGCCGCCTCGCCCCACCACCGCTGGGAACTGGCACTGACCGGCTGGCAACTGGGTGACAAACTGCGCGCGTGGAATGTCGGGCAGGTGCACGGACTGGACATCACCGCTACCGGGCCGTCAGGACGCGCGACAAAAATGCGCGTGCGCGGCAGCCGCCGTACCGTCGAAATTACCGGCAGCCAGTTCCGCAGCGCGCTCGGGCCTGACGCCTGCAAGAGCACGCTCTTTACGGAAATCAGCGGCGACAGCGCGCGCTTCGTGCTGCGCGGACTGGGCTGGGGGCACGGGGTCGGGCTGGCGCAGTACAGCGCGAAGGGGATGGCGGAGGCGGGGTGGAGCGCGGCGCAGATTGTCGCCTTCTTTTTCCCGGGGGCGACGCTGGCTCCGCTGGTCCCGTAGGAGTTGCCCGGAGGTTCCACTTTCGGGTATGATGCAGCAACCATCAGGCAGGGAGGAAGAACATGGCACACTGTGCGCAATGCGGCAAGGAGATCGGCACGGCACTGGTCTGCGTTCATTGCGGGGCGCTGAACGCGCCGCCACCCGCACCGGGGAACACCCCGCCTCCCGCTGCGGCCCCGGCAGGACCGGTCACCCCGGCGGCTGAACCGGCTGCACCACCGGTTGAACCTGTTGCGCCAGCAACCGCCGCCGCGCCGGCAGCAGCAGAAACGCCGACGCCGGCCGCGGCAGCAGTGCAGCAGGAGAAGCAGAGCGGCGGCTGCCTGTGGGGGATTGTCGGGTTCTTCGTCGTCGGGCTGCTGCTGCTCTGTGCCGGGGGTATCGCCTTCGGTATCTGGCATTTTCGCGACAAACTCAGCGGCATGTTTGCGGCGGAGGGGCCGGTGACGGTGCCGGTCGACCCGGGCGGCACGGTCGTCGTGCCGGATGCCCCGGGCACGCCCGACGTGCCGGCAATCCCGCCCGCGGGGACGGGCAAGGTGCGGGTCGAACTGACCTGGAGCGAGCCGATCGATCTCGACCTTGAGATCTGGGATGCGGCCGGGCAGAACATGGTACTGCGCAGTTTCAACAAGTGCGGCAGCGATCAGTCGACCGGCGGGACGCCTGAGTATTTCGTGTTCGACCGCTACGGCAGCGACAACTACACCCGTGGCACCTATGTTGTGTCGGTGTATTTTGCCAACCGTGAACGCCCGCCCACCGCCTCGGTGACCGCCGGCCTGAAGATCACCCTGCCCGACGGCCGCACGGTGCGGCGCAGCGGGGTCGTGCACTGGGAGCGCGGGCAGGACCAGTGGCATGCGTTCAGCATCGACGCGGCGACGGGCGCCATCACCGATCTCAACCGCTACATTACGATTACCACGCCGTCGTCGGGGAGTTCCGCAACGACGCCGCGCCCGTCGCCGGCGGCGCCGGCGCGGCCGGCCGACCCGTCGTTCCCGGTGCGCGCTCCGGGCAAATGACGAAGGGGGCGGGGGTCACCTGCTACGGGTGCCGCCATTTCCGCATTACCTACGACAAGCGCTTTCCCTACGCCTGTGACGTGTTCGGGTTCAAGGGGAAGGCGCTCCCCTGTGTGACGGTGTTGACGACGACAGGTGCGCCGTGCGACGCGCGCGTGCCGCTGCCGGACGCGCCGCCGCCGCCCGCCCGCGCCGGCGGCAAGGACGGCTGGCTCGTCTGATCGTGCCCGTTCGCTATCGGTGGCAGCCGCCGGCATCAGGTAGTGGTAGTCGCAGTCACAGTCAGGCGGAACGCGTAAGAGAGCAGATTCGCAACCATTCAGCCGGTTACTGTGTTTCCCCTCTCCCGCCGGGAGAGGAAGCCGCGAAGCGGCAGGGCAGACACGGCCGGACGTA
>CAZWUZ010000213.1:0-6595 GCA_964637655.1 uncultured bacterium | reverse complement strand
CGACGACGGAAACCGTCATCCTCAACGACCTGCACTTCCGCCCCTGCCAGGCCTGCCCCGACGCCCCGCGTGACGGTTCCTGCCTGCTGCGCGACGACCTGCAGCAGGTCTACCCGCTGCTCGACCGCGCCAGCGGCATCATCCTCGCCAGCCCGCTCTACTTCGGCGGGCTCAGCGCACAAACCAAGATGTGCATCGACCGTCTGCAATGCCGCTGGCAGGCGCGGGAGGTGTATCACACCCTGCCGCGCGACACGCCGCGACGCGGCGTGCTGTTCGTCACCGCGGCGACGGACCGGCAGGACTTCTACCGCAACGCCCGCAGCGTGGCCGCCAACTTTTTCGCCACTGCCGGCGCGCGTTTCACCGGCGAGCTGTTCTGTCCCGGCGGCGAAGAAGCCGGCGCGGTCCGGCACCACCCCGACTGCCTCGACCGCGCCGCCGCGCTCGGCCGGGAGGTGGCTGAATGCAGCTGACGTTCTGGGGTACGCGCGGCTCGGTGCCGGTCCCCGACAGCCGCGCCATGCAGTACGGCGGCAACACCTGCTGTGTCAGCGTCGAGCAGGACGGCCAGCAGCTCATCATCGACGCGGGCACGGGCATCCGCCGGCTCGGCGAACTGCTGCAGCAGCGCGGCACCCGTGACCTGCACCTGCTGGTAACCCACACGCACTGGGACCATATCCACGGGTTCCCCTTCTTCGCCCCGGTCTACGACCCGGCGGTACGCCTGCGCCTGCGCGGCTGCCCGCGCTGCCTGCCGCCGCTGCGCCGCATGTTCGACCGCCAGATGGCACTGGAGTATTTTCCCGTCGCGTTCGCCGACCTGCGCGCCACCATCGAGTTTGCCGAGGTGCCGGCCGGCGGCGAGGACCTCGGCCCCTGCCGCCTGCGCCTCTGCCCGGTCAATCATCCCGCCCCGACGGTCGGCGTGCGCGTCGACTGCGGCTCCCGCGCGCTGGTCTTCATCACCGACAACGAGCTGCAGGCGGCGAAGCCGGTCACCGCCTATCCCCGCCTCGTCGAATTCTGCCGCGGTGCGCAGCTGCTCGTGCATGACGCGCAGTTCACCGATGCTGAATACCCGCGCCGCCGCGGCTGGGGGCACTCCACCTGCGAGCAGGTGCTGCAGCTGGCGCGCGACGCCGGCTGCGGCCAGGTGGTTTTTTTCCATCACGACCCGGCCCGCCTCGACGAGGAGCTCGCGCGGCTCGAGCAGGACTACCAGACGCAGTTCACGGGCCGCGTTTCCGCCGCCCGTGAAGGCGACACCCTGACCGTCACCTGACATGACCCTCTCGTCCGGCGCGCTGTTCGCGCTCGCCATCGCGCTCAGCATGGACGCGTTCGCGGTCGCGGTCTGCTACGGGCTGGCGCTCGGCGGCAACCGGCTGCGCGCGGCGCTGCTGGTCGGTGTTTTTTTCGGCGGGTTTCAGGGCCTGATGCCGCTGCTCGGCGGGCTCGCGGGTTCGCTGCTCGCCGCGCTCGTCGCCGCGGCGGCGCCCGCTCTTGCCTTTGTGCTGCTCGCTGCGGTCGGCGGCAAGATGCTGTACGACGCACGGCGAAACGACTGTCCGGTCATCCACCGTATCGCCCTGCTGCCGCTGACCATGCTCGCCATCGCCACCTCGCTCGACGCGCTGGCCGTCGGTTTCTCCCTCACCCTGCTCGGCCTCCCCATCCTGCTGCCCGCCCTGTGCATCGGCCTGACCACCTTCGTCATCGCCGCGGGCGGCGTGTGGCTCGGCACCCTCTGCGGCAGCCGGCTGCAGCGCGCCGCCCGCGCGGCGGGCGGCCTCATCCTCATCCTCCTCGGCCTGCGCCTGCTGCTCGCCGGCCCTTGACCCTGCCACCGTCAGGGTGTAGAGTACCGCGCATGCCGGAAAGGAACCTTGCATGAGCGCCACCGCTGTCATCACTCCCCTGCCCGAATACCCCGCGGTCCGGCGCGTGGTGTGCGACGACGCGCCGCTCTTCCGTGCCCTCTTCACCGCTTCGCCCAAGCATTCTTCGGTCTACAGTTTTGCCAACATCTTCGCCTGGCACACCACCGACCGTACAGAACTCTGCCGGCTCGGCGAGGCGGTGCTGGTCCGCGACTGCCCGGACGACGGCGGGCATGAATACCTCGAACCGCTGCACACACCCGACCCGGTGGCCGCCATGCGCGCAGTCGCGGCCGCCGAGCCGGGCTGCCGGTTCAAGTTCGTCACCGCCCCGGTCGCTGCCGCGCTCGCCGGCGACCCGGCCTTCACCGTGACGCGCGACCCGGACAACGACGACTATGTCTACCGCACCCGCGACCTCATCGACCTGCCCGGGCGCAAGTACGACGGCAAGCGCAACCATCTCAACCGCCTGCGCCGCACCCTGGTCTACGACTACGTTCCCCTCACCCCGCAAACCGTGCCCGCCTTCCGCGAGTATGCTGCCCGCTGGTGCACGGTGCACGGCTGCCCGGCGACGCCCGCACTGCTGCGCGAGCATGCCGCCATCGGGCAGCTGCTGGCCAATCCCTGCGCGCTCGGCCTGCGCGGCGGCGCCATCCGTGTCGACGGGACCTTCGTCGCCATCGCGCTCGGCGAGCCGCTGGCGGACGACACGTTCGTCGTCTACATCGAGAAAGCGGACACCGACATCGACGGGCTTTACCAGCTGATCAACCGCGAGTTCGCCGCGCAGGCGGCGGCGGACTATCCCTGGCTCAACCGGGAGCAGGATCTCGGCATTCCCGGCCTGCGCCGCGCCAAACAGTCCTACCACCCCGACCACATGGTCGAGGTGTGGCAGATCATCCCCGCGGTCTGACATGCGCCCCTACCGTCACCTCGACCAGTTGAGCGTCGCGCTCGTCGCGGTGCTCATCCTGTCGAATGTCACCTCGACCAAGGTGCTGCAATTGGGCCCGTTCACGTTCGACGGCGGCACGCTGCTTTTCCCGCTCGCCTACATCCTCGGCGACATCGTCACCGAGGTCTACGGCTATGCCCGCTGCCGCCGCCTCATCTGGACCGGGTTCGCCTGGCTGCTCTTCGCCGCCGCCCTCTTCGCGCTGGTCGAACGGCTCCCCGCCGCCGCCGACTGGCCGCACCAGGCCGCCTATGCCGCCATTCTCGGCCAGTTCCCGCGTATCGTCCTCGCCTCGCTGCTCGCCTTCCTCGCCGGCGAGTTCTGCAACAGTTATCTGCTCGCCCGCCTCAAGGTCGCGACCGCCGGCCGCTGGCTCTGGCTGCGCACCATCGTCTCGACCCTCGCGGGCGAAGCGCTCGACACGCTGGTGTTTCTGTTCGTCGCGTTCTGGGGGGTATGGCCGGCGGAGGTCTGGTACGCGGTCGCCGTCTCCAACTATGTGTTCAAGGTGGGTATCGAGGTGCTGGTGACGCCGCTCACCTGCGCCGCCTGCCGCGCGCTCAAGCGCGCCGAGCAGGAGGATGTGTACGACCGCGCCACCGACTTCTCCCCGTTCCGCTGGCGCGCCTGACGGGCCTCGCGGCAACAGCTCACACCGGGATGTAGGTCGGGCGGTACTCGGGCACCAGCTCGCGCAGCAGCCGCAGCGTCTCCCGGTCCGTCGGCGCGGCGGCCAGCGCCGCCAGGCCGGCGACCAGGTTCTCCGTCAGCGGTTCCGGTGCCGTGCGGAAGATCTTCGGATGCGCGGTCGGCTCGATTCCCTCGCCGCTGGTCAGCAGTTCCTCGAACAGTTTTTCCCCCGGCCGCAAACCGCTGAACGTCACCTCGATATCCTGGTCGGGCCGCAGCCCGGAGAGGGTGATGAGGTTGCGCGCCAGGTCCTGGATGCGGATCGGGTCGCCCATGTCGAGCAGAAAGATTTCGCCGTGTTCGCCGAACCCGCCCGCCTTGATCACCAGTTGCGCCGCCTCGGGAATGGTCATGAAGTAGCGCACCGCGTCCGGATGCGTCACCGTCAGCGGACCGCCGGCGGCGATCTGCGCCTGGAAAATCGGCACCACGCTGCCGCGGCTGGCCAGCACGTTGCCGAAGCGCACGACCGCGCACTTCGTCGGCCCGCCCGCCGCCGCCAGCACCACGCGCTCGGCCAGCCGCTTGGTTGCCCCCATCACGTTGGTCGGGTTGACCGCCTTGTCCGACGAGATGAGCACGAACCGCTCCACACCGTGCGCCACCGCCAGTTCGACCACCGCCTGCGTGCCGAAGACATTGGTCTTGACCGCTTCCCCGGGCGCGCGTTCCATCATCGGCACATGCTTGTAGGCCGCCGCGTGAAAAACCAGGTGCGGTTCGACTGCGGCAAACACCGCCGTCATCCGCTGCCGGTCGCGGATATCGCCCATCACCGGCACATAGCCCTGATGCCCCCCCAGTTCCTGCCCGAGATTGAACAGTTCCGTTTCGCCGTTGTCCAGCGCGTACAGTTCCCCGGGTTCCCCGCGCAGTATCTGCCGGCAGAGTTCGCTGCCGATCGAGCCCGCCGCGCCCGTTACCAGCACCCGCTTGCCGCGCACCAGGCCGGCGCTTTCCACGCGCACCGTCTCGCGCCCGAGCAGATCCTCGACCCGGATGGGGCGGATATTGTTGAGATGCACATCGCCGGCGATGATCTCGAAAATCCCCGGCACGATACGCACCCTGACCGCACAGTCACGGCAGGCCGAGACGATGTCACGGATCACGCGCCCCGGGGCGGACGGAATGGCGATAATGACCAGTGTCACCTGCTCGCGCGCCACCAGCACGGCAATCTCCGCCTTGCCGCCAAGTACGGTGCTGCCATCGATGACCGTGCCGCGCTTGGCGGGATCGTCGTCGACAAACCCGGTCACGGTGAACCCCAGTTCCGGGTGCGTGGCAATCTCGCGACTGACCATGCGTCCGGCTTCGCCGGCGCCGATGACGAGGATGCGTTCCATTCAGTTGACCCCTTCGCCCGAGACGACCACCCACAGGGTCTTGAGCAGGATTTTCATGTCGAGCGCCAGCGTATGATGCCGGCGGTAGAAGATATCGAGACGTGACTTGTCCGTCAGTGACAGGGCGTCGCGACCGCTCACCTGGGAGAGTCCGGTAAGTCCGGGCATGATTTCCAGCGCCTCGTGCTGCCACGGGGCGTAGGTGGCCACCACTGCCGGGATTTCCGGACGGGGCCCGACCAGCGCCATGTCGCCGCGCACCACGTTCCACAGTTGCGGCAGTTCATCGAGCGACCAGCGGCGCAGCCAGCGCCCGATCCCGGTGATGCGCGGGTCGTTGCCGTCAACGGTAAGGTCGAGATCCGCCTCGGGCCGCCAGACCATGGTCCGCAGTTTGTACATGATGAACTGCTTGCCGTGACGCCCCACCCGCGGCCGGTTGAAGAACGCGGGGCCGGGCGACTGCAGACGCACCAGCAGCGCCAGCAGCAGCACCAGCGGCAGGGTCAGCAGCGCGAGCGGCAGCGCCAGCGTCAGATCGTTCAGCCGCTTGACCAGGGCCCGGCTCGGACGCGCGGCGCCAGCCAGTTCGAGCAGCGGCAGGTCGCCGAGTTCGCGCAGCGGGGCCCGCGCCAGCAGCAGTTCGTAGGCACCGGGTACCAGATGACAGGGAATGTCCAGCGCTGCCGCCGCATCATGCAGAGCGAGCAGCGCCTGCGGGTCGGCCCCGTCAGCGACCACGACGAGTTCGTCAAACGGTTCCCGGTTGTAGCGTGCCACCAGCGCGGGCATGGTCAGTTCCGTGAGGGCGCAGGTGGCGACCACCTCGCGGCCGGAACGATGGTCATCAGCCAGCCGCCTGGCCACGGTCGCCGCTTCTGCCGCGCTCCCGGCCACCAGCACGCGCCGGCGGCTGACCCGCTGCCGCCAGCCGTACTCGTGCGCGCCGCGCTGCACCCCGCGCCAGGCGAGCGTCAGCCCCATGGCAAAGACAAACGCGTAGGCAAACCCGAGACGTGAATACCCGAGCGTGCGCTGGTAAAAGGTCGCGGCAACCACCAGCACCCCGGCCAGCGCCGTGGCCCGCGCCGCCGCGAGAAAATCGTCCATCCCCGCATAACGGTAGTCGCGGTCGTAGACCCCGAACCCGTACAGCGACCCGAGGTAGAGAATCGTCACGAGGATGGCGATGGCCCGGTAATGGGCGAATTCCGCCGCCGGGATGGCCCCGCCGAACACGAACAGCAGGGCGATCAGGTAGGCGCCGTTGACCGTCACCACGTCGAGGAGCATGCCCAGCAGGGGAAGGTTGCCGCGTCGCATCATCCGTACCGTTCCACGAGAATCAGTTTTTCTCCCGCCACTCCACGCACTCCGCCGGACGCACCCTGCCCGTCGTCTGCATAACATGCACCAGGCGCTGCGTGTCCCCCCGGGGCCTGCTACGCGTGGTTGCCGGCGCGCGCCGCTGCCATGATGCCCGTCAGTGCCGCCGCGCGGTCGGCCTGGCCGAAAAACGCGTTACCGGCCACCAGCAGGTTGGCCCCGGCCCGTACCACCGTCGCCGCCGTCGCCGGCCCGATTCCCCCGTCCACCTGCAGGTCGATGGCATGCCCGCCGGCGGCAATCGCTGACGCCAGTGCGCTGATCTTCGGCACCTGGTCGAAATCGACGGTGGCGCCGACCTCGGCGTCCAGCTTTTCGAC
>CAZWUZ010000212.1:0-6611 GCA_964637655.1 uncultured bacterium | reverse complement strand
CAGGACGATCATCCATCAGGCGACCACGGTGCGGGCAACGCGAACTGTTACGGTCAGTACGCATGCTGCCGATACTGCCTGTCTTGCTGTCGCCTCTGCCGCCAGGGCCAGGATTATCGTGAGCGGTGACCGGCACCTTCTTGACCTCACCGCTCAGCAATTGCGCCGGCACGGATTGCCGTATGTGCGGATTATGTCGCCGCGCGATTTTGTCGACGAGTTCCTGCTTCCCTGATATCAGTCAGTACCCCGACCGGCAAAATCGACCGCAAGAATTATGCTGAAGGTTCTGTCTATGGTGAGGTCCGGGGAGCCAATATGGATCAGAACTGCCGTTTTCTCGTATGAGGAAGCGGCCTTTTATTGAAGTGACCTGACCTGATTCCCCCGGATGCATCCGGACCGGTTTTCGGGAAGGCCATACCGGCGCGGCGACAAGGCCCTGTCAACCGCCGCCAATCCCTCGCATACATTATCCGGAGCGGCAGGAAGTTAGCAAAATGCCAGCGGCGCGCCCTTGACAGGTGTACGAAATTACAGTATAATAAGGGTGTAAATAATGACAGTAGTTGAAAGGGCGGTATGGAAGCGCTGACGGCCCGGCAGCAGGAAATCCTGACCTTCATCCAGAGCCGGATCGCGGAACGGGCGGTGGCGCCCACGCTGATGGAGATCGGGGAGCGCTTCAGCATTCCCAACCCGAACGGCATACGTTCCCACCTGCTGGCGCTGGAAAAGAAGGGGTATATCCAGCGTACGCCCGACCGGGCCCGCTCGATCCGCCTGCTGCACGCGCCGGGGCAGCGCACCACCATAATTACCGCACTGAAGAAGAAGATCTGGGCCAGCCAGCACTACTTTGCCTACCTGCCGATCATTATTGCCTGTCGCACGCGCAAGGGGTACCCGTTTTTCCAGGAGAAGATCGCTGACGAACTGGATAAGCAGCTGCGCCGGGTCTGCCGTGAGCATGACTGGGAAATCCGCAAACTGGAGATCAGTGCCGACGGCTTCATCATCAGCCTGCTCGCGTCACCCGACCATTCGCCGGAACGCATCGTGCGCAACCTGAAAAACGCGACGCTGGCGCTGGGGGTCTGTCATCCGCTCCATTTCCACGGCAAGAACATGTGGGCGCCGGGTTTCGTGGCGACCACGGACCCGCAGATGGTGGAGGAACTGATACTGCATCATCGCGAGGCATCACAACACGTTGTTGACCGCAAGGGAGGGGTATAGTGAAAGCACTCTGTGATTTTTACATCCGGCGGGCGAAACTGATCGGCGCCCTGTTCTGCATCGTGCCGACGCTGGCCTTCTTCATCGTGCTGGGCCTGACCATCCCGTTCCGCGAGGTGTACCTGCTGCGTCTGCTGCTGTCGGTCATCGGCGGCGGCGCGCTGGGCGCGTTTGCCAACGACTACGGCATACGGCTCTGGCTGATCAAGCACCGTTCCGCCGCGGGGCCGGCCACCCGGCTCGACGGGGCGCTGATCGGCGCGGCGGTCGGCATCGCGGTGGCGCTGGTCCCTCCCCTGACGCTGCTGATCGCCTCCAACCACCTGTCGGCGGCGCTGGCCGGCATCGTTATCGTCTACCTGGCGACGATGGCCAACGGCGCGATGATCGGTATGTTCGTCGCCGCCATCGGGATCAAATACCTCGACCGGAACGTTCCGGCCGGCACGTGAGGCGAAGACCAGCATGCGCTTCTTCCTGATCGACAGGATAACGCAGTGGGAGCCGGGACGGCAGGCGACGGCGGTGAAGAACGTTGCCCTGTCTGAAGATTACTTTGACGATCATTTTCCGCTCAAGCCGATCATGCCCGGCGTGCTGCTGCTCGAGGGGATGGCGCAGTTGTCGGGACTGCTGATCGAGGAAGGGGAGCGGCAGCGCACCGGGCGCAACCGCAAGGCGCTGCTGTCGCTGGTCGACCGCGCCAAGTTCCGCCTCCCGGTCTATCCCGGCGACACGCTCACCTACCGGGCAGCGGTGGAATCGGCCAACGACGCCGGGGCCACGGCCGTAGTGCAGGCGCAGCGCGACGGCAAAACGGTAGCGGAATGCCGCCTGCTCTTTTCCTTCCACCAGATCGACCAGCCGCTGCTTGATGAGCGGCGGGCGGAACTGCTGGCACTCTGGCTGCGGGAGCCGTCGGCGCGTGACTGAGATCGCCATCACCGGCATCGGCCTGCTGACGCCGCTGGGAGTGACGGCCGCGGACAATCTCGCGGCCTGGCGGGCCGGCACGGTTGCGCCGCGCGCGCCGCTGCCGGAACTGGCGGAAACCCCGCTGGCGGCGGCGCCGGTCGCGCAACCGCCGGCCTTCGATGCCGGCACCATGACCGGCAACCGGCGCATGCTCAAATACATGTCTCCGGCCGCGGTGCTCGGCTGCGCCGCCGCGCACGCGGCGATAGCCGATGCCGGCATTATCGGCCGTTACGCGGCGGAGCGGATAGGTCTCTATGCCGGCAGCGGCCTGGCAGCGGCCAATCTGTCGGAAGTGGCAACGACGGTTGAGCATTCCGTGGACGAACACGGAATCTTCTCGACGGTATGTCTCGGGCGTGATGGCCTGGCGGCGACCAACCCGCTGCTGTCGTTCCGCATCCTGCCCAACATGCCCCCCTGCCTGATCTCGATCATCGAGGGGATCAAGGGCCCCAACCTTATCCTCACGCCGTGGGCGGCACAGACGGCGGCAGCGTTGTACGAAGCGTGGCGTGCGGTGACAGACGGTGAAGTCGATTGTGCGGTAGCCGGCGCGGCCGACACTCCGGCCCAGCCCGCCACGTTTGTCTACCTGCGCCAGGCGGGCCTGCTGCATGACGGCGAAGTGCCCGCCTCAGCCGCCGCCTACCTCATCATCGAGCGCGCGGCAGCGGCGCAGGCCGCGGGACGGCAACCGTACGCGCTGGTGCGCAACCTGAAACTGGCGCAGTCGTCTGAACCGGCTGCCGATCCGCTCGCCATGCGCTGCGGACAGAGTTTTGCCGCGGCGCCGGCGGTGATGCTGGCGCTGACCGCCCTTGCCGGCGAGCCGGGCATGACCATGGCTTGCGGCGACGGGCAGACCTTCAGCGCGAAACTGGGGCGGCCGTGAACCGGCGCGTGGCGGTGACCGGGCTCGGCGTGATCTCGCCCGTCGGCAACGGCGGTCCGGCGTTCCGGGCGGCGCTCGCCGACGGAAGAAGCGGCATCGCGCCGCTCACGCGGTTTGACGCCTCGACTTTTGCCGCGCGCCTGGCCGGAGAAGTGAAACAGCTGCCGGAACTGCCGGAAGCAGTGCGGCCGCTGGCGGCGCTCGATCCGAAGATCGGCTTTGCCTTTGCCGCGGCCGGCGAAGCGCTGGTCCAGGCCGGGCAGGAGCGCTTCACCGCGGAAACACTGCTGCATCTCGGCACCGGTCTGGAAATCTTCGACCTGGGAAAGATCATTGCCGGCGGCAAGCCGGATTTTGCCGCCGTGGCGCGCCGCAGCCTGAACGGCGACGGATCGCCGCTGCAGATACCGCTCGACAGTGCCGTGCGTCTGCTGGGTGACGCATACGGCCGGCCGGGGCGCACGCTGGTCAACTGCGCGGCCTGCGCGGCCGGAACCCAGGCGATCGGCCACGGGTTCCGCGCGATCCGCAGCGGCGAGTGGCAGGTTGCGGTATGCGGCGGCTTCGATTCAATGCTCAACCCGCTCCGGATGGGCGGCTTCCAGCTGCTGGGAGCGCTGACGACACGCAACGAGGACGGCGCCCGCGCCTGCCGGCCGTTTGACGCGGCGCGGGTCGGCACGGTGCTCGGTGAAGGCGCGGCTGTGCTGGTGCTCGAACCGCTGGCGGCGGCCCGCGCGGCGGGCAAAACGGTGCTGGCCGAGATCTGCGGCTACGCAACATCGCTCGACGCGCACAGTTTGAGCGCACCCGACCCGACCGGTGACGGCGCGATGCGCGCCATGCGCAACGCGCTGACCGATGCGGGGATCGCGCCGGCGGATGTCGGACATATCAATACGCACGGGACCGGCACACCGCTGAACGACCGGAACGAGGCGCAGGCGATACGCACGGTGTTCGCCGACACCTGGCAGCAGGTGCCGGTCAGCGCGATCAAGGCGATGACCGGACATCTGATCGGCGCGGCGGGCGCCATCGAAGCGGCAGCGACTGTCTTGACGCTGCAGACGGGGATCGTGCCCCCCAACCTGTCGCTGCAGCAGGTCGGAGCAGGCTGCGAACTCTGCCATGTGACGGCACCCGGCACCCGTTGCCCCGGGGAATACGCACTGAGCAATTCGTTCGGGTTCGGCGGCCAGAACGCGGCCCTGGTGCTGCGGCGTGAGGTGCAGTGATGAGCGGAACACAGCGGGTGGCGCTGGTCGCCGGCGGCAGCGGTGGAATCGGCAGCGCGGTATGCCGGCAGCTGGCGCAGGCCGGCGTGCGGGTGGCGGTCGGCTACTGTCAGCATCGCGACCGGGCAGAAGCGCTGGTTGCCGAACTGCATGCGGCCGGCAACGCGGCGGAAGCGGTCGCACTGGATGTCGCTGTCCCGCAGCAGTGCGCGGCAGTATGCGAACAGTTGTACAACACGCACGGACGGCTCGATATCCTCGTCAATTGCGCGGCGCGCAACTGCGAGGCGCCGGCGCTGGGCATGTCCGACGACGACTGGGCGGCGGTGCTCGACGCCAACCTGACCGGCGCTTTCGCGCTCTGCCGGGCGGCGGCGAAATTCATGCTGCTCAACCGCTGGGGACGGATCATCAACCTGTCGTCAATTGCCGCCCGCTACGGCGGGCGCGGACAGATCAATTATGCCGCCAGCAAGGCCGGGGTCGAAGCGCTGACCCGGGTGCTGGCGAAGGAAGTCGGCCGCAAGGGGGTGCTGGTCAACTGCGTGGCGCCGGGTATCATCGAGACGGAGATGTCGGCGCGCATCCGCGCCGATTACGGCGCGCGGCTGCGCGAGGAGATCGCCGTGCAGCGCTTCGGCACACCCGATGATGTTGCCGCGGTGGTCGTGTTTCTCGCCGGCGAGCAGGCCGCGTATCTCACCGGGCAGGTCATTGCCGTCGACGGCGGGCTCGGCCTGTGAGCGGCCTCGACGCGGCGCTGGCCCTGCTGCGCGCCCGGCGCTCGGTACGCCGCTACCGGTCCGACCCGGTGCCGGCGGCGCTGCTCGACGAACTGCTGGCGGCCGCGGTCTGGGCGCCAAGCGCGAGCAACCGCCAGAACTGGGAATTTGTCGTCGTCACCGCCGCGGCAACAAAGCAGCTGATGGCGGAAGCGGTGCGCACGCGCTGGCAGGAACTGACGGCGGATGCGGCAGCGGACGGCGCCCTGGCGGAACTGCGGCGCTACGCGGAACATTTCGCCTGGTTCGCAGCGGCACCGGCGGTTATTGCGGTCGCCTGCCGCCGCCCGGAACTGTTCCTGCAGGAACTGCTGGGCGAGGATGCCGTCGCGGTCGCCGGCCAGCGCACCGCTGCCGCCATGGCGGCGCAGAATCTCATGCTGGCGGCGACGGCGGCGGGGCTCGGGAGCTGCTGCCTGACCGGCCCGCTGGCGGCGGCAGCAGCGTTGCGCCCGCTGCTCGGGCTGCACGAACGGCAGGAACTGGTTTGCCTGATCACCGTCGGCTATCCGGCGGAAGAACTGACGCCGCCCGCGCGCAAGGCGCCGGCGTCATACCGGAGATACCTATGCTGAGCCATGAAGAGACCGTTGCCGGTGTCTGTGAATGCGTGGGCCGGGTGCTCAACACGGAGCCGTCAACAATCAAGCTGAGCGACCGGATCCTCGACGATCTTGGCGCGGATTCGCTCGACCTGCTCGACCTGCTGTTCCAGCTGGAACGGCGGTTCTCGATCCGGATCGTGCCGGGTAACATCGAGCGCAAGGCGCGCGCGGCGCTGGGCACCGTGCCGCTCGAGGTCGGCGGCATCTACACGCCGGAGGCGCTGGCGGAACTGCAGCGGGCGATGCCGGAGGTGCCGGCAGAGGAGTTCAGGCCCGGCATGGGCACCGCCGAACTGCCGCGCCGCTTCCGGGTGGAGACGTTCGTCAACCTGGTGAAGACGATACAGGCGGAGGGAGGCGCAGCATGAGTAAGGCAGCGCTGGTAACGGGAGGGAGCGGCGCGCTCGGGAGCGCGATCGTCCGCTGCCTGGTGCGGGACGGATGGACGGTGGTATTCTCCTACCACCGCAACCGGGACAAGGCGGAGGCGCTGGCTGCGGAAACAGGCGCGCGGGCGCTGGCGGCCGATCTGACCGACGCGACGCAGGCCGCGCAACTGGTCGCCGCCGCGGAGGAACAGTGCGGGCCGCTGGCGGCGCTGGTGAACAATGCCGGGCGCACGCAGGTTATGCCGTTCGCGCTGATCGAAGAGGCGGACTGGGACCTGATGATGGCGGCAAACCTCAAGACCATGTTCCTCACCACGCGCGCGGCGGTGCGCGGGATGATCCACCGCCAGCAGGGGACGATCGTCAATATCGGTTCGCTGGCGGGTCATCGTCTTCTCGAGGTGCCGGTGCATTACGCGGCGGCGAAGGCGGCGGTGAGCGGATTTACCACGAGCCTGGCCAAGGAACTGTCGCGCTATCATATCCGG
>CAZWUZ010000211.1:0-6731 GCA_964637655.1 uncultured bacterium | reverse complement strand
TCATGGACTTCTGCAAGCAGTTCAACAACAAGACGTCCAAGCTGGAGCCCGGCCTGACCATCCCGGTCATCATCACGGTCTACGAGGACCGCTCGTTCACCTTCGTCACCAAGACGCCGCCGGCAGCTGTGCTGCTGAAGAAGGCGGCGAAACTGGCGAAGGGTTCGGGTGAGCCGAACAAGACCAAGGTCGGCACCGTCACGCGGGCGCAGGTTGAGGAAATCGCCAAGCTGAAGATGCCCGACCTCAACGCCAACGATCTCGACGGCGCGGTGAAAATCATCGCCGGCACGGCCCGCAGCATGGGCCTGGTCGTGGAAGGATAGGGCTCATGGCACAGGGCAAACGGTACCGCGCGGGCAAGGAACAACTCGGCGCGGCGAAGTGCGCGTCGCTGGAGGAGGCCTTCACGCAGCTGAAGGCGATCCCGGCGGCGAAATTCGACGAGACGGTCGAGGTGCATGTGCGCCTCGGCATCGACTCGCGCAAGGCGGAGCAGCAGGTGCGCACCACGGTCTCCCTGCCGCACGGCACGGGCAAGACGGTGCGCGTGCTGGTCTTCGCCAAGGGGGAGAAGGAGAAGGAGGCGCGCGACGCGGGCGCCGACTTCATCGGTGACGCCGAAACCATCGCCAAGATCATGGGCGGCTGGACCGACTTCGACGTGTCGGTGGCGACCCCCGACATGATGCGCGACGTGGGCAAGCTGGGCAAGGTGCTCGGCGTGCGCGGGCTGATGCCCAACCCGAAGGCGGGGACGGTCACCATGGATGTGGCGAAAACGGTGGCGGAACTCAAAAAGGGGCGTATCGAACTGAAGGTGGACAAGACCAACATCGTGCACAGCACGCTGGGCAAGCTGTCGTTCAGCGCGCCGCAGCTGGCGGACAACCTGCTGGCGCTGCTGCAGGCGCTGGCGCGGGCCAAGCCGGCGGCGATTGCCGGGCGCAGCGTGTACCTGAAGCGCGTGACGGTGGCGGCGACGATGGGACCGGGCCTCGAAATTGAGTTGCGCGACACCTGGGAAAAACTGGGAATGTAAGGCGGAGCGACGACCATGCCGAATGCGAAGAATATCGACCAGGTCCGGCAGATTCAGGACAAGCTGGCGAAGGCGAACGCGGTCATTCTTGCGGAGTATCGCGGGCTGACGGTGAAGGAACTGACGGAACTGCGGCACCAGCTGCGCGCGCAGCAGATGGAGATGCGCGTCTACAAGAACCGGCTGGTGAAGAAGGCGCTGGGGGACGCGGCGGCGGGGCTGGACGCGTACCTGAGCGGCCCGACGGCCGTCACCTTCAGCTACGGCGACCCGGTGGCGCCCGCGAAGGTGCTGGCCACCTATGCCAAGGCGCACAAGCACCTGGTGCTGAAGGGTGGCCTGGTGGAGGGGGCGGTGGCGGACGAGGCGCGCGTGGCGATGCTGGCGACACTGCCGTCGCGTGACGAACTGCTCGGACAGCTGGTCTTCGTGCTCAACAGCCCGATGACCGGCCTGGTGCGCGTACTCAACGGACCGATCCGCGGCCTGGCCGCGGTGGTGGCACAAATCAAGGACAAAAAGAACGCATAAGGAGGCGGATCATGGCGACAGTGGCAAAGGATGACATCATCAAGGCAATCGAGAGCATGACGGTGCTCGAGGTGGCCGAACTCGTCAAGGCGCTGGAAGAGAAGTTCGGCGTCTCGGCGGCAATGCCGATGGCGATGGCAGCGATGCCGGCGGCAGGCGGCGGGGCGGCGGCGGAAGAGGAAAAGACGGAATTCCTCGTCGAGATGTCCGCGTTCGGCGCCAACAAGATCGCAGTGATCAAGGTGGTACGCGAGCTGCTCGGGCTGGGGCTGAAGGAAGCCAAGGACCTGGTCGAGGCGGTGCCGGCGAAGATCAAGGAAAACGCCACGAAGGAAGAGGCGGCCGAGATCAAGAAGAAGCTCGAAGAAGCGGGCGCGACCGTCGCAGTCAAGTAACTCCTGCGCGCGCGCAGCGCGCCAGGGGCGGATCCGCAGAGGGGAAACGGCGGCAGGAGTGCGCCGGCGTACCCTCTGCGGATTTCGCTGTCCGTTTGTCATCCAAATGAGTTGACCGGCGTGGCGGCCCGACGGGCCGCCCAGGGGGACACGAAGATGATCCAGAGTCGGACCGATACACGCATCGTTTACGGCGGCAGCGACGACCAGCTGACCATGCCGAACCTGGTCGAGATCCAGACGCGCTCGTACCGCTGGTTCCTGCAGCAGGACGCGAAGAAACCCGCCATCCAGGGGCTCGAGGAGGCGTTCCGCGAGGTCTTTCCCATCGAGGACACCACGCGCAAGGTCAAGCTCACCTACCTCGAGTACGTGCTCGGCCAGCCGGTGTACAGCGAGCTGGCCTGCCTCGAGCGCGGCATCACCTACGCGCGCCCGCTGCGCATCCGCGTGCAGATGCAGCTGGAGGACCGCGAGGTGGTGGAGCAGAGTGTGTACCTCGGGGACATCCCCGAGATGACGGCGCGCGGCACGTTCATCGTCAACGGCGCCGAGCGGGTGGTGGTCAGCCAGATCCAGCGCTCGCCCGGTCTCTACTTCGACGCGCAGGCCGAGGATACCACCGTCGGGGTGATCATCCCGACGCGCGGCTCCTGGCTGCAGTTCGAGGCGGACAGCAAGAACACCCTCGGGGTGCGGCTCGACCGCCGGCGCAAGGTGCCGGCGACGATGTTCCTGCGCATTCTCGGCTACGAGAGCAACGCGGCGATCCTCGCCCTCTTCCACGAACTGGTCGAGGTGCCGGCGACGGCGGAGCGGGCGCTCGGGCGCGTGCTTGCCGCGGATCTCGTCGACCGCGGCACGGGCGAGGTGCTGCATGCCTGCCCGCGCGTCATCGACGAGGAACTGCTGCAGTACCTGGTGACGCACGACGTGAAAATAGTGCGGATCATCGACGACCGCAGCGAGTACTCGCGCATCGTGCTCAACACCCTCGACAAGGATGACAGCCGGAACAAGCAGGAGGCGGTGGAGAAGGTGCACCACTTCCTGCGCCCGGGCGACCTCTACACCTACGAGGGTTCGCTCAAAGAGATCAACAAGCTCTATTTCGACGCGCGCACCTATGATCTCGGGCGCGTCGGCCGCTACAAACTCAACGAGGCGACGGGCAACGACGTGGCGCTCGACACGCGCACGCTGACGGTGGACGACATCGTCGCGGCGCTGCGCCTGCTCATCCGGGTCAACTCGGGGCAGCGGCGGGCGGACGACATCGACCATCTCGGCAACCGGCGCGTGCGCCCGGTCGGCGAACTGCTGCAGCAGCAGTTCCGCATCGGGCTCATCCGCATGGACCGCATCATCCGTGACAAGCTGGCCAATACGCAGGAACTCGAAGGCCTGACGCCGCAGACGCTGATCAATCCCAAGCCGATTATCGGCGTGATCAACGAGTTCTTCGGCAGTTCGCAGCTGTCGCAGTTCATGGACCAGACCAACCCGCTGGCGGCGCTGACCCACCTGCGCCGCCTCTCGGCCCTCGGGCCGGGCGGCCTGTCGCGGGAACGCGCGGGGTTCGAAGTGCGCGACGTGCACTATACGCACTACGGGCGCATCTGCCCGATCGAAACCCCGGAAGGCCCGAACATCGGTCTCATCGTTTCGCTCGCCTGCTACGCGCGGGTCAACGAACTCGGCTTCATCGAGACACCGTACCGCGCGGTCGAGAACGGCCGCGCCACGGACAAGGTCGCCTACTATCAGGCGGACAAGGAGGACCCGCTGCGCGTGGCGCAGGCCAACGCGCGGCTCGATGCCAAGGGTCACTTCACGGATGCACTGGTGCCGGTGCGCTACCTCGACGATTTCCCGCTGGTCAAGCCGGCGGACATCAACCTGATGGACGTCACGCCCAAGCAGCTGGTGAGCATCAGCGCGGCGCTCATCCCGTTCCTCGAGCACGACGACGCCAACCGCGCGCTGATGGGGAGCAACATGCAGCGCCAGGCGGTGCCGCTGCTGCGTCCCGACCCGGCGACGGTGGCTACCGGCGCGGAAGCGAAGGTGGCGGTGGACAGCGGGGTGGTCGTGGTCGCGCCGCACGCGGGGCGGGTCGAGTCGGTGACGGCGGAGAGCATCAGCATCCGCACCGACCGCACGCACAGCGAGGATCAGTACGACCCGGAGACGGGTGAACTGACTGCCTCGGCGGGTGACCCGGTGTACGACGTGCTGCGCCTGCGCAAGTTCTGCCGCACCAACCAGGGGACCTGTTTCACCCAGCGCCCGATCGTGCAGCTCGGGCAGCGCGTGACGGCGGGGCAGGTGGTGGCAGACGGCCCGGCGACGGCGCAGGGCGAACTGGCACTGGGGCACAACGTGCTGGTCGCCTTCATGCCGTGGAAGGGGTACAACTTCGAGGACGCGATCGTCCTCTCGCGGCGGCTGGTCGAGGACGACAAGTTCACCAGCATCCACATCGAGGAATTCGAGTGCGTGGCGCGGGAGACCAAACTCGGGCCCGAGGAGATCACCCGCGACATTCCCAACGCCGGGCAGGACGCGCTGGCGCTGCTCGATCCGGGGGGGGTGGCGCTGATCGGCGCGCATGTCAAGTCGCATGACATCCTCGTCGGCAAGGTGACGCCGCGCAGCAGCAAGGAACTGGCTCCGGAATACAAGCTGCTGCACTCGATCTTCGGCGAGAAGGCGAAGAAGGTGCGCGACACCTCGCTGCGCGTGCCGCACGGCATCGAGGGGACGGTCATCGACGTGCGGGTGTTCGACCGCAACCGCCCGGACGCGGTGCTCGGCCCGGGGGTGATCAAGACGGTCAAGGTCTACGTCGCCATCAAGCGCAAGATTTCCGAGGGGGACAAGATGGCGGGACGCCACGGCAACAAGGGCGTCATCTCGCGCATCCTGCCCGAGGAGGACATGCCGTACCTCGAGGACGGGACGCCGGTCGACATCGTGCTCAACCCGCTCGGGGTGCCGTCGCGCATGAATATCGGGCAGGTGCTCGAGGCGCATCTCGGCTGGGCGGCGCAGACGCTCGGCCTGCGCGTGGTGTCGCCGGTGTTCGCCGGTGCCAGCGAGCAGGAAATCGACGAACTGGTGGCCGAGGCGCATAAGCGCAACCCGGTGATGGCGCACAAGACAACGGTGTACGACAGCGAGACGGGGCAGCCGTTCGACCAGAAGGTGCTGGTCGGTTCCGTCTACATGCTCAAACTCAACCACCTGGTGGACGAGAAGATCCACGCGCGCAGTATCGGGCCCTACTCGCTCGTCACGCAGCAGCCGCTGGGCGGCAAGGCGCAGTTCGGCGGCCAGCGCCTGGGTGAGATGGAAGTGTGGGCGCTGGAGGCGTACGGGGCGGCGCACATCCTGCAGGAAATGCTGACGGTAAAGTCGGACGACGTGGCCGGGCGCGCCAAGGTGTACGAGGCGATCGTCAAGGGCGAGGAGATGGCCGAACCGGGCATCCCCGAGTCGTTCAACGTGCTGGTGCACGAACTGCAGGGGCTGGCGCTCGACCTGAGCATTTACGACCACGACGGCAACGTCGTGGACCTCAAGGAACTCGACGACGACGTCGCGGCGGTCCGCCGCGGCCCGGCGGACGGCGAGTGAGGGAGCAGCAGACATGATCAACGAATTCAAGCACATCCGCGTCGGGCTGGCGTCGCCCGAGCAGATCCGCACCTGGTCATCGGGCGAGGTCAAGAAGCCCGAGACGATCAACTACCGCACGCTCAAGCCGGAGCGGCAGGGGCTCTTCTGCGAGAAGATTTTCGGCCCGACCAAGGACTGGGAATGCTACTGCGGGCGCTACAAGAGCATCCGCTACAAGGGCATCATCTGCGACAAGTGCAAGGTCGAGGTGACGCAGGCGAAAGTGCGGCGCACGCGCATGGGGCATATCGAGCTCAAGGCGCCGGTCTGCCACATCTGGTACCTCAAGGGGGTGCCGTCGTACATCAGCATCCTGCTCGACATGTCGGTCAAGGACGTCGAGGGCATCGTCTACTACGAGCACTACGTGGTGACGGACGGCGGCAAGTCGCCGTTCAAGACCGGGCACATCTTCGCGCGCGAGGAGGAGTACCTGGCGGCGCGCGACGAGCACGGGCGCAAGTTCGAGGCGGATATCGGCGCCGGCGCGGTGGCGAAACTGCTCGCGCAGCTGCCGCTGAAGAAACTGGCGGCGGAACTGAAAATCCAGGTCGACAAGGAGACGCAGGGGCTGGCGCGCGAGGACCGCGAGCAGCTCGAGACGCTCGACAAGGACCTGCGCGCGGCGTCCGAGCGCACCGTGGTGGAACTGGTCAATGACCGCGTCGAGGTGTTCGGCGCGAAGACCCCGCTCGGGCGCAAGCTGAAACTCGCGGTCGGCCGGGCGAAGAAGGCGAAGGACGGCGACGCCAAGAAGGAACTGCAGAAGTCGCTCGACGACATCCTCGCGCTGGGGGGCAAGGACCCGCGCGAGTCGAAGCCGGTGCGCCGGCTCAAGGTGATCACGTCGTTCCTCAACTCGGGGAACAAGCCGGAGTGGATGATCCTCGACGTGCTGCCGGTCATCCCGCCCGACCTGCGCCCGATGGTGCAGCTCGAGGGGGGACGTTTCGCCACCTCGGACATCAACGACCTCTACCGGCGGGTGATCAACCGCAACAACCGGCTCGAGCGGCTCTTCCAGCTGAACGCGCCCGAGATCATCATACGCAACGAGAAACGCATGCTGCAGGAGGCGGTGG
>CAZWUZ010000210.1:0-6731 GCA_964637655.1 uncultured bacterium | reverse complement strand
CCAGCAGCAGGGCGGTGGCAAGATACAGCCAGCGCGGACGCCCGCTGCGCGCCAGGCGCCAGCCCGCCGCCGCGTTGAGCGCCAGCAGCAGCGCCATCACCACGAAGGGGACGGCACGCATGAGGCCCAGTTCCGGCCACGGGTAGAGCGACTGCATCAGGCAGAGGCAGGTTACCGTCACCAGCGCCAGCGCGCCCGCCCAGGCCGCGCCGAGTCCCGCGCCCCACCGCACGCGGCGCAGCACACCGTCAGCACGTGCGGCTGCCGCGCCCCAGCCAAGCAGCACCGCGGTCAGCAACAGCATGCCCGGCAACTGCATGACAGCGCCGGCCGCCGGGTCATAGGCCTGCCAGCGGGCGAGAATGGCGGCGCGCGCGGCCGCGTCAGCAGCCAGTTCCCGCTCCAGTTCATCGAGACGGGGCGCCAGTTCCGTCGCGCGCTGCAGTGCCGCACGTTTCGCCGCCAGCGTGCCGTCCGTCGCGCGCAGGGCCGCCAGTTCCGCCTGCAGCGCTGCCTGCTGCGCCAGCAGGGTATCACGGTAGCCGGCGGCATATTTCCCGGTCGCCAGGATGTCGTTGTCCGTCATCGCCGCGCGCTCCGCCTGCCGGTACACCACGAGTCCGCCCAGCAGCAGCGCGTGCACGGCCAGCACCGCGACGAACCAGAGCCACCAGCGCGGGCGTCCGCGCCCGGCGTTACTCACCGCGGTCACGATCGCGCCGGGCGCGGTCCATCGTCAGTTTGTCCTCACGCTGGCGGATGTCACCCCGCTTGTCATGCTTCTTTTTGCCGCGCCCCAGCGCCATTTCCACCTTCGCCTTGCCCTGCTTGAAGTAGAGGCGCAGCGGGATGAGGGTCTGCCCCTCCGTCGTCACCTTCTGCCACAGCCGCCGGATCTCGCGCTTGTGCACCAGCAGTTTGCGTTCGCGCAACGGGACGTGGTTGTAGCGGTTGCCGTGCGAGTATTCCCCGATATGACACTGCTGCAGCCAGAGTTCGCCGTTGCGGATATGGCCGAACGCCTCGGCGATGCTGACCAGCCCGGCGCGCAGCGATTTTACCTCGGTCCCCTGCAGGACGATGCCCGCTTCGAACGTGCTGAGAATCTCGTATTCATGCCGCGCGCGGCGGTTCTGCGCGATATGCTTCTGCGCCGCCTGCCGCGCCTCCGGTTTCTGCCCTGCCATGCATCACCTTTTCCCTTGACAATATACGCGCAGTATAGTATTATTATTGCGACAATACAAGCAGTTGGTTTGTGCCGAGGTGGCGGAACTGGCAGACGCGCTAGGTTCAGGACCTAGTGTTCGCAAGGGCATGCGGGTTCGATTCCCGCCCTCGGCACCATTTTTTCACCGTATGACCGCATGAAAGGAGTTCGTTCCGCTCTTTCCTGCCAATGATGCCACCGCTGCAGTCCGCCCACGACATCCTCATCGACGTTATCGGTGATTCCGGCCCGTTTTCGCTCATCGGCAAGAGCATCGGCTACCGCATCACGGCGGGGAATGACCATTACCTGCTCGACTGCGGCGCCCCCGTCTTCCAGCTGCTGGGCACCGACGGCATCCAGTCGCTGCGCGGCATCTTCGCCACCCATTCGCACGAGGACCACCGCCGCTGGTTCACCGACCTCGCCCTGTTCAAGCGCTATACCCCGGGGTGCAGCGGCAAGCTCCGCCTGGTCACCACCGACACCATCCACGACGAGTTCCACAAGAATTCCAAGGGGGCGTTGGAGCGCTCGCTCTCCGGCGATTCGCGCACCGTCATCGACATGCCCTACCTGGAATTCGTCGAGCAGGTAACGCTCGGACCGCGACCGCTCTACCGCGTCGTGCTCACCGATTCCCCCGCCGGGCGCGTCTGGCGCGTCCTTGACCGGGAAAACCGGCCGGTGCCGCCGCAGCAGGCGAAGATTTTCATCAATCCCGAGGCCAACCGCCCGCGCCTGCTCTTCCGCGACCCGGCCACGCAACTGTGGGTCGAGCCGGAATCCTACTACGCGTTCAGCGACACCGTCTTTTACACCGCGGAGCGCAACGTCTTTACTGACGCGGCGAACGGCCTGCAGGTCGAGGCGCTCAAGGAGCCCGCCTGGCACGGCCCACCGACCATCGCCCTGCGTTTTACCCGCGGCGAGACGCGGGTTGTTTTCAGTTCCGACACGGTCTACGACCCCGCGCTCTGGCGGCGGCTGGTCAGCGAGCGGCGGCCGCAGAAGGGGCCGCTGACCGGAGATGAGTTTCTCGCCGCCCCCGTCGTCTACGGCAACATCAACGACTATATCGAGCAGACATGGAGCGAGCGGCGGCTGCAGGAGGCGCTGCACGCCTACGACGACGCCGTGCTCGTGCATGACGTCGACTATAACGGCAGCATCGTGCATACCAGCTACCGCAACATCGCCGCCGCGCGCAGCGACCCGTCACTGCCGACGACGCTGCTCACCCATTCGCCCGACCGCTTCGTTTCGCTGCTGCCGCTTGCCGCCTCGGAAAAGAGTTACCGCGTGCGCGGGCGCGCCCTGACCGAACTGACCGACCACGGCGATTTTCCGCTCGATGCCGACTGTTTCATCAAGGAAGAGGGGAAACTCTTCGCCGGCTACCGCAATCCTAACGGTCTCTATGCCGTGGTTGAGAGCGACCGCGGTTTCGCCGTCCGCCCGCGCAGTGAACTGCGCGCCAGCGACATCGTCTTCACCGTCGACCTCTACCAGGACATCAGCGGCGGCTACTTCCGCCGCATCAGCGACGACAGCGAGCGCTACCACGTGCGCCCCGACGGCACCGTCGAACTGCTGCACTTCTCCGTCGACGGCAGTCGCGGCGAGCTCGTCACCGATCAGCGCCCCCTGCTCTCCCGTCAGTCCTGAGGTTTTCCCGTTTTATCTGCCCCCCGTGTGTGCAAGGCAGGTGTGTGCCGCGCGCCGCTCAGGAAAGACGCAGGGGTGAGCCGAGCATGCCCAGCAGCGCGTCCCACCCCGCGCGCTGTTCGCGCCGCAGCGTCGGTATTTTTCCGGTGCGTGCCCGGTGCGCGACGGCGCGCAGACGGCGGCGGGTCGCCCGCGGCAGTTGCGGGCGCACGTTGACCACCAGCCCCGTCACCTCCTGTCGCTGATGCTACCGGCGGATGCGCAGTTTTTTCTTCTGGTGCAGCGTGTAGCCCGCGCCGGCACAGATGAATTTCGCCTGGCGCACCAGCGCGTGGATGGCGTTGCGGTCGTCTCGGGCAAAGGAAAAGGTCAGGTCGTCCGCATAGCGTGTATAGACCGCACCATGCTGGCCGGCCAATCCGGCCAGCGCGATATCAAGTCCGTAATTGACCATGTTGGCGAGGCACGGGCTGGTCGGCGCCCCCTGCGGCAGGCCGCCCTCGTGGGTACACAGGCGCGTCAGCAGCGCTGCCGCCGGTTTGTTCCATCCGCGTTTGCGGAAGAACTCCGTCAGCCGTGCCGCTTTCGTCGCGGGGAAAAAGTCGCGGATGTCCATGCGCACCACCACGGGTTTGCCCGCATGAGGCTGCGCGTTAGTGAGGATGGACCTCCCGCGCGCGAAGCCGTGCACCGCATCATGCGTGTGCCAGCGGGCAAAGACGCGCCGCAGCAGGTTCCGCTGCAGTTTTTTCAGTTCTTTTTCCGGGGCATTGATGGTGCGCATACCGCCGCTGCGTTTGGGGACGGTAAAGGTCTGGTAGCGCACCGGCACCGCCTGCAGCGCGGTTATGTCCATGCCCAGGCGCCGCGCCAGTTCGTCGATGCCGTGCCCGCGTCCCGCAAAGAGGAAATCAAGGAAGCCCATGTGGCTCTCCTGGTTTGGTTGGAAAAGCGGGGACAGTCGCCCGTCCCCGCGCCCCCTGCTATTCATATTCCGGTGCAACCGGAATATGAATACCCTGCACTCTCAACAACGGTCGTGCGACCGGGCTGACGAAACATCAGCCGTGCGCTTGTGCGCCGCCAGGGTGGCAGAGCCATCGTAGCACCGGTCAGGCGGCTCCGTCAACGCCCACCGCCCCTTCCGTTCTGCCGTCACCTACTACCGGCAATAACCGTGCGAGCATGCCCGATCCCATTCGCAGCGGGCGCAGTTCCCCGGTCGGCCGCGTGACCGGCAGCCAGTCAGTAACCGCCACACAGTTGCTCCCCCCTTTCGTGTAACACCCCGTATAGGCGTACTTATCATCGTCGTTGCGATTTTCCCGCCCCCGCGCGTTTTCCCGCCGCCAGCACAACACCATTTCTGGCTATACGTTGCGTAATCACCCTCTTTTTGACATATTTCAACACCCCCTTGACTTTCCAAAAGCAACGCAGTACAATCGTTGTTACACGCTTTCACAGAATAACTCGTTGGCCTGTGATGAATGTAGGATGGGAATAATAATGATACTAAGACCAATGCTATGAACGCAATACGTGCAACATCGGACCATAGATGGTTGGCCAGTCTACTGCTAACATTGTATGTTGTATTTATCGGTGAATGTGCAGGGATATGTGATATAAATGAGGCGTCTTCCGAAACAGGCAGACCTGCAAGCATATCTACGGACACCAATATTGCCCCTATGGACATATCCGCGCTCGCTACTCGAACATTTCACAAAACCGAACAATTCGAAATCAATCAAGTCGCACGCACGAGTTCGAGAAGCGAATTTGAACAAATGAAAAGACAACTGATAGGAAATGAAGCCACGGCAAGTAGCGGCGATTCCGTTGGAATGTCCGGTGATACTGCCGATGGGGAGGGGATTAGCATTCCGGGGAACGCCACGGTTATTGCATGGTCAGACAATCGTGTATATTGCTTAGTTCGTAACGATAGCGATAACACTATATCACTATCAACAGATAACGGTACTAAGCTATGGACCAAGGAAATATCGTTGACGAGGGCATTTGTTTCGGATGCGGGAAATGTTGTACTTGCGAGACATCAACAGTTGGTGTCAGTCATGGCGGTTCTCGAACACTTATATTTTATTGACAGAAATGGAATAATCAGGCAAGAACTATTGCCAAATGACGAATACCGTTTTGAAGGATGGGGGTGGAAGTTTTGTTTATCGGGCAGAAATTTTATATTCTCAGCATATCCTCGAATGCGTCCCCCTAATGGCCCAATCCCAGATATTACATGGATTATTGTGTACGATTTTGACATGAATGTATTTTACAAGTACGAAGTTGAAGCTATTCGTGCTGATAGTCTGCTTGAAACCATGAATCGCTTTATTTGCTTTCGTACCCGCGATTCTCAAAAAAATTGTATTTTGAATGTATTGGATGTTGACTCGATGGAGTTCAACACAATTCAGTTTGCAGACTCGACAGTGCTTAGCCCATACTACGTCTACTGCTTCGGAAGATATATCACCATTGAGAGGTCACGGCCTTGGGAAAATAGAAATATGGCATTATTTGGTATCTATGAAATAGCACAAAGAGAAGGCGACTGAAAAATGAAGACACGAAGGCCAACTTCGCGCTTCTGCGCTTCGCCGCTTGCGCGGCTCAACGCAGAGCGCTAATCGTTAGCCTGTAAAATGATGAGATATGATAAAGTGTTCGAAATGGTTTTTCCGCTAATCGCGGGAGGCAACGATTGAATTGCCCAAATAATGCCGAAAGTGCAATTTCCACACCGGTTACTGTCCAGCGCAAACCACCGGCGGCTTGGCCGCTCTACCTGTTGTTGGTTTTGTTTCTGTTGGGCATTCCGCTTCTTGCTATACTGCCAGTGCCGCTGACAAGTGATATTGAAAGATCAAAAATTGGCGCGGCCTGCGGTGATATTGGGGCATTCAATTCCGCTTTGGCTTTATATCAAGTCGATGTGTCCGATAGTCAATTTCCCCGCACCACTCTCAACCAACTAGTGGCAGACACGGTTCTCGGTTGGAATGGACCGTATATCGCAACCATTACAAGTGATCCATGGAATAACAACTACGCCTACACCAGCGACGGATCGAATTATACAGTAATGTCGGTGCATAAAGGCGACCGATATGGATCGGAAACGATCCGTTATGTGTTTGCCCAAGGCACGACAGAACAGTTACCTCCTCTCGGCTATCGCGCAGGTAAATCATATTTCACAATTGGACTACTGCTGATATTGTTAGTGCTGATGCTAGTACGAATATGTCTTATGCGGATAAAGCACCCGGTTATTCAATGGCTTAATATTGCGTTGGCAATTGTCCTGTGGGTGTTTGTTGTTATTGCCATATACCGTTGCCTAACGATAATGATATAAGCTATGGAGCATGGAGAAGCATGCCCAATAAAATAGTTGAAACGCGGGCTAACTTCGCGTTCCTGTGCTTCGCCGCTCGCGCGGCTCAACGCAGAACGCTAATCGTCAGGCAAAACGCTCAGGCAAAACGCAAATAGGAACAGTTGATGAATTGATCCCAATTACTCTCAACTACCATTGTCCGGATTGGCAAAAAAAGTCCTTGACAAAATATAAGTTATCGCTTATACTGTGACCATGATTCCGGAGGTGCGGTATTTTCGTCAAGGGCGGCGGGACCCGGTTGCCGGTTTCATTGAGGCGTTAGCCAAAGACAATGGCATTGCCGCTGCCAAACTGGTTGACCACATACGCGTCTTGGCGGCAGAAGGACCACTGTCCCCGGTTCTGAACTGCCGGCATTTGGGTGTCAAAGGGCAGTTGAAAGTGACCCACCCGTGGGCACTTCAAAGTGACCCACTT
>CAZWUZ010000209.1:0-6838 GCA_964637655.1 uncultured bacterium | reverse complement strand
TACTCCGGTCAAAATCGTAGCGCATCATCTTCTCCGCGTGCATCACCATCGTCTGCTGTTTGTAGCATGTGGCTCCCGCTGCCGGCAACTACGCCACGGGATCGCCCAGCACGAGGCAGACGTGGTGCACGCCACCGTCATCAGTAAGCGGAATGGCGGCATGGTCAACCGCCACGCCGTCCAGCGTGGCTGACGCCACACCGCGGCACCGGCGCCCCGGATTGGTAACCGCAATCTCGTAGCGGGTCTGTCCATGCCGCCAGTTGATTTCGTAGGCCGGCCATGACGTCGGGATGCACGGCTCGACAGCAAACGTGTCGCCGCGACGGCGCAGGCCGAGCATGGTTTCCAGCCCGGCGCGGTACATCCATCCCGCGGCACCGGTATACCACGACCAGCCGCCGCGTCCCGCATGCTGCGGGTGGGCGTAGACATCGCCCGCCATGACGTACGGTTCGACCTGATAGCGCTCGACGTCGGCGGCCGTACGCGCATGGTTGACGGGATTGAGCATGTGGAACAGTTCCATCGCCTCGTCGCCGCTCCCCAGTTTCGCCATGGCCATCATCACCCAGATCGCGCCATGCGTGTACTGCCCGCCATTCTCGCGCACCCCGGGCGGATACCCCTTGATGTAGCCCGGGTCCTGCGCCGAGCTGTCGAACGGCGGATCGAGCAGCAGCACGACCTGCGGGCCGCGGCGGATCAGATGGGTGCGCACCGCGTCGAGCGCGCGCTCCGCGAAGCGGACGGGCACCGCACCCGAGAGCGCCGCCCACGCCTGCGCGATGGCGTCGATGCGGCATTCGTCGTTCTGCGCGGAGCCGAGCGGCATGCCGTCGTCATAGTAGCCGCGCCGGTACCATTCGCCATCCCACGCCTGCTCGAGAATGCCGCCAAGCCGGGTGGCCTCGGCACGGTAGCGCGCGGCCCGTTCGTGATCCTGCCGCAGTTCACACAACGGCGCCAGCGCGGTCAGCACCGTGTGCAGGAAAAAGCCGAGCCAGACACTTTCACCGCGCCCGTCATGTCCCACGCGGTTCATCCCGTCGTTCCAGTCACAGCTCCCCATCAGCGGCAGGCCATGCACGCCGATGGTCAGCCCCTTGTCGAGCGCGCGCAGGCAATGTTCCCACAGCGTGCCCGCTGCCGCGGCAACGCGCGGTTCGCCGTACGCGTCCTGTACCCCCGGGTCGAGCAGCGGCGCCTCGAGGTACGGCACCACTTCGTCCAGCACCCCGGTATCACCGGTGGCCGCGACATACTGCGCCGCCGCGTACGGCAGCCAGAGCAGGTCGTCAGAGCAGCGCGTGCGCGTCCCCCGCCCGGACGGCTCATGCCACCAGTGCTGCACATCCCCCTCGCGGAACTGCCGGGACGCGGCCCGCAGCAGGTGCGCGCGCTGCAGGTCGGGGCGCGCCAGCGTCAGCGCCAGCACATCCTGCAGCTGGTCGCGGAACCCGAAAGCGCCGCCCGGCTGATAATAGGCCGAGCGTGCCCACAGGCGGCAGCTCACGTTCTGGTAGAGCAGCCAGCGGTTCAGCAGCAGGTCGAACGAATCGTCGGGCGTGCGCACCTGCACCGTCGCCAGCAGGTCGTCCCAGACGCGGCGGCTCGCTTCGCGTGCCGCCTCCGCGCCGGCCAGGTGCCCGTGCCGCCGCACCAGCTCGCGGGCCTGTTCCGCATCGTTGCCCTGCCCGAGAATAAAGACCACGTTGCGCGTCTCCCCGGGTTGCAGCGTGAGGGCGACGCGCAGCGCGGCGCAGGGGTCGAGCCCCGCCCCGAAACGGCCGGAGAGACCGGCATGGCGCAGCGCCGCCGGCCGGGTCGTAGCACCGTTGCGGCCGAGAAACGAGCGGGCGTCACCGGTCGCATCCGCAGCCCCGTCGGTGTAGGCAAACGCCACCCGCCCCGCAAACTCCTGGCTGTACGTGTTGCGGGCAAAGAGCGCCCCGGTCGCGGCATCACGCTCCGTGACAATCAGCGCCCCCGGCCCACCCTGCGGCGGTCCCAGCACCCACGCATTATAGGCGTAGACGCTCAGGCGGCGCACCCCGGCGCTTTCGTTGACCAGCGTCAGCAGCGAGAATTTCACCGGGTCGGCCGGATCGACAAACAGATCGAGATACTGGCGGATGCCATGCAGCGCGCGGGTGAAATGCGAGATTCCCGCCCCGTGCCGCACCACACAGCGGCCATCAGCCGGCGTGCGCGGCAGCGGACCTGGCGTCGGCGACCAGACCACCCCGGTGTCGTCATCACGCAGGTAGAGCGCTTCGCCGGCCGGATCGCTGACGGGGTCATTGGCAAACGGCGTGAGCCGGTTTTCGCGGCTGTTGCCCGCCCAGGTATAGGCCGCGCCCGACGCGCTGAGCACCGTCCCGAACGACGGATTGGCGATGACATTGCACCATGGCAGCGGCGTTTCCCGGTCCCCGTCGACGACCACCGCGTATTCGCGCCCGCCGTCGGCAAACCCGCCCAGTTCGTGCGCCAGTGTCAGCGACGGCACCGGCACCTCCATGGGCACTGCGACCGGCACCGGCGCCGTCGGCACAAAGGGGAGCGGCACCGGCCAGGCGGGATCGGGCCGGCGCAACTGCTGCGCCAGTTCACCCCGGTCGCCGGCCAGCACCGCGCGCGCCACGCTGACCAGCAGCGTGCGCTCCGCCGCGCCCAGCCGGTCACCGCGCAGCAGGTAGGCCCCTCCGGGACAGTGCTTCCAGTTCTGCCACGGGCCGTTGTCGAGGAGCGCCGTCAGGGCCGCATGCATCTCGTCGAAGTAGCTCACCGGATGCTCGTTGAGGATCACCACGTCGGCGCGCAGACCCTTGAGCCGCCAGTATTCCTGCGCCTGCAGCACTTGCCGCACCAGCGTCAGGTCGTCCTCCTCAGTCACCCGCACGAGCAGGATGGGGAGATCACCGGAAATGCTGTGCGGCCAGAGGCCCGGCTGCCCGAGCGTGTTCTGCGCCAGCAGTTCCGGCGCGGCGCGCAGCGAATCGTCCGCGTAGAGCACCCGCGAGGAGAGCCGCTCATACAACAGCGCCTCTTCCCGGGAGATGTTCAGGTAGCGGCAGGCGCTCTGCGCCTGCGCGAACGCGAGGGCGAACGTGCGCGCCGCCGCGCTCGGTTCGTGGTAGCGCACCGCCAGGGCCAGCGCGGCCTCGCGTGACGTCGCCATGCCGGTGGCGAATGACAGCCGCATGGAACCGCCCGGCGCGAGCCGCAGGCGCTGGCGCAGACAGGCCACCGGATCGATGACAAAGCCGGTGGTGCCCGAAAGCGAACGGCCGTCAAGCGCCTGCGGGTTGTCGGGCCCGCGCCCGCGTCCGAGAAACCGGGCGCGATCGGTCTCCCATTCCACTGCGCCCTGCATCCGCCCGGCAAGGCTCATGACATGCACCGCCCAGACGGGCGCGTCATCAGCCGCGCGCGGGCGCCGGCGGCAGAGCAGGGCGGCGTTTTCCGGCACGTACTCGGTCTCGATGAACAGTTTGCAGAAGGCGGGATGCGCCAGGTCGTCAGCCGGCGGCGCCAGCACGATTTCAACATAACTCGTTACTTCCAGTTCGCGCGGGCGGCTGCCGTGGTTCGTCACCGTCAGCCGGCGCACTTCCACGTCGTCTTCCGCTGAGACCGCAATATCGAGTTGCGTGGCGATATCGCCGTCACGACGGTTGAACGTCGCCTTCTCCGCGAGGAACGAGACCAGGTACTCGTCCGGTTCCGCCGCGGTCGGCTGGAACGTGGCGGACCACACCGCCCCGTCACGCACGTCGCGCAGGTAGATGAACTGGCTCCCCGGGTCGCGCGTGCCGTCCTCGCGGTAGCGCGTGACCGCGCGACCGCGGCAGAAACTGGCGCCCCCGCCGGCATTGGTGACCACCGCGGTGTAGGTGCCGTTGGACAGGAACTGCGCGTGCGGCACCTGCGTGTGCGGTGAGCGGAAACGACGCATCGCCATGGCCGCTGCCGGTTCCGCCAGCCGGGTCTCCCCGACGGGACGCGGCTGCGTGATCGCGGCCAGCCGCGGCACCCGTTCCTGCAGCAGCATCTCGGTCGCCCGCACCCGCGGGTCCGCATGGAACCGCCTGACCATCAGGTCGCCGTTGAGCGCGTTGGCCAGCGCCACGAGGATCATCCCCTGATGATGCGCCATGTAGGCCCGCACCACCGTGCCCGACGCAGACGCAGCCGCCTCATCGTCCGCCTCGCCGGCTTTACGATGGGTGTAGTCGATGGCCTCGTAGTAGCCGTACGCGCCGGACAGCCCCGCGTCGGCCAGCCGCCGCAGGTTGCGGGCCGCAGCCGCCGGCTCCAGCATCGCCGCCAGCGCGGTGGCGTACGGTGCCACCACCAGCTCATCGCCCAGTCCGCGCTTCAACCCGAGACCGGGCACGCCAAACGCCTTGTACTGGTAGGTGTCGTGCCGGTCGACTGCGGCATACGCGCATTCCGAGATGCCCCACGGCACGCCGCGCGCGCGGCCGTACGCCATCTGCCGCCGCACCGCCATCCGGCAACTCTGTTCGAGCAGCGTCTCCGGGTAACTCTTCATCAGCAGCCGCGGCATCAGGTACTCGAACATCGTCGCGCTCCACGACAGGAGCGTGGGCGCACCGTCAACGCTGGTGATCAGCCGACCGAGATGGAACCAGTGGGTTTCGGGCAGTTCGCCGCGGGCGATGCCGATGAAACTCGCCAGGCGCGCCTCGGAAGCGAGCAGGTCGTACGTGGCGGTGTCACGGCGGCCGGGGCCGCCGGCGTCAGCAAGGCGATAGCCGATGGCGAGCAGGCGGAACTGCGGATCGTAGAGGAAGCGGAAGTTCATCCCGTCGGCAAACGCCGTGGCGCGGGCCGCCAGTTCGTCGAGCCGGCCGGGCAGCGTCTCCCCCCCGGCCGCACGCTGCACCTGACGCAACCCTTCCGCCAGCGCCATCAGCGCGCCCGCGAGGTTACCGCTGTCAACGGTGGAGACATAGGATGGCGCCAGCGGTGCCAGGGTCTGCGTATCGTACCAGTTGAGCAGATGCCCCTCGTAGCGCTCGAGCCCCTCCATGGTCGTGAGCGTCGCGTCGAGCCGCTGCGTCAGTTCCGGCACATCGATGAACCCGAGATCGTAGGCCGCGAGCGTCGCCAGCAGCCCCATGCCGATATTCGTCGGCGAGGTCCGCTGCGCCACCCGCTGCTCCGGCACCTCCTGCACATTGTCGGGCGGCAGCGCGTGATTGCTGCTGTCCATGAACGTCGCGAAGTACTGCCAGGTCTGGCGCGCCACCTGCAAAAACAGGGTGCGCTCCGCCTCCCCCGGTTCGCTGCGCCGCGGCTGCACCGGCCGGCTCAGGCGCCAGGCGACCGACGGCGCCGCGAGCCACAGCACCAGCACCGGCGCGGCCGCCGCGAACGTGCCCGGCCCGCGCAGCGCGGCCAGCAGCAGTCCCGCCACCGCGAGGACCGGACTGGCGAGCATCTCCCGGTAGAAATGGCGTATCCCCGAACGGTAGTCGCGCTGTGCCGGGCGCTGCGCGCTCGCCGCCGCGGTCTCCCATTCCAGCATCCGCCGCTGGGTCCACGCCAGACGCACCAGGGTCAGCACGATCGCATGGGTGCGCACGGCGGCATCGTACGCCATGAACACCACCTGCAGCATGATCCGCGCCAGCGTGGTCGCGGTATCCTCCGCCACCGCGCGCAACACCACCACCCATGGCCGGCGCAGGCCCGGTACGGGCACCGCGCAGGCGAGCGGGACCAGCGGGAAGGCCAGCAGCGCGAGCACCGCGAGCATCCACACCAGCGGGCTGCCCGGCAGGCATGACCAGGCCGCCAGGAGCAGGACCACCGTGGCGGGGGGCGTCACGCTCCGCCGCAGGTTGTCGAATATTTTCCAGCGCGCGATGAGCGGCAGGCGGTTGCGCTGCCAGCCAGCCCGTGACGGCACCCACGGGAGCAGCCAGCAGAGGATCTGCCAGTCACCCCGCACCCAGCGGTGCTGGCGCCGCGCGTGGGTCAGTACGCTCGCCGGGTAGTCGTCCACCACCTCGACATCGGTGACCAGCGCCGTGCGCGCGTACACCCCCTCGAACAGGTCATGCGACAGGATCATGTTCTCCGGGGCGCGTCCGTCGAGCGCCGCGGTGAACGCATCCACCTCGTAGAGCCCCTTGCCGGTGAATATCCCCTCGTCAAACAGGTCCTGGTAGGTGTCCGACACGGCCGTGGTGTACGGGTCGACCCCGGTATGGCCCGCATACAGGCGGGCAAAGAGCGACCCGGCCGCGCTCGCCATGGTCACGCTCACCCGCGGCTGCAGGATGCCATACCCCGACGTCACCCGGCCGAGACGGGCATCGTAGTGCGGGCGATTGAGCGGATGGGCAATGATGCCGATCAGTTTCTTTGCCGTATCGCGCGGCAGGCGCGTGTCGGAATCGAGGGTCAGACAGTAGCGCACCGACGGCAGCACCGCCAGGTCGCCGACCTGCACGGCATAACTGGTGTCGGTGGCGCCGCGCAGCAGGCGGTTCCACTCCTCGAGTTTGCCGCGCTTGCGCTCCCACCCCATCCACGCGTTCTCCTGCGGGTTCCACTGCCGCGCGCGATGGAACAGGTAGAAGGTGTTGCCGCCCCCGTCACCGCCGCGGGCGTTCAGCGCCGCAATGCCCGCACGCGCCGCGGCGAGGATCGCCTCGTCCTGCGGCATCGCCGCTGACGCCGCGTCGGCAAAATCGCGCAGGATGGCGAAATGGATGTGCGGGTCGGCATTGCCCAGCGCCAGCACTTCGAGCCGTTCGAGCAGTTCCGCCCGCTGCGGGCCAACGCCCTTCAAGAATTG
>CAZWUZ010000208.1:0-6858 GCA_964637655.1 uncultured bacterium | reverse complement strand
GGAGTGTCGAGGACGGGGTGACGCTGCAGGCGGACGGCAACATCATCGTCGAAGGCACCGTCGGGCGCGCCACGCTCAGCGCCGGCGGCACCGTCCTCGTCAAGAAGGGCATCCGCGGCGGCGGCAAGGGTAAGGTGACCGCCGGGCAGGATATTTTTGCCGGGTTCGCCGAGAGTGCGACCCTCGAAGCGGACAACAACATCATCATCGACGAAGCACTGATGCACTGCACGGTCAAAGCGGGCGAGAAGATCGTCTGCGTCGGGCTCAAGGGACTGGTCGTCGGGGGCACGCTGCAGGCGGGGAGCGAACTCAACTGCCGCGACCTGGGGAGCGGTACGGGGGCCGAAACGGTGGTGCTGGCCGCCCCGCGCGGCGCCGACAAGGAGGCGCTGGAACTGGTGCGCAGCGAAATGCAGCGGCTGCGCGCGCAGTTCGAGCCGGCGCAGCAGCTGACGCATGAACTGCTCGCGCGCAAGCGGGCGGGGGCCATCACGCCCGAGGCGCAGGAACAGCTCGATGCGCAGCTCGCCATCCGCAACCGCTGCGAGGAAGCCCTTGAACGCCTCGCGGCGCAGGAGGCGCGGCTTGCCGAGCAGGTGAAGAACCCGGTGGCGGGCACGGTCTGCGTCGCCGGCACGGCATTTCCCGGGGTCAAGCTGACCATCGGGCGCAGCGACGTGTTGACCCTGGCCAAGGCGGAGAAGCGCGTCGGGTTCGTCGAACGCAGCGGCCGTGTCACCGCGGAAACCTACCGCGACCCGCGCGTGCTGCGCCCGCGCGGGCTGATCAACCTCGCCGCAACGGGTGAGGCGCCGGCGGTCGATTTCGCTGAGCATGCGGCCCGCCTGCAGCGCCTGCGCAAGGTGATGCGCCTGCAGGCCGCGGACGAGGCGCAGGCGCGCCGGCAGGCGGCGCTCTTCACCGGTCTGCCGGAGAGCGCGCTGCTCGTCTATCCGCTCCCTGCGCCCAAGCGCAAGACAGGCGACGGGGCGGCGCCTGCCCCGTTCATTGCCGTACAGACCGTGGCCGGGGAGAATCCCGCCGCGCTCGAACGGCTCTACGTGCCCGGCAGCGCGGCCCGCAAAACCGCGGTCGAAATCACCTGCGACGAAATTCCCGCGGGGCTCAGGCAGGCCGCTGCCGCGCTCGGCCGCCCCGTCGAGCAGTTGCAGTACCGCGTCGTGCAGGAAAAGAGCAAGGGGGTTTTCGGGGTCGGGCAGAAACCCTACATCATTACGGTGTCGGTCAAACAGCCGAAACGCGACGCGGCCAAGGCCTCGGATGCGCTCGCGCAGGCGTCGCAGAACGACGACGGGTCGTTCCTCATGACCAATGCCGACCATGGCCTGCTGCTCGCCGTCCGCCCGGCGCGCGGCACGGGGAAGAAAGTTGATGCCGCCGCGGTCAAGGTGGAACTGACGAAACGCGGCTACAGCCGCGGAATCGATGCGAAACTGCTCGCCGACACGGTCAAGGAGGCGTCGGGACTCGAGGTGGTCATTGCCCCGCGCCAGCCCGAACCGGAACTCGACGGGAAATTCACCCTGGAAATCAGCCGCGACCGCCTGCAGTGCACGGTGACGGTGACGGCGGCAAGGGTGCTCGGGCGTGCCGTTACCGCTGCTGAGGTGCTCGAGAAACTTGCCGAGAAGGGAATCAAGCGCATCGATGCTGCCGCGGTCAGCCGTCTCTTCAGCGAGCAGCGCTACGGCGAACCGGTGGTGGTGGCGCAGGGCATCGCCCCCGTGCCCGGACAGGACGGGCGCATCGAAATGAAAGTGGCGCAGGTGAAGGAAGCGCGCCCGGCTCAGGACGAACACGGGCGGGTCGACTTCCGCGAACTCAACCTCATCGAGAACGTCACCGCGGGACAGCTGCTCGCGGTGCTCCATCCGCCGGTGGCCGGCACCCCGGGCCTCGACATCTACGACAACGAAATCGCCGTAAAGCCGCCGCGCAGCGTGCAGGTCAAGTGCGGGCGCAACGTTGCCGCCTCCGCGGACGGGCGTGAAATCGTCGCCACTGCCGACGGGCAGCTGGTGCAGATGGGGCACCTGTTCAAGGTCGAACCGGTGCACTACGTCGCCGGTGACGTCAACCTCGAAACGGGAAACATCACCTTTTTCGGCTCGGTGCTGGTCAAGGGATGCATCACCGAGGGGTTTGCCGTGCGCGCCTCGGGCAACATTACTGCCGGCAGCGTCAGCCGCGCCACGCTCGATGCCGAGGGTGATGTCATCGTGCTGGGCGGCATCATCGGCAGCGAGGGGACGCAGGTCAAAGCCGGGCGCGATATCCGCGCCAAATTCGCCGAGTCCGCCACCCTTGTCGCCGGCCGCCACGTGGTCATCAGCGAGACCATCCTGCACAGCGAGGTCAGTGCCGGGCATACGGTGCACTGTGCCGCCGGGAAGAAGGGGGTCATCGTCGGGGGCACCATCCGCGCCGCCCGCACCGTCTTCGCCCGCGAACTGGGCGCGGAAGTTGCAACCCGCACCATCATCAAGGTCGGGCTCGACCCGACCGTGCGCCTGCAGGTGGCGGAACTGACGAAGATGCTCGAGGACTACCAGACCAATTACACCAAGGTTGCCACCGGGTTGAAGGTGCTGACGGAACTGAAAGCGAAGACCGGGGCGCTCCCGCCCGCCAAGGAGGAACTGCTGCTGCAGCTGCAGGCGGCGTCGCGCAATCTGACCGGGCGCCTCGCCAAGCTCGAAACGCAGCAGGCGGCGCTGCAGCAGAAACTGGGCGAGCGCAGCGAGGGGCGCATTGGCGCGATGTCGTTCCTCCATCCCGGCTGCCGCCTGACCGTGCGCAATGCCACGCTCAATATCGAGGAGAAGCTGTCGCGCTGTACCTTTGCCTATGACCAGGGCGAAGTGCGCATGACCGAGTACAGCGAGGTGCGCGTCCCCGCTCCGGCCGGTGACGACGACAATGACGGCTGAGCGGCGCTCAGCGCTGCCGCTCGTGGCGGCCCTGCTGCTCGGCTGCCTGCTGGCCGGCTGCGGCGGGGAGGTGCCGGTCGAAGTGCAGCATGCGCCGGAAGCCGCGGCGGCAGCTGCGGCGGACAGCGGCGCGCTGACGGTCGCCACCTTCAATCTGATGTTCTTCGGTGATGATGACCGCCGCAACGACGCGCAGTACGGCGATTTCGGGCGCAATGTCCGGCGCGGCACGGAAGCGCTGGCTGACCGCCTCGCCGCACTCGTTGATGCCGACCTCATCGCCCTGCAGGAGATCGAGAACCGCGCCGCGCTGGAACTCTTCATCGCCGCGCTGCAGCGCCGCTATCCCGAACGAACCTATGCCGGTTTCATTGACGATACCGACCTGCCGCAGGACCTGGCACTGGTCTGGAATGAACAGAAGGTGCGCGCCTCGCGCCCGCGGCAGATCGACCGCCGCTTCCGCTATGTCGGTGAGGAGAACGGGCGGCGTACCACCTTCGCCCGCCTCCCCATTACCGCCGATTTTGTCAGCAACGGCCTCGTCTTTTCCGCGCTGGTGGTGCACCTCAAGGCGCAGTCGGGCCGTGACCGCGGGGCGTCCGACCGCCGGCGCACGGCGGAATGCGCGGGACTGCTTGCCTGGCTCGAAGCGCAGCAGGGCACCGCCGCGGCGGGCCGTTGCCTGCTGCTCGGTGACTTCAACGACCAGCATGGCAGCGACGACGCGGAGAGCACGCTGACGCCGCTGCTGCAGGCGGAACGTGTGGGAGGGGTGCGTTTCCTCACTGCCCCCTTCCTGCCGCCGACCCATTATACAGTGTCAGGCACGTATCGCGGGCGCACCTATAACCGCATCATCGACCACATCATCGTGCCACAGGCGCTCGACGCGCACTATGTGGCCGGCAGCTGTCGCATTGTCAAACACGACGACGATCGTCTCTCCGACCACCACCCCGTGCTGGCTGATTTCCGTTTCTGACTCAGGGCACGCGGGCTATCGCCACCGTCAGGTAGGATGTTGCTGACCATGCGGTGCCGGTAAAATCACCCGATAACTTCACGTCGCTGAATCCCGCCTCGCGCAGCAGCGACTCGAGTGCCGCCGCCCGCAGCGGGTAAAGCGGAATGCAATGGTCGTAGGAATGCCCGTCCGCCTTCAGCGTCAGGCGGGTGCAGAAGTCCAGCTGCGCGCCCGCGGGACGATAGGTGCGCGTGAAGGTGAGCAGCGGGGTGTCGCGGGTCGGCAGCGCCGTGACGCTGTTGTCGAGCACGCGGTCGTAATTGATGATCTGCAGCGCCAGCACGCCGCCGGACGCCAGCAGCACTGCCACGTCGCGCAGCAGCGCGCCGATCTCCGCCTCGCCCCCCAGATGCACGAGCGTGTTCCCCGTGCACCAGGCACCGCGCAGTGAGCCGGGAGTGCCGCTCGCCGCGGTATCGCGCAGGTCGCGTACCGCGAATGTCGCGGGCAGCCCGGCAGCACGCGCGCGCGCCTGCGCCGTGGCGACCATTCCCGCGTCGAGGTCGAAACCGTGCACTTCGTAGCCGAGCGCCGCAAGGTGCAGCGCCATGCTTCCCGTCGCGCAGCCGAGATCGAGCACCCGCCCGCGCGGCAGCGCGCGCAGCAGGAAATCCGCCATGTCGTCGTCCAGGGGGAAAATCTCGTCGTAGTGCGCGCCGATGGCAGCATAGAACCCGCTCATCTGTCTGACTCCTGCCGGTAAGTAGTGTTGCCCATGCTGCGCCAGATGCGCAGCAGCAAAAAACAACCGCGGGCAACGGTGACGCTCTGCGTGCTCCGTGTGCTCCGCGGTGAACGGTTTACGCTGTTGTCAGTGATGGACATGCGCATACTCAGTTCAGGAACTTGTGCCGCAGGTAGGCGAGGAAATATCGCGCATCAGGTGCGTTCCCCGTCGCGCGCTGCAGCAGTTCCGCCGGCAGCAGCGCCCGCCCGTGCGCATGCACTTTTTCCCGCAGCCAGGCCAGCGGTGCGCGCAGATCGCCCCGCCGCAGGCAGGCGTCGAGGTCAAGGTCGCGCGTCATGTCGTCCGCCAGTTGCGCCGCGTAGAGGTTGCCCAGCAGGTACGACGGGAAGTAGCCGAACGAGCCGTGCGCCCAGTGCACGTCCTGCAGCACCCCCGCGCGGTCGGACGTGGGCGTCAGCCCGAGATAGTCGCGCAGTTTCGCGTTCCACGCCGCGGGCAGGTCAGCCACCGCCAGCGAACCGTCAAGCAGCCCCTTTTCCAGTTCATAGCGCAGCATGACGTGCAGGTTGTAGGTCACTTCGTCCGCCTCGGTGCGGATCAGCGAGCGCTGCACCCCGTTGGCGAGGCGGTAGAGCGCATCGCTGTCGAGCCCGTCGAGTGCCGGCAGATGCCTGGCCATGACCGGGCGCACATACTCGAGGACAGCGCGGCTGCGTCCGACGATGTTCTCCCAGAAACGCGACTGCGATTCATGCACCGCCATCGAGCACCCCTCGCCCAGCGGCGTTTCGTGGAATTTCGCCGGGATGCCCATCTCGTAGAGCGCATGCCCCCCCTCGTGCAGCACGGAGAAGAACGACGGGCGGAAATCCCTTTCGTCGAAGCGGGTGGTGACGCGATGGTCGCCCGCGCTGATGGTGATGGAGAAGGGATGGGCCGATGCGTCTAACCGCCCCGCGGCGAAATCATAGCCGAGCAGGCGCAGCACCTCCTCGCCCAGCGCGCGCTGCGCGGCGACCGGATACCCGCCGGCGGGGAGTGCGGGGACCGGACCCTGCCGGGCGATGATGGCCTCAGCCAGCGGGACGAGGTCGGCGCGCAGCGTGGCGAGCAGCGGGTCGAGTTCCGCCACCGTCAGCCCCGGCTCATAATCGTCGAGCAGCGCATCGTAGCGGTGACCCTGCCAGCCCACGATGTCTGCCATCTCGCATTTCAGCGCGAGCAGTTTTTCGAGGTGCGGGGCGAACGCGGGAAAAGCGGCGTCTGCTTTCGCCTGCTCCCAGGCGGGCTGCGCCTGCGCCGCGGTCACGGAAAGGTCGCGCACCAGCGCGGGGGGGATCGCCTTGGCCTTGTCGTAGTCGCGTTTGACCACGCGCACCAGCGCGCGGTCGTCGTCGCTGAGTTCCGTGGCGGCCAGCGTGTCGAGAAACCCCCCCATGCGCTCGCTGACGCTGCGCGAGAAGATCTCCTGCGACAACAGGCCCATCGCCTCGGCGCGCTTCGCCACACCCGCGCGCGGGCACCCCGTCTCCAGGTCCCACGACAGCAGTGCCGCCGCCTGTGACAACCTGCTGATGTCCGCGAGGTATTCCTTGAACTGTTGCAGTGTGTCAGCCATGGTGTATGCCTCCGGCGCGACGATACACTACCCCGCGGCAGTTGACAAGCGGGCGCGGGCGTCGTATAAGTCAGGTATTCTACTGGCGAGGTGCAGCATGAAGAAGGCAGCAAAGCAGGGAAAGAAAATCAGCGCGGTGCAGGCGAAGAAACTCATTGCCGCCGCAGCCAAAGCGCGCAAGAACGCCTATGCCCCCTACTCGAAGTTCAAGGTCGGGGCCGCGGTGCTCACGAAGAAGGGGAAGGTCTTCGGTGGCTGCAATATCGAGAACGCTTCCTACGGGCTCACCTGCTGCGCCGAGCGTACCGCTATCTTCAAGGCGTTTTCCGAAGGGCACCGCGACCTCACCGCCATCGCCATCGTCTATGACGACGTGGCGCTTGGTTCACCCTGTGGCGCCTGCCGCCAGGTCATCCGCGAATCGGGCCTCGGCATGCAGGTCGTCCTCGCCAACCTCAAGGGTGGCTATAAACTCATGAGCATCGACGAACTAATGCCGCTCTCCTTCGGCCCCGACAATTTATAACCAAAGTAACCACAAAGGGGACGGAGCTCAAGTTATTAAGTTATG
>CAZWUZ010000207.1:0-6872 GCA_964637655.1 uncultured bacterium | reverse complement strand
TGCGCTGGTGCATGAGACGCAGAAGGAGCGCGGCCTGACCGCCGGTTTCCTCGGCAGCAGCGGGGAGAAGTTCGGCACGGAACTGGCCGCGCAGCGGCAGGTGACCGACACGCGGCGCGGCGAACTGGAGAGCATGCTGGCGGAGTTCGACCGCGCACGCTATGGTGAGGCGTTCAGCGCCGCGCTGGGCCGGGCGGAGACGCTGCTGGCGAAACTGGCGCAGACGCGCGAGGGGAGCAGCGCGCTGCGCCTGCCCGCGCCCGAGGCAATCGGCTACTACACGCAACTCAATGGCGCGTTCCTCGAGGCGGTGCAGGTTATTGCCACGCTGAGCGACGATGCGCAGATTGCGCGCCAGGCGAATGCCTACGCGGCGTTCCTGCAGGGGAAGGAGCGGGCGGGGATCGAGCGGGCGACGCTCAACAACACTTTTGCGCGCGACGTCTTTGCGCCCGGGATGTTCAATGCCTTTGCCGCGCTGGTGGCGTCCCAGGAAACCTACGAGAAGATCTTCCGCTCGCTGGCGCAGGCGGAGCAGGTGCGGTTCCACGAGGCGACAGTGACGGGAACGCCGGTAGCGGAAACGGCGCGCCTGCGCGCGCTCGCGTTCGAGCGCGCGGCCGCCGGCGGCTTCGGGGTCGATCCCGCCTTCTGGGTCGCGCAGCAGACGGCGAAAATCGACCTGCTCAAGCGGGTTGAGGACCGTCTCGCGTCCGACCTGACGGCGCAGGCGGCACGGCTGCGCGGTGAGGCCAACCGCGCGCTGCTGTTGGCGGGCGGCGTGGCGCTGGGGGCGTTGCTGCTCACCGCACTGCTCGCGTTTGTGCTCGGGCGGAGCATCCTGCGGCAGCTGGGCGGCGAACCGGCGCATATCGCGGCCATCGCGGAGCGGGTGGCGGCGGGCGACCTGAACATCACCGCGTCGGCAGACGCGACCGGCATCCTCGCGTCGATGCAGGAAATGGTAGCGCAGCTGCGCAGCATGCTGGCGGGCATTCAGCAGGCGGCGGGGAATATCCGCGGCTCAGCGGAAAACCTGGCGACGGGGGCACACGAGGTGGCCACGGGCGCGCAGAACCAGGCGGCGACCATCGAGCAGCTTTCCGCCGCCATCGAGGAGATGAGTTCTTCCATCGGCAGCGTGGCGAAAGGGGCAATCGAGGCGCGCGACCGCGCGGCGGAAGCGGCCGGCGAGGCGCGGCAGGGGGGGAGCGCCATCGGGCAGTCGGTGGAGGCGACACGGCAGATCGCGCGCAGTTCGGAGCAGATTAGCCAGATCAGTGCGGCCATCGGCGAAATCGCCGACCAGACCAACCTGCTGGCGCTGAACGCCGCCATCGAGGCGGCGCGGGCGGGGCAGCACGGGCTCGGGTTCGCGGTGGTGGCGGACGAGGTGCGCAAACTGGCCGAGCGATCGGCACAGTCGGCGAAGGAGATTGCCTCGCTGATCCGCGCCGGCGGCGACAGCGTGCGGCAGGGACTGGAACTCGCCGACGCGGCGGGCAGCACCATCGGGCGCATCGTCACCGGGGTGGAGCAGACGGCCAACTCCATCACGCAGATCTCTTCGGCGACGACGGAGCAGACGACGACCGCGGACGAGGTGGCCAAATCGATCCAGAACGTCGCCTCGGTGACCGAGGAAAACTCGGGGGTGGCGGAACATATCGCCGCCGCGGCCAAGGAACTGACGGGGCAGGCGGAGAACCTGACCGACCTGGCGGCGCGCTTCCGTCTCAGTTGAGCGCGCGCCGGTCGGCCGCGACCGCGGCACGCAGCAACTGCACCAGCGGACCGGCCGTGCGCAGCGGCGCACCGCCGGTCAGCACCTCCCGCGCACGCAGGTGGTCGAGCAGCAGCATCCGGCCGGGTACATAACCCGGACCAAAATATGCGTTGCCAAACACATCGAGCAGACGATGCCGGTAGCGGCGCAGGGACGGCACACAGGCGCGCCGGGCGAGGGAAAGCGCCAGCACGTAGTAGTCCTTCAGGCGCCAGGCCAGTTCCTGCGCTGCGGTCATGCGGCGTGTACGACGCAGCAGGTCGAGGTCACCGAGTCGCCAGTCACCCCCGCGTCCGCAGATGTTGCTGAGGTTGGTCGCGCTGTTGACAAACCCCGCCGCGTGCAGCAGTCGCAGCAGCTGCCCGGCGGCGCGAATATCGCGGCGCAGGCGCGGCAGCAGCGCGGCATGTGCCCGGCGCGGGTCGCGGGCGGCCGCGGCCTGCTGCAGCAGGTGCAGCCATGCTTCCCCCATGCGCTGATCGTGACGGTCATGAAGCCCGAGCACGACAAAACCGAGGCGCCGGTTGCGGAAACGCAGGCGCGGATATTCGCCGCAGGCAACCGGCAGCAGCACCGGCACGCCGGCCGCAGCGGCAGCGCGGGTTAGCAGGTATTCGTTGCGCGCGCTGGCGAGCAGCATGCCGCCCACCGGGCGCGCGCAGGCACGCCGCGCGGTGATGCGTCCGTCACGGGCCACGCGCAGGGCCATGAACGGGCGACCGGGGCCGTCGAGATAATCGCGCATCTGCGGTGACACGCGTTTGCCGTCGCGGCAATAGCCGACCCCTTTGAGTTTCAGGGTACAGATGCCGCCGGGAAGTGTCTCCGGCAGTCGCATGAGCACGGAGCGCGTGCCGGAAAAACCGTCGCCCGTATCGCGCCCGGCTGCCACGGCGACCAGCCGCCGCGCGACGCTGTCCGGCAGCGGTCGCGCAGACACCAGCACGGCGTGCATCGGTCAGTAGTAGCCGGGCAGGAAGGGCTCGTCTTCCGTGGGCTGGCTCTTCAAGCCGCCCGCCACCGCATCGAGTTCCGCGTCTGACAAACGGTCGTTGGGATGGCGCCTGTCCGCGGCCGGTGGTGCAACCGGGGGCAGCGTCGGGGCGGATTCAGGTGAGGACATGACAGCACCTCCGTCAGGCAGAGTATGTTCCGGGGAGGAAGGGCTCATGTTCAGTGGGATCGGTTGACCCGCCGGCAACGGCATCGAGTTCCGCCCTGGTGAGCGGGGCTTCCGCGGCGGGAACCGGCGGGCGCTGTTGCGGTTGCTGCCGGTCATCCGGCTGTGGCGGTTGCGGCTTGCGGTCCATCAGCGCCTCCTGCCTAACACACATTGAGCATACCACCGTGCCGCTATCGCGTCAACGGGTGTGCGGGGTGTCAGTTGAGATGCGCGCGGAAGGTGTCGAGCATCTGCCGGTCGAGTTTGCGGTGCCGGATGGCCTGCGGCTCAGTAATGAATGTGTCCGACCAGTCGAGATACGCCTCGGCGCGGTCAAAGAGGTCCTGCCACCCTGAGACGGTGGTGGCGAAGATGTTGCGGTAGCCCGCCTCGCCCGGGCCGATGACCCCAACGGCTTTGCCGTCGGCATCGGTGCGGATGTTGGCCTGCAGCGACAGTACCATGAAGAGTGTCGGGGCAAGCAGGCGATTGTAGCCGCGCGGCATCTCTGCCAGTGTCGCCTCCCACGCGTCCTTGACCGCGGCCGGTGCATTGGGTGGCGGGAAGACGAAGGTCATGCCCGCCCCGTGCTCAACCATCCCGTCGTTGTTGTAATCGACGAATGCCCGGTAGTCCTGCCGCACCAGCAGGTTGGCCACGCCCTCGTCGCTCATTTGCGCGAGACGGTCGTCAGTCAGGTCAGAACCGTAACTGTTCGCTTTACGCAACAGTTCGCGCTGCGCCGCATCCATGTCCGCGATACAGCCGCGCGGGTCACCCGTTTCGTCTGCGGCAGCGACCATCGCGCGGAAGTCCGCCACTTCGGCATCGCTCAGTCCGCGCAGTTTCAGCAGTTCATATTCGCGCTGGGTGATTGCTTCATCGAGCCGCGCCGCATTGGCGGCAGCCATGCCGTTCGCTGACAGCGTGGCGCTGACCCCGTTGTCGGCTGCTGCTGTTGCAGGTGGCGGCACAGTGACCGGTTCATGATATACGGGTAGTAGTGCCGACTTGATTGCGGAGAGCGCCATCCTGACACATCCTGCTGTCAAAGTGACACGCTGCTGATGCGGCGCGCCTCCCGTCACTATATCGGCTGCTAACTGACCGAGAATGAGCGCGTGGGGAAACGGGTCAGGCGGGGTTGGCGGCAAGCAGCAGCAGGGTCAGGTCGTCTTCGAGCGGGGCCGCATCAGCGGGGAGCAGTGCCGCAACGGACTGTTCCGGGGAAACGGCAGTGCAAGCGGTGGCCGCGCTGATGAAAGCGGCGAGCGAACGGTTGAATTTCTGGAAGGCACCGTCAGTATAGAGGAGCAGGCGGTCGCCGGGCGCGAGGGCGAATGATTCGGTTGCCACCACGCTGCCGGCGGCGGGGGTGACACCGAGCGGCAGCAATTGCGCGTCGAAACGGCGGGGGGCGCGGCTGCCGGCGGCGAAATGCAGCACCGGGGGATGCCCGGCATTGAGCACGCTCCCGGTCATCGTTTGCGTATCGATGAGCACGAGCGCGAGAGTGATGAACTGCCCGGGGAGCAGGTAGCCGTGCAGGCGGCGCTGCAAGGTGCGGGCGAAGTCGGTCATGCCGAGCCGCTCGCGGCACAACTGGTCGTAGACGGTTTTGAGCAGGAAGGTAACGGCCGCCGCGCCGATGCCGTGCCCGGCGACATCAGCGACGGCGGCGGCGAGGTAGCGTTCCTGCCAGTAATGGACGTTGAGAAAGTCGCCGGCGATGAGGTGCGACGGGCGATAGCGCCAGTTGACGGTGAATCCGGGCACGTCCTGCGCGACCGCGATGCACTTGTTCTGCACCTCGCGCGCCACGGCTACCCCTGCGGTCACCTGCGCGTTCTCTTCGAGCAGCCGGCGGAACTCGGTGACATCCTTGTAGATTTCGATGAGGTGCGGCGCCCCGTCGATCTTTAGCGCGGAATGGCTGACCAGGTAGCGGCGTCCGTTGCGTGCGCTGACTTCGACCTGCTCGTCGCGGAACGCGTCCTGTTCGAGTCGCCGGCGCGGGCAGGTGCGGCACTCGGTCGCGTCTGTTCCCTTGAGCGCCTGCCAGCAGATCTGGCCGCAGAGGTCGCCGAACAGCGCGCGCATCGCGCGGTTCTGGAACACAATGGTCCCGTCGGCAGCGACCATCTGCAGCGGGTCGGGGAGCAGGTCGAGCACGGGATAACAGGCACCCGCGTTCGTGGGCACAAGGCGATCCATGGGCGCAGTGTAGCATACCGCCATCCGTGACGATATGCTATGCTGCAGGTGTGTGGAGGCGCGCGATGGTGACCATCGACTGGCTGGGCCACAGCAGCGTGCGGCTGACCGGGACGCAGCGGGTGTATGTCGACCCGTGGAAACTGCGGCCGGGCGCGCCGCCGGCCGACCTCATCCTCATCACTCACGCGCATGATGATCATTGTTCAACTGCTGACGTGGCGCGCCTGATGACGCCCGCGACCGTTGTCGCCGCGCCACCCGATTGCAACCTGCCGGCGGGCTTTGTCGCTGTCAGGCCAGGCGCAGCGTACACGCTGGCGGGCCTGTCTGTGACGACCATACCCGCCTATACTCCGACGAAACCGTTCCACCCGCGCGCCAGCAACTGGGTGGGGTTGGTCATCACGCTTGACGGGGAACGCATCTATATCACCGGCGATACCGACCATGTTCCGGAGATGGATGCGGTGCGTGCCGATACGCTTATCCTTCCCGTCGGCGGCACCTACACGATGAACGCTGACGAGGCGGCTGTGTATGCCAATGCCGTGCGGCCGCAGCTGGCCATCCCCATCCATTGGGGTGACGTGGTCGGCACCCGTGCCGATGCGGAACGTTTTGCCGCGCGCTGCACCGTGCCGGTGACTGTGCCGGAGCCGGTCGCATGACCCCGGCGGTGCGGCTGCGGCGCCTGGCCCCGCTGCTGCTCATCGCTCTCGCGCTCTGCCTGCACTGGTCGTATTTCAAGTGGCGCATTCGGGTGGCGACACCGGGAGACGCGCTACAGGTAGAACTGCCCATGCCGGTCGACTGGTCGCGTGATACACAGGATGCCACGCTGCAGGTCAGGGAATGGGTCTATGCCTTTCTCTTTGTCCGCGACGGTCAGCACCTCGCACAGGCAGGAGAAGGGTATGGCCGGCTGCTCCGGCGCTGGCATCTCTTTCCGCAGCGGGAAGCGGTGCTGTGGGTGGCGACGGACCAGGGCTTCGGTCCGCAACTGACGACTGCCGGTCGCTGGCTTGGTCTGTATCTGCCGCTGCTGCTGGTGCTGGCAGGCGCAGTCACGGGTGCCTGTCGCCTGCGCACGTTGCTGACGGTATCCGCACGCGCGCTGCGCGATGACTGGCAGGCACAGGCGCTGACTGCCCGTGGTATGCTGGCACTGGTGGCGTTGGCTGCGGTTGCCGTGGGGCTGGGCAATGCGCTTCTGCTGGCGGTTATTGTTATCAGCGACCGTCTGCAGTAAGCCGGGGCGCGCGTTGACGCGCCGGGAAAACAGTGCTACGCTCGTGCGGCAGGAGGGGCGATGTTCCGACCCGGGACGGCACCATCGGCAATGGCACGCGCTGGCGGCATTGTCTCCCTTATCCTCTGCCTGCTCTGGGTCGCTTTAGCCGGCTGCGGCCGGCCGGAGGCGCCGTCGCCGGCCGTACCGGCGCCGCCTGTTGTCACCGGCGATACGGTCATCACCATCGTCGCTGACGTCTGGTATCCCTACAACGGCGAACCCGGGAGCGATACGCCCGGCTACCTGATCGAACTGGCGCAGGCGGTTTTTGCCCCTGCCGGGTATGCGGTTGACTACCGCACCATGCCCTGGTCGCGCGCGATTGAGCAGGCGCGCGCGGGCGAGTTTGCCGCCATCGTCGGCGCCTTTACCACCGATGCGCCTGACTTTATTTTTCCCGAACAGGCGCTGGGGGT
>CAZWUZ010000206.1:0-6899 GCA_964637655.1 uncultured bacterium | reverse complement strand
AGGTTTTCTTCCCGGGCCCGGGAAGAAAACCTGGTTCTGGTCGGGAGCACTGGTGGGTATCCTGCTGGCGGCATACGGTACGCCGGTCACCGGCTTGTTGCATCTGTTGGGAAACCGCTCGTCGTTGATGTTCACTCGAATCACCTGGTTCATGCCTGTGTGTTGGGCGGCACTCTGCGCCTGTGCCGGCAGCCGACTGGAGCGTCGGCCGGCCGCCGGAGCCGGCATGGCGGGCGGTGCGCTGCTGCTGCTGTTGCCGGCGACGCTGCTCCTGCTCCTGGTGCGACAGCGGAACGGCATCCCGCTGCCGGGAGACGCGCTGGCGATCGGCGGCACGGTCGCTGTCCTGAGCTCGCTGCTGCTGCTGCGCTGGTCCCGACAACCGGCTTCACGCCGAACCTGGTTGCGTGGCGCCATCGGGCTGCTGGTCATCGCCGACCTCTCCTGCAGCGTGCGGATCCATGCCAATGCGCTGCTGCCGTTTTTCTCCCCGCCCCCTGTTGTTTCCCTTGGCGCGGGAGACTGGATGGCGCTGGAGACGTACCGTGAGGAAGGCGGCAGGCACCGCATCTACGGGCGCAGCCGGGCGACGCAGAACGCGACGGGCTTGCTTACCGGCATGTATGCCAGCACCGGGTATGATAATCGCGTCCCGGAAGGGATGGCGGCACTGATGTTCTATCCCGCTTCACCGTACCGTCTTGAAAACGGGCCGGAAGAACCGACGGAAGAACGGCTGCCGCAATTCTGCCGGCTTACCGCCACCCGCTGGATTGTCTATCCCGACACAGTGGTTGTCGTTGCTGCCCCGCTGGCCCGTGCTTCCCTGTTCGCCGAATACCGTGTCGTGCCGGAACCGCAGGCGCAGCTGCCTTTGTTGCTTGCCCCGGATTTCGATCCGGCGCGCACGCTCCTGCTGACGGAAACGCCGCCCCTGCCCCCGGCGTCGGGGATGACAGGAACAGCGCGAATCATCGCGGATGAACCTGATCGCGTGAGCATCGCGACCGTGACGGACGCTCCCGGCCTGTTGTTGCTGGCTGACCTGCTGGCAGACGGCTGGGAAGTCCGCGTCAACGACCAGCCGGCGGCGCTGCTGCGGGCGAATTATGCGTTCCGCGCGGTGGCCGTGCCGGTGGGGCACGCGAACGTTGTTTTCCGCTTCCGGCAGCCGGGGCTGGCGCCGGGCCTGGTGCTGTCGGGCGTGGCGACGCTGGTGCTGTTGTTCCTGCTGCTGCGGCTTCGCTGGCAGCGAACCATTTCTGGATAGCGCGTCCCGCGTTCCTTGTCAGTCACCCCCGGATGTATTATGATGCCGCTGTGAGAAACTGAACGACAGGAGAAACGCCGGATGCGCACCGGGGCCATGCAACTGCTCGACAATTATGGTGGTGCCCCCCTGTGCGCATTAGCCGCCGCGCTGCCGCGCCCGCGCCGGCCCCTGCCCCCGCCGGAGACGGTGCGCGAGATTCTGCTCATCAAGATGATGGGGATGGGAAGCATCTCTCTGCTGGCGCCGGCCGTCCGCGAACTGCGGCGCTGCTGTCCGCAGGCGCGGATGTCGTTCATGACTTTTGCCGGTAACGAGGAAATTGTCCGCAGCTATTGCGGCGAAGTGATACTCCATGCGGTTCGTCGCACCAGCTTGGCAGCGTTCGCGGCGGATACCAGACGGATCATTGCCGGGACGCACGCCCGTCGGCCCGACGTGGTGATTGACGCGGAGTTCTTCGCACGCTATACAGCGCTGGTCAGCCGCTTTTCCGGTGCCCGCTGCCGCATCGGGTTTCATACCGGCCGGGTATATCGCGGCACGCCTCCCGATATCCCGTGCTGTTTTGATCGCGGCCGGCACATCGTCGATATCTTTCTCGATCTCGTGCAACCGCTGACGGGTGACGCGGTGTCGCGGGTGCTGGTCGCTCCTGCGGTTGCGGATTCCGCCCGGCAGCGGTGCCGGGAACTGCTGGCTGCGGCCGGAGCCGCCGCGCAGCCGCTGATTGTGCTCAATCCCAATGTCAGCGACACATCGCCATGGATCGAACGACGCTGGCCGGAAGATCACTTTGCCGCTGTTGGCCGCAACCTTGCAGGACGCGGGTATCGCCTGGCGGTGATCGGCACGGCCGCCCAGCAGGAGGAGAGCGACCGGCTGGCAGCTCGCGTCGGCGCAACGACGCTGGCACTTGCCGGCAAGCTTGATTTCGCCACGCTGCTCGCGCTGCTGGAACGGGCGCTGCTGGTGATCACCACCGACTCCGGGCCGCTGCATTTTGCGGCCTCACTGGGCGTGCCGACCTTTTCGTTTTTCGGCACGGAATCCCCCGAACTGTACGGGCATAGTGGCCCCGGGCATGCCGTATTCTGCCGGAGGCTGCCGTGCAGCCCGTGCCTCGATGTGTTCAACGCCAAGCGCGGACGTTGCCGTCAGGGCACTGCCTGCATGAACGGGATTTCCCCCGCAGAAGTGTTGGCCCGCTTCGACGAACAGGAAACGCTGCTGGCCGCATGCGCCCGGGAGCGCGGGGTTCCCGGTCGATGAGGTTCAGACGCGGCCTGCTGACAGCGGCGCGGCGGCGCCTGCGCGCCGGCAATCTCGGCTGGTGCTGGCGGCGGTTCGTCTCCCTTGCCCGGTTGCGGCGAGACTGGCGACGGGACGACGGCAGCATTTCGAGCGGGCCGCTGATCGCGCACCTGTTTGTCACGGCGAACTGCAACCAGCACTGTCCGCGCTGCCGGCTGCCGGAGCGCCGGCAGGATCCGGAGATGACTACCGCCGAGGCGATCGGGCTGCTGCACGAACTGGCGGCAATGAACGTCGCAGCGGTTGCATTCACCGGTGGCGAACCGCTGCTGCGGCGCGATCTGTGGACGCTGGTCAGTGAGGCGAAGCGCTGCGGCCTGGAAACGATGGTGGTGACCAACGGGTTGTTGCTCGGCGAACAGCTGGAGCAGCTGTTCACGGCGGCGCCGGCGACAGTGATGGTATCGCTCGACGGGGCGGAAGCGCCGGTACACGATGCTTCTCGCGGCTGTCCCGGCGCTTTCGCGGCCACGCTCGCCAACCTGCAGCAGCTGCAGGCCGGACTTGACCGCACGGACACGCCCACCGAGCTGGCACTCTCCGCGGTCATCTGCCGCGAGAACGCCGCGCAGCTTGGCGGGCTGCTTGATCTCGCCCATAGGCTGCGGGTGGCACGGGTGATCTTTTGCCCGCAGCATGAGTATGCGCCGGGCAACTGCCACATAAGCTGCTGGCCCGATGGGTGCCGCCCCGGCGCTCTGCTCGCCCGGCATCCGCGCCGCCGGCTGGTCGATAATTCCGACAGTTACCTTGCCGCCCTCGATGCCTGCCTTGCCGGGGGAGCCCCCCCCGACGGGTGCACGGCCGCGTACCTGACCCTGTTCATTGACCCGCAGTTGCGCGCATTCGCGTGCAAGGCAGACATGCTGGCGGAACGGAACGGGCACGATGTGCGGAGCGGAGGCGGGAGCGTACGCGATCTCTGGTTCTCGCCGGCGTGGGACGCGCGCCGTCGTGCCTGCCGCCGCTGCCGTGGCTGTTACCTTACGGTGAACCGGGAACTCGATTCCCTCCTGCGATGAACGGGCAGCGGAGGGAAACGGCACGCCTGTGGGATCGCGGGCGCATCCTCGCGGCCATGCTCGCCATCCGCGCGTTCCGCCGGCCCCGCTATCCGTTCTACGTCAACCTGGTCATCAACAGCCGCTGCACCAATCGCTGCGCGTATTGTTTCGGTCGCTATGCCGAGCGCCAGCGTCCCGACCTGCCCTACGAGAAATTCCTTGCGCTGGCAGAGCTCCTTGCGGCGCGGGGAACGCGCTACGTGCTTATCCAGGGAGGGGAGCCGCTGCTGCATCCCGATCTCGGCCGGATGCTCGGCCATCTGGCCGGCCGGCGCATCGTCACCGCGCTAGCCAGCAATGGCCAGCTACCGGAGCGCATCGGCGAAATCCCCGAACTCGACCTGATGGACAATCTCTGTTTTTCCCTCGACGGCATGGCGGAGGGCAACGACCGGGTGCGCGGGACGGGAACGTTCGCGCGGGTGTTGCGTTCGATCGGAGAGGTACGCCGTCGCTACGGTGTGCCGGTGCGCATCAACTCCACGGTGCACCGGCATGTGGCCGGTGATGTGCATGAGATGGCACGACTGGTGCGCGACCAGCGTCTCGAATGGGGCTGCAGTTTCCTGTTTCGCGGCAATGAGGAGCAGGAAGGGGAACCGTTGGGCATGAGCACGGAGGAGATTCGCGCCTACCTGGCTGAGTTGCTCGCCTACAAAAAGCGCGGGTATCCGATCTTCACCACTTCGCGCGTGCTGCGCTATGCCGCTGCCTGGCCAGTTCCGTATGACCGCGTGTTTCTTTCCGCTGCGGAAGCCGCGGCACTCCCCGGCTTTCGCCCGATTCACTGCCAGTATGGGCAGTACGAGCTGGTGATTGATGAGGATGGGGCGCTCTATCCCTGCCAGGGCATGCAGGGAGTCTTTGCGGCGAAAAACTGGGAACGGGACGGGTTCGATTCGGCGTTCACCCATCTGGCGACGAAGCAGTGCGATACCTGCTACATCTTGCCGCTGATGAACACATCGGCGATGATCAACTGGGACTGGCGGGTGATCGGCGAGACGGTGTGGGAGACGCTGCGTAACCGGTTCCGGCCAACGGCGTCAAGAAACGGGCACAGCAGTCAGGGGGCGCGATGAGTAAAACGTGGTTTGTACGCCTGGCGCATCTTTTGGGAGTCGCGGAACCGGGCGCGGATTGGGGCGCCGACGACCTTGACCGCTGTCTGGCGCAGGCGCAGGTTATCGCCGCTAAACCGTTCTTGCGGCGCGCGTACGCCGATTTCTATGCAGTGTTCCAGCAGGCGATGCCGGTCACTGGTGGTAGCCAAATCATGGTCGAACTCGGCTCGGGGGGAGGGGGCATCCGGGACGTACTTCCGCAGGTTATCACCACCGAACGTTATGCAGGTACCGCGTATCGATGTGCGCATGGCGGCGGAGAGCCTGCCGTTCCGCACGGAATCGCTCGACGCCGTATTCATGCTCAACGCGCTGCATCACATGCCGGCAACGAGACAACTTTTTGCTGAATTGTCGCGTGCGCTCAAACCGGGCGGCAGAGTGGTCTTGCTCGAACCGGCCAGCACGCTGTGGGCACGTTTTATCTGGCGGTTTATCCATTATGAGAACTATGACCGGACGGCGGGGTGGGATACGGATGGCAGCAGTCCGCTGCTTTCTGCCAACGCCGCCATCCCCTGGATCATCTTTGTTCGGGACCGGCGACTGTTCGAACAGCGGTATCCGTTGCTCAGAATTGTGCGCGTACAGCCGCATACGCCCCTCAAGTTTCTTGTCAGCGGCGGAACGGTGCTGAAACCGCTGGTCCCGCTCTCTGCGTATGGGTGGATTGAGTGGTGCGAACGGCTGCTGGCACCTTGCAACTGTCTGCTCGGGATGTATCTCACTATCGAACTGCAGAAACAGGTCAGGGAAGTCGTCGCAGCCAGCTGACGATCGTGCCGGGATGCAGGCTGTAAATCAGGCTGTTCTCGACTTCGCAGGCGACACGACAGGAACGGCAGTTCGGGTGCGGGCGCAGCCGGGCAAACGCCGCGGCCACACCGTCCTGCAGGGGCTGCCCGAATGCCGGATTCACATTGATGCCGCAGGCGTAGAGGCGGCGGTCGAAAAGCAGGTGGCAGTAGAGGCGGCCCGCCAGGCACGGCACGGTTGCAGGGAACGGCGACGTCAGCTGCGCGGGATCGGCCCACGACAGTAGGTGTTCGAGATAGGCGACGCTGGTGCCGAGCGGTTCCCCCCGCTGTCTGGCAGCGAGCAGTTCCCGGATCGCGCCGCGCATTTCTGCCGCGTCCGGCAGCAGGGTGTCGACCCGGGTGGTGACGGGCACATTGCCCAGCGGGGCGGGGACTGACTGATGCTGGATCAGAGTGATATTGACGATTGTACGGTAGTGTCGGGCGACGGCAAAGAGGTAGGCGAACGCATGCAGGTTGTCGCGGTGCAGCACGGTATTGATCCAGAAGGGAATGCGTGCTCGCGCCAGACCGTCGAACGCGGCCAGCACCCGGGCATGGCTTCCTGCCCCCCGGTTGCGGTCATGGATTGCCGGATCGCCGTCAAGACTGACCATGAGCAGGTCGGCCTTCCGGACCGCCTCCAGCCGCTCCGGCAGCTGCTGTCCGTTGGTTGTCAGTGCGACGAACATGCCGCGCTGTTTGGCCCGGTGGATCATGCGGTCGAGTCCGTCGACCAGCAGCGGTTCTCCCCCGGAAAGATTCAGCTTGCGTGTGCCCAGCGCGGCGAATTGATCGATACAATCGCAGACGAATTCCGCATCGAGGGTTTGCGGTTGCGGGGGAGGATACGTGCAGTAGCGGCAGTTGCTGTCACAGCGGTTGGTCAGGATGATGTAGACCCCAAGCGGCCGGCGGAACGCAGGGCACCATTGCGCCCGTAATGCCGTCAATCCGCTGGCAAAGAGGAAAGGGAAGAGACCCACCGCACGCTCCGCCACGTTGTTGGTGCAGAGGGGGAATGCTGCGTTCGCGTCCCTGCCCAAGTGCCGACTGTGCGCCGGCGGTGGCAAGACTATAGCCTGAGCTGCCCGTCGCGTCAACACCTCGTGCCAGATAGTGTGTGCCGGACCATCGGTCTGTTGACGCTTGCCGGCGGTGGTGATAGAATCAGTCCACGTCACAGGTAAGGGGCGATATTTGGACGAGTTTCTGACGACGGGGCATAGGGTATCGCCTGCGGGACTCAGGGTGCTGCAGAGCTTGCGGCACTGACCATGGCTCTGCCACCGGTGGGTCAGAGCACTGTGCTCGTTGACCTGGTGGTTTT
>CAZWUZ010000205.1:5649-6943 GCA_964637655.1 uncultured bacterium | reverse complement strand
GCGCGCGGCATTGCGAATGGCGGCGTCGCCGGTGCAGCGGCAGATATTGCCGTCGAGCGCGTCGATGGCATCGGCATAGGAGCAGTCGGGACTGGCCAGTGCGAACCCGGTGAGCGAGAGGACTATGCCCGGGGTGCAGAACCCGCATTGCGAGGCGCTATGGTCGACGATAAGTTGCTGCACGAGCGTGAGCGACTCGCCGGCCAGCCCCTCGACGGTGACCACGTGGCAGCCCTCGACATCGCCGATAGGGAGCAGGCAGGAGGCGCAGGCGCGGTAATCGATGCCGCCCGCGCGCGCGGTGCCGACGAGGACGGTGCAGGCGCCGCATTCTCCTTCGCGGCACGCCTCCTTCGTTCCCGACAGGCACTTGACGTCGCGGATGAACTCGAGGAGCACCATCCCCGCGGGCTCCTTGGTCTGTATCAGTTGCTGATTGAGCAGAAATGAAGACATGCTGTTCTCTCCCGAAACACGTCCCGCAGCGGGCATCACCTGATTGCCTACGCTGCGGTATGCATACGCACGCCATACTACCACTATGCAATTACGCCGTCAACGGGGAAACCGCCGGTCCGCATTTGCGCCACGCGTCAGGCCAAGTTATGATGATTGCTGGGTTTTCCTGACGGATACATTCACGGCTGCGGGGCGGTCGGCTAAAGATGCACAACTGAATACGGCGCACACTCAACGGCGAGGTGGTGGACGATGAAATCAGGCACCAGTTGCCATAGGTCATGCATGCTGGTACTGCTGCTATTCGCGGGATTGCTGGCCGTCCCCGTGCAGGCGGCAGTGCCGCAACTGATCCACCATCAGGGCCGGCTGACCACCGCGGCCGGCGCGCCACTCCCGGGATCACACAATTTCACCTTCAAACTATACGCTGTGCCATCAGGCGGGGGCGCACTCTGGACGGAAAACCAGAATGGAGTCAATGCCGATACGGAAGGGTTGTACGCTGTGCTGCTCGGCAGCGTGACTGCCTTCGCCGCACAGGGCCTCACCTTCGACACCGGGTACTTTCTCGGCATAGAGGTGGACGGCGGCGGCGAGATGACACCGCGACAACTGCTCGCCATGGCGCCCTACGCCTTTCGCGCGGCAGTGGCCGATAGTGTCGTGTCCGGGCTCACCATCGGGCGTTTGACCGTTACCGAGACGATGGCTGCCGGCACGTTCACCGGCAATGGTGCGCTCCTGACCGGGGTCACCGCGACCGCAATCAACGCCGCCGCTATCAGCGGTCTGCTCAACCTCACGGATTCAACCGCGGGCGCGCTGCCGCTGA
>CAZWUZ010000205.1:0-5549 GCA_964637655.1 uncultured bacterium | reverse complement strand
CGCGCGTGAGCGGCGACACCATCACGCGCAGCGAGGTGCTGGCACTGAGCATCAACCTGCCCGACTCGACGACGGGGGTGCTGGTGGCAGGACGCCTGAGCGGCGCGCTGCTGCTGACCGATTCAACCGCGGGCGCGCTGCCGCTGACGCGCGTGAGCGGCGACACCATCACGCGCAGCGAGGTGCTGGCACTGAGCATCAATCTGCCCGACTCGACGACGGGTGTGCTGGCGGCCGGTCGTATCAGCGGGGCAATCAACCTCGCCGATTCGGTGACCGGCATGCTAGCTGCAGGCAACCTCCCGACGGCATTCAGCCAGTTGACCGTCGATGCCCCGACCTTTGTCGTCGATCACGCCAATAACCGCGTGGGGATCGGAACGAATACTCCGGGCGAATTGCTCACGGTAGTGGGAAAATCCAACACAACTGATACGGTTAGAATCTACAACGCCAATTTGTGCATTGACAGCGGATTTCTCATCTTGCGTTCATACTCGGAGTGGAATGGCGGCGATTGGGATGTCTATCCCTATCCCACCCAATCAGCGTATAACGGGGTGATACTGTACGCTATAGACACCGGTTTCGGCTCCAACTTCATGTGCCGTGACGAGAATGGCAACGTAACCAACCTCGCACCCCACCTCTTCACCATCGCCCCGCAGACCGAGCCCCTCTCCTGGTCGCACTGGAGCATGAACGAACAATTCGGCGGCACCATCAATGTCGACATGCTCAAAGTGGTGCGCATCGTCGAGCGGCTGTCCGGACAGAAACTCGTCCATATATCCCCCTCGGGCACTAATCCCACGGTCGACAGCGAAGCGCTCGAGCGCTATCTCGAGTCAGGCGGACAGTTGCTGACCGGTGAAGTGGAACGGCTGAGCGCGGAAAACGCGGAACTGCGGGAGACCGTGCAGGAACTGCTGCGCCGGGTGCAGACGCTGGAGGGCAGGTAGGGCAGGGCCAATGCTCGCCTGCCGGGCCGGAGGCGGCCGGCTGCTGACGCTGACGCGCCTTTGCCTGCCCGCTCTGCTGGCGGTGCTCCTGGTTGCCACCCGCGCGCAGGCAGGTCCGTTGTCAGGAGTCGTCAGCGATGGCGCACGGTCAGTGCGGACAGTCCATGACGCCGGCGGCGGCGCGACGTCCGGCGGCGGGATGGTCTGCCGTTATACACTGGGCAGTCCGGTCGCCGGCAGCGTAGCGGCCGCGCCGCAGGCAGTCACTGACGGGCTTGCCGCGTATCTGCTCGGCATGCACGATACCGCGCCGCCATCGGCCTTTGCGCTCATTACCCCCGCGACAGGCACGGAAACAACAGCAACCACCATCACCTTCAACTGGTCGACCACAACCGATTCTTCGCCGCCCGTTTCCTACCGCGTCATCATCGACACCGATATGGCCGGTCCGTATTATCTGGATTCGACCGTCATCGCGCAGACCACGCTGACCGCCGCGCTCTACGCGACCGAGACCTGGTCGTGGCGGGTCATTGCCACAGACGCCCGCGGCTGCAGCCGCACCGCAGGCGATTCCACGCTGCTCATCTATGCGCTGACGCCACCCGCACCGCTCAGCCCGGTAAACGGGACAGGCACTACCGCGGCGATTGTTCCGTTGCGCTGGTCAGCCGCCGTTTCGAGCGGACCGCTGCTACGCGATTACCGCCTGCAAGCCGCGCGCAACGATTCGACGTTTGCCAGCCCGGCAGTGGATGTCTATCATTCGGCCTCGACCACAGAAACCACCACCAGCTACCGTTTTCTTGCCGCCGATACCTGGTACTGGCGCGTGCAGGCGCGTGATGTCAACAACCTGCTTAGTGCCTGGAGCGCGGCTGATTCGTTCGTCAAGACCACCGACGACAAAGCCACGGACTTCAACCTTGACGGCACTGTTGATAGTGCCGACCTCAGCCAGCTGGGACTGCGATTCGGGGTGCCCGGCCTGTACCATGCGGCCTACGACATCGGCAAAAACGGCATCGACGGCAGGATAGACGAGGAGGATATTTTCGAGTTCGGCCGGCTCTACGGCCAGTAGCGGGTACCATTGTCGCCGCTAACTACAGGACCGTTTTCGCTCTGCAACTCTTACGGTGGCAAGATGATACACGCGAATGTTGCAGCGTTGCAGAATGGCACCTCTTAGTGGCACCTCTTAGGCACCTCTTACGAATGGCACTTCTTACAGCACTGAACGTCAGGCCGCCACCTGTTGCCAGTTAGTCACTTCCACCACCGCCTGTTTCTTCCGGGCATCCTCAACAATGTTTTCCAGTTTGGCAGCCACCGGGTCTTCGATCCACGACGCACCGCACTGATCACAAACCAGTGCGGGAACGTCGCGCACCACAACAACCGACGGCTTCAGGTCAACCGCAAACGTGGTCGTGCCTGCATGTTTTTCCCCGCCGCACAAGGGACATTTCCCATTGCTCTGTGTCATGATGTTCTCCTCGTACGCAGATCTTCAGCAAAATGTTCTTTATCCGGACGATATGCGGTAATCACATGGCATATCCGTGACTGCGGGTCTACAGACGCAACCACATGCAACCGGTTAGCGACGTGCAGCAACAGGCAACTGGCAAAAGGGCGATCAGCGGGATAGGTTTCTATCACTTCACCGTGCACAATCGTGTCGATAACCTCGCAACGTGTAATGCCACGTTCGAGCATACGTTCCAGTGCGTGCTGATGCCAGTGAATCCGCCCTGACCGTGCCGCCTCCTGCGCCAAGGCAATGGCGAAGCCTTCTGCCATTATTCTCCCTTTCTCAGACAGTGCAGGTCCACCCCGCATCGGGACAACCTGAAAAGCATCCTATCACCACTCCCGCCCGTCGTCAACGCCGGGCGCAACCGGGTGCTGCGAATATGCCCGCGCGCGTCAGTTCGGCCTACTTCTTCTGCTGCGCCGCGGTCATGGCGCGGAAGGCCTTGCCGAGGCGGGTCAGGCCGGCGGAGCAATCCAACTGGCCGAGCACCAGCTGGATGAAGATCAGTTTGTCGCGATGCTGCTGTGCCGCCGTGAGCGCGTCTTCAAGTTCACCCTCGGTGGTCACGCGGAAGCTCAGCGCCTGCGCACCGCCCCCCAGCGCCTCCGGCAGTTTCGCATACTGCCAGCGCTGGATGTCGTTGTACATCCCGTCCTCGTGCAGGACCCGCTCGATCTGGTAGCCGTCATTGTCAAGCAGCAGGATGATGGCCGGGCACTTCTGCCGGAGCAGCGTGGAAACCTCCTGCGCGGTCATCTGGAAGGCACCGTCGCCCGTGAGCACCACCGCCCGCCGCCCGGGTTCAGCCAGCGCCACACCCAGCGCCGCCGGCGTGCAGAACCCGATCGAGGCGTAGTAGCACTGGACGATGAAATTGCGCGCCTCCTCGATATGGAATTCCGGGGAGGCGCAGAATGCGTCGCCCGGCTCGGTCAGCAGCACCATGTTGTCGTCGAGAAACGTATCGAGGCGGGCATACAGGCGCTCCGCGACGAGCGGCTTGTTCCGCTCCGGCGTAAAGGACTGCTTGACCAGGTCGAGCGCGGCGGGGCGCGACGCGAGGTAGGCGCGCGGTGTGAGCGCGGACGGCAGTTCGCGCAGGAAATCAGCAAGGTGCACGTTGTGGTAGTAGTGGCTGCGGATACGCACTGTGCCGTTGCCCGCGGCGATGACGCGGCGGCTGTCAAGTGTGCAGCTGAAGAGTCCTGTATCGAGGTCGGTCATCATCACCCCAAGCGCGAGGACACAATCGGACAATTCGACCTGCTCGCGCACGCTCTCGCGGCTCCATCCCCCCTGATAGATGCCGGCAAACTGCGGGTGCAGTTCGGGCAGCACGCTCTTGGAACTGAGCATGGTCGAGAACGGCAGTTCCGCGATTTCCACCAGTTGCAGCGCTGCCGGCCCGAGGCCGAACCGGGCGAGTTCCACCCCGGCCAGCACAACCGGGTGCGCCGCAGCATTGATGACGCTGGCGGCCTCCTCGATGCAATCGCGCAGCGATTCCGGGTCCGACGGTTCGCCGGCCACCGGCGGCAGCGCGGCGGGCGGGCGGCACGGCTGCAGCGCGACATCGGCCGGCAGTTCGAGGTAGACGGGCAGTTTCCGCGCGATGGCCCGGCTGATGACGCGATCGATTTCATCGGGTGCGGTCTGAGCATCACGGAGCATAGCAGCGTCGACGGTGACTTTGCGGAAGATCTCGTACTGGGTGTCGTAGTCGGCAATCAGGTGGTGCACCAGCGCCCCGGCGTCGCGCCGGCGGCGGGGCGGGGCGCCGCTGATGGCAATCAGCGGAATCTGCTCGGCATAGGCGCCGGCGACCGCGTTGAGCATGCTCAGCGCACCGACCCCGTAGGTGACGCTCACCGCCCCCGCGCCCTTCATCCGCGCATAGCCGTCGGCCGCGTACCCCGCGTTCAGTTCGTTGCAGGTGCCAACCCACTTGACGGGGCTCTTGAGCACGTGGTCGAGAAAGTCGAGCGTGTAGTCGCCCGGCACACCGAACAGGTGGTTGACACCCGCCTCATGCAGCCGGTGCAGCAGGTAGTCCGATACGGTACAGGTTGTCGCGGTCATAGGTATCCTCCCGGGAAATGCACAGCCATGATTGTGCGCCTGCAATTCATCCTGATTGCATAGTAGCACCCGGCGCCGCTACCGTCAATAATTTCTGTCCCCGGCAGCCGCCGTTTAGCGGCCGGCGGCAGTCAGCGCGGCGGCGAGGCGGTCGAGAGCGGCATCGGACGTGTAGGCGTGAACGTAGACGGCACCATCGAGGATGCGGATGAATTCCGCGGTTTCCCGCGCCTCCGCTGCCGTGCCGGCACGGCGCAGGTGGAAGGTCATGCCGAAATTCCGCGCCGCGGCGCGCGCTTCTGCGACCGCAGCGGCGGCAGTCGTCTCGTCGAGCAGGCAGACAACCTGTGTGACCTGCGCGCGCACGACGAATTCGAACCACTCCTCCTCCGTCGGCAGCGGGCCGAGGATGAAGCGGTTGTCGAGCCGGCGCACGGTGCCGCGCTCGAAGCGTTCGGGGAGTTCGACGGCGCGCACGGTCATGGTTTCGCCCAGCGCCTCCATGATGGTGGCTTTCGCCAGTTCCGCGCGATGACGCCCGAGGTAGCAGTGGACGTAGTAGCGTCCGTCCCCGTCCTGCGCCAGCGCGCGGAGGCGGTCGAGCGAGGCGCGGTTATCGGTGACCCACGGGAGCATCGGCGCCTCGATGAGCTCGATGCCGGCGGCGCGCGCGTTATCGCGTTCCTGCTGCAGCAGCACCGCCTCGAACGGCACGAGCGGACTCATCAGCGAGATAATGGCGGTGTATCCCTCACGCTGCAGACGCACGCAATCCTCCGCCTGCGGGTAGGGCCCGAAGGTGAAGCGTTCACCCCACGACTCGCTGCTGCCGCGGAAGCCGCGGAACATCCCGCTCCCCGCCTGCACAAAGGCGCCGAAGACGAGCACGCAGACGATGAGTCCGACCGCATGCGCGCCACCGCGCGTCCAGCGCGCGGTGAGGGTGCGCTCGAGCAGGACGGCGA
>CAZWUZ010000204.1:0-6968 GCA_964637655.1 uncultured bacterium | reverse complement strand
GGCCCGCGGGTCATGGTCGGGCAGGCGGCGGGTTCCACCGGGTAGATGTCGATCTTCGCCCCGTTGAGTTTCTCGGGGATGAAGGGGAAGGCGATGCCGGCGAAGTTGCTGCCGCCCCCCGCGCAGCCGATGATGACATCGGGGTTCTTGATGCCGACCAGGGCCAGTTGTTTCTTTGCTTCGAGCCCGATGATGCTCTGGTGTACCAGCACGTGGTTGAGCACGCTGCCGAGCGTGTAGCGCGATTTGCCCGTCGGGTCGGTGACGGCCTGTTCGATCGCCTCGCTGATGGCGATGCCGAGCGAGCCCGGGGTGTCGGGATACTTCGCGAGGATGTCGCGCCCCGCCTGCGTTTCCGTGCTCGGACTGGCGACGCAGTTGGCGCCCCACAGCCCCATCAGCGTCTTGCGGAAGGGTTTCTGCTCGAAACTGATGCGCACCATGAAGACCTTGCACTCGAGCCCGCCGATGAGCTTGCAGGCGAACGCCAGTGCGCTGCCCCATTGCCCCGCCCCGGTCTCTGTGGTCAGGCGGGTGATGCCGAACTGCTTGTTGTACCACGCCTGCGGTACCGCGGTATTGGCCTTGTGACTGCCCGCGGGCGAGACGCTCTCGTCCTTGTAATAGATGTGCGCGGGGGTTTTGAGCGCGCGCTCGAAGTGCACGGCGCGGCGCAGCGGGGTCGGGCGCCAGCGCAGCAGGATATCAGTGATCTCGTCGGGAATGTTCAGCCAGCGCTCCATGCTGACTTCCTGCTCGATGAGGTTCATCGGGAAAACCGGGGCCAGCGCCTCGGGCCCGATCGGCTTGCCGTCAGGGCCGAGCGGCGGCTTCGGCGGGGTCGGCAGATCGGCCGCGACGTTATACCACTGGCGCGGGATTTCGCTCTCCGGCAGGTTGATCTTCAGGTCCATGACATCCTCCGTCTCAGGCGGTCAGGCCGCCCAGGTTCATTTCCACGTCCGCGTAGTCCCGGCAGACCGGGAACGCGGGATGCGCCTGTGCCAGTGCTGCCGGCGGCTGCAGCCAGCAGCCGTGGTCGGCGGCCTGCAGCATGGCCAGGTCGTTATGCGAATCGCCGACCGCCGCCACGCGGTAACCGAGGCCGCGCAGCGCGCGCACTGTCGCTGCTTTGCTGTCCGGGCAGCGCTCGTGCCAGCCGCTGATGAACCCGGTGTCGTCCACCGTCAGCGTGTGGCAGAGCAGCAGCGGCTCGGCGAGTTGCGCCAGCAGCGGCCGGGCAAACTCGGCAAATGTGTCGGACAGGATGACCACCGGCCCGCGTGCCCGCCGCCGGGCGAGGAATGCCGCGGCCCCGTCGAGCGGCTGCAGCCCGGCCAGGATGGCCTGTACCTGCGCCAGCGTCAGCCCGCAGCGGCGCAGCCGCGCGAACCGCTCGCGCAGCAGCGCGTGGTAATCGGGCTCGTCGCGCGTGGTGCGTCGCAGCGCCGGTTCACCCGCCGCGTCGGCGATGGCCGGCCAGAACTCGGGGACCAGCACGCTCTCGAAATCGAGCGCGACGAGCAGCGGTTTCTCCACGTATGCCCCTTCCTGTCAACGACCGGTGATTGTAGCCCTTTCCCGGGAAAAACGCAACTTCCTTACCCGGCTACCGCGGGCGGCGGGCAAACGGGACGGTGAGGAAATACCAGAGCGCGGTGAGCAGGGCGATGGTCGCACCCGTGGCGGTGTTGGCGTACCAGGAGAGGTAGAGGCCGGCCAGCCCGCAGGCCAGCCCGCCGGCGACCGCAATCAGGTGGTAGCCGCGCATGCTGCGGGTCAGGTTGCGCGCCGCCGCGGCCGGAATGATGAGCAGCGCGTTGATGACCAGCAGTCCCACCCAGGGGAGGGCGAGGGTAACGAGCATGGCCAGCATGATGGAAAAGGAAAATTCGAGCAGGGCCAGGTTGCTGCCGCGGCTGCGCGCGAGCGCGGGATTGAACGCAGCGAAGAGAAAGCGGTTGAAGCAGAGCAGCCAGACGAGCAGGCAGCAGAGCAGGGCTGCCGCGAGCAGCGCCAGTTCCGCCGGGGTGATGCTCAGCAGGTCGCCGGTGAGGAAGGTGGTGAATTGTACCAGACCGCGCCCGCGCGACAGCAGCACCACGCCGAGCGCGACCGCGGCGGCGGCGCAGATGCCGATATGCGTGTCGGTCGAGGCGCTGCTGTGCCGGCGCAGCAGGGTGAGCAGCGCGGCGAAGCAGGCGGCGAAGACGAGCATCACCGGCAGCGGCGAGGCGGCACCGAGCAGCACCCCGAGCGCCAGCCCGGTGAGCGAGGCATGCGCGACCGCGTCGGCGAAGAAGGCCATGCGGCTCCCCACCGCGAGGGTGCCGAGCAGCCCGAGCAGCGGGCAGAGGAGCAGCACCGCCAGCAGGGCATGCTGCAGGAACAGGAACTCCGACCACGGGGCGGGAAGGAGCGCGCCGAGCGCGTACCAGGGAGCGAGCATCAGGCGTGCTGCTCCGCGCGCGGCTGCACGCCGTGGTGGTGGCGCTGCTGCGGGTCAGGGATGATATGCCCGAACCGCAGCACGCAGTCGGGATGGGCCAGCACTTCGGCCGGCGTGCCGGCGGCGAGCAGGCGGCGGTCGAGCAGCACGAAACGGTCGGCATGCCGGGCGACCAGATCGAGGTCATGCGCCACCAGCAGAATGGAGAGGTCGAAGTCGCGCCGCAGCGCACAGATAAGCGCGTAGAACTGTTCCCGCCCCGTGGCATCGACGCCGGTCACCGGCTCGTCGAGCAGCAGCAGGTCGGGAAGCGGTTCGAGCGCGAGGGCCAGCAGCACACGCTGCAGTTCCCCGCCCGACAGGTCGCCCACGCGCCGCAGGAGCAGGTGCGCGGCCTGGACGCGCGCGAGCGCGGCACTAGCGCGCGTGCGCAATGCGGCGGTATGCCCGAGCCAGGCGGGCCAGCGGGCGAGTGCGCCGGCGAACAGGTCGGCAACCGAGAGCGGGGCGCCGGTATCAAATTCCAGTGTCTGCGGCACGTAGCCGAAGCGCGGGGGGCGGTGCGCCCCGCTGGCAGCGAGGAAACGCATGCCGCCGCTGTGCGGCACTTCACCGAGCAGCGCGCGCAGCAGCGTGGTCTTCCCTGCGCCGTTGGGGCCGATCAGCGCGGTCAGTTCGCCGCAATGCAGGTGCAGGTTGACGTTCTCCAGGATGACCGTGTCGCCGAAGTGGACACCGAACTGTTCGAGTTTCGTGCAGCAGCTGCCGCAGGCGGGGGGGCTCATTGCAGTGCGGCCGTGAGCACGGCGAGATTCTGTTCCATCGTTTGCAGGTAGGCGTCGGGCGCAGCGGGACCCGTGACGCACGGGTCGAGCGTATGCACCGGCGACCCGGTCTCGCGCGCGATGGTGGCGGCAATGGCCGGAGGATACTGCGGTTCGACAAAGAGCGGCACGCGGCCGGCGGCGCGCACGCGGCGGATGAGCGCAGCCAGGTCCGCCGGCGAGGGTTCCACCCCCGGTTCGCGCTCGATGACCGCGAGCACGCGCAGGTTGAATTCGCGGGCAAAATAGTCGAACGCGGCATGGAAGGTGACGATGTCGCGCTGCGGGAGCGTGTCGAGCGCGGCGTGCAGGCGTGCCTGCAGCGCGGCCAGCCGTGCATCATAGGCGGCGGCGTTGGCGGTGTAGGCGGCGGCATGGGCCGGGTCGGCATCGACCAGACCTTTGGCGATGGCGGTCACCTGCACCCGGGCATTGGCAATGCTCACCCAGAAATGCGGGTTGACGGTGGCGGCATGGTCATGATGAGCGGCAGCGTGCGCGTGGTCAGCGGCGGCGGCGACGGTGATCATGCTGTCCGCGGCCAGGTGGCGGCTGGTATCGATGAGGTACAGGTGCGGATACTGGCTGATGATGCGGTCGAGAAACCCTTCCATGCCGCTGCCGTTGACCACCAGCGCCTGTGCCGTGCTGACCAGCGCGAGGTCCTGCGGAGTGAACTGGTAATGGTGCAGGCAGCCGGTAGCGGGCGGCGTGAGCTGCTGCACCCGCACCCCGGGAATGTCGCGGGCGATATTCAGCGCCATGATGTGCATGGGGTAAAACGAGGTGATGATGGTGAAGCTGTCCGCCGGCGCGGTGGCGGGTGGCGTACTGCAGGCACCCAGCAGTACCGGGAGCAGCAGGAGAACGAGGACGGGGCGGTTCATGCAGCACCCCGGGTGGAGCGGTGCGTATGCTGCGGTGCGTGGCGGTCGCAGACCATGACGAATTCCTGACAGTCAGCACACCGGGCAATATGGTGCGTGCCGCGCAGTTTCTCCCAGTGTTCCTTCTGCTTGGGGGAAAGGATGCCGCTGCCGCTGCAGAGTGGACAGGTGCTGTCCAGCGCGGCGAGGACAGCACTGCGGATGAAGTCGCTGCGGTTGGGGAGCGCGCGCAGTGCGGCGGCGAGGTCGGGATCGGCCTTGAAGGTCAGTACCGAATCTTTGTGGGCCATGGGGTCACCTCCGCTACGTATATTACAAAGTAATACCGTACGTGTCAAGCGGAAGAGGAAGGGGGTATTCGTGACGCTTGCACCGGATTGTCGGTTGTGGTAGCATTGGAACATGAAGACAGGACACCGCGGTGCACGCGGTCAGTCGATGGTTGAATACGGCATCATCGTCGGTCTTATCGCCATCATGGTGGGGACGGTGGCCATTGCCTACGGTCCCGCCATGATTCACTGGTACGAGAACCGCGCGGTCACCGAGCAGCAGGGCAATGCCGCGCTCTCGGAACTGATGTACGCCAATAACGGCATTACCATGACGGTGTCCCCCTCGGCGGGCACAGTCGCCCTGGGCACGCCCGTCGTCATCACGGCACTGGTAAAAAATGTTGACGGGTCGCCGGCAGTCGATGCGCTGGTCAGCTGGTCGATCAGCGGCGGCGGGCTTACCGGGTGGGGCTACAGCACGGCGCAGGGAACCTATGTCGATGGCGGCGGCTATACCATCCGCGTTGATGCGCAGGGCTATGCCGGGCTCAGATTCACCCCGAATTCAGGGTCGGGGACACCTGCGTTTTCATTGACGGCAACTTCGGGCATGTATGAAGCAACCGCGTCAACGTCGGTGCAGGTGCCGTGATGGATACCCGCAAAAAACTGCTGGCGCTGATTGTGCTGGAAACGGTGACTATTGTCGTCTGTCTGATGCTGCTGGCGCCCGCGGGCAACCGGGCGCCGCAGGCGGCGGCACCCGCCGCCTTTGTGCCGGCCACGGCGCTGGCACAGCAGGTGAAGAGCGCGCTGCAGGCGGGTGATTTCGCCGCCTTTGCCGCGGTGCATGACTGGAATGCCATCGTGCGGGCGAATACGCCCGAGGCGGAACGTGCGACACTGACCCCGGAGCAGTTGCAGGCAAAGGGCGAGGAACTGCGAACCGCGTTTGCCACCGGGGTATTCGCGCCACTGGCGGACAAGGTGAAAAACGCGTCGCAGTTCGCGGTTGCCCCGCCGCCCGAGGCGGCCGTGCAGAACAACCGCGGCAAACTGGAAATCTCGCTGAGTTATGTTTCGGAAACCGGCGAGGCGAAAACGGTCGCCACTTACTGCGACCTCCGTTTTACGCCCGGGCAGGAACAGCCCTGGCGCATCGTCTCCCTGCTCAACCCGTTGTAATACCGATGACTGTTTCTGACCCGGCCCGGCTGGACGCGGTGCGCGCGCGGGTGCAGGCGCGCCTGGCCGACGCGCGCGGCAGCCACGACTGGGAACACACGGAACGGGTTTACCGTCTCTGCCTGCATCTCGGGCCGCCGGCCGGCGCGGACATGGACCTCCTGCTGGCGGCGGCGCTGCTGCATGATCTCGGGCGTGACGAGGAGGACCGCAGCAACGGCGGGGTCTGCCATGCCGCGCGCGGGGCTCAGCTGGCGCGGGAACTGATGCCGGAATTCGGCTATGTCCCGGCGGCCATTGACGCGGTGGCCGCCTGCATCGCCGCGCACCGCTTCCGCGGCGGCGACGAACCGGCCAGCATCGAGGCGCGGGTGCTCTATGATGCCGACAAGCTCGATGCCATCGGCGCGGTCGGCATCGGGCGCGCGTTCCTGTTTGCCGGCGAGATCGGGGCGAAACTGCATGACCCCGACTGTGACCCGGCGCACTGCGCCGCCTACGGACCCGACGACACCGCCTATCGCGAATATCTCGTCAAGTTGCGCCATATCCGCGACCGCCTGCTGACCGACGCGGGCCGGGCCATGGCGCGCGACCGCCACGAGTTCATGGTCGCGTTCTTCGACCGCCTCAACCGCGAAGTGGCGGGTGACTGCTGACGCGCCCTATTTGAGTCCGCACCGGCGCAGCAGCATCTCCGCCGGGCAGAACCCCGTGAATGCCGACTGGATCAGGTTGAGTCCGACAAACGCGGTGAAACCGAACCAGTAGGGGTGCACCCAGAGGCCGAGCGCGAGCGAGAGCAGGACGAAGATCCCCGCCACCACCCGGAGGGCGCGTTCCGCGCTCATGTGCCGCTCCCGTGGAGTCCCGACGCGGTATAGGCACCGATGAGCGACCAGAGCAGCGGGGTCAGCCACTTGTTCCCGGTCATCGGGCAGGCGCCGCCGTAGCAGCCGACGTAGCGGTAGAGCAGCCAGCCGATGACTGCCCCGCCGGCCGCGCCCGCGAGGATGAGCAGCAGTTTCACAGCAGGGAATCCAGGATCTGCTGCAGCGCTTCCTTCGGCTGCGCCCCGACCACGCGCTTCGCTTCCTTCCCGTCCTTGAAGAAGATCAGCGTGGGGATGCTCTGCACCCCGTACTGCTGCGCGATGTCGCCCGCCTCGTCGACATTGAGCTTGCCGATGACCGCCTTGCCGGCATAGGCCTGCGCCAGTTCGACGATGACCGGGGCGACCATGCGGCAGGGGCCGCACCAGTCCGCGTAGAAGTCGACCAGGGTGACCCCCGGTTTGGCGATGGCCGCCGTGACGCTGCTGCTGGTGAACTGTTCTGCCATTGGTCCT
>CAZWUZ010000203.1:3953-6999 GCA_964637655.1 uncultured bacterium | reverse complement strand
CTGCTGCAACAGTCGCGTGGTGACGCGCGGCGCGCTCCAGTGCGGGTCATGCCGCCAGAGCCGGTAGGCGGTCATGCGCTCGCCGTGCGCTGCCTGCAGGGTCACCGTCCAGCCTGCCTGGTAGCTGAGCAGGAAGCCGGGCAGATTGACGAGGAAGCCGCAGAGGGCGAGCACCAGCAGGGCACGGATGCCGGCGCGCGGCAGCAGCAGGAACAGCACGGCAACAGCCGGCAGTACCGGCAGCAGGTAGCGCGGCCCCCAGAAGGTGTCCCCGGGCCAGTGGACCCATTTCGCGTAGGTGAACAGGTAGGCCGTGGCCAGCCAGCCGGTTGCCAGCAGCAGGCGCGGCTGGAGCGTGCGCGCCCGCGCGACGGCCCAGGGGAGCAGCAGCAGCGGCGGGGCAAAGAGGAAGACACTCTTGCCCGGCGTGGCCAGCAGGCCGCGCAGCCCGACGTGCAGCGGGGTGGTGAACCCTTCGCCGTGGTAGCCGGCATCGGGCGTGGCGGTGCCGTGCACATACTGGTAGGCACTGAAGACGGCCAGCACGGCCACGACGGCAACAGCGAAACGCCGGCGCGGGAGTGGCAGCAGCAGCAGCGCCGGGAGCGCCAGCAGCGCGGTGGCGCGGGTAAAGAGCGCACCGGCCCACCAGAGGGCAGCGCTGACGCCCGCCCCGCGCCATGCGGCATGGAGCGCGGCGAGCAGGAAAAAACCGTGCAGCGGTTCGTCAAAAGCGAGGTTGGCGGCAACCAGGGCGTAGCTGCCGCAGACATAAGCGAGTACCACGGCAGCAGTCGCGTGCGGATGAACCGGCAGCGCTCGCGCCCAGCGCAACAGCAGCAGCGTAGTGGCGAGGGTAGCCAGCGGGATCACCGGCATGAACGCGCCCTGCAGCAGCAGATGCGGCGAAACGGAAAGACCGGCGGCAGACAGCAGCGGCCCGACGGCCATGCCGGCGAGGAGCAGCGGCAGGGCCAGCAGTGAGTGCGCGGGCCCGTACTTGACCGGGAGCACACCGCCATAGACCGTGTGGGTGAAGCCGTCACCGGCAACCAGGCGCAACGCGCCCTGCCAGCGGATCAGGCCGTCCTCGCAGTCGATGACCCCGCGATAGCCGAAGAGCAGAAACACGGCAAGGAAGCAGAGCAGCGGGGCGGCACGCATGGCGGCACTATAAGCTGCGCCCGCGGTGTCGTCAAGGGTGGCGACGGCTGTGCCGGATATGCTATGCTTGCCACCGGCATCAGGGAGGAGAACCGCATGGCCACAGGGAAATCCTATGCCGCGCTTGCCGTCGGCGACAGCGCGGAACTGCAGAGCGTCATTACCGCGGAGAATATCGAGTCGTTCGCCCGCACGTCGGGGGATACCAATCCCATCCATCTCGACGACGCGGCCGCCCGCGCGGCGGGCCTGACCGGGCGCGTGGCGCATGGTGTGCTGTCGCTCGGCTTCTGCTCGGCGGTGCTCGGGACGCTGCTCCCCGGCCCGGGAACCATCGCCGCCGACCTGTCAGTGAAATTCCTGCGCCCCGCCTACATCGGCGACACCGTCACCTGCCGGGTCGAGGTGGCGGAAAAACACGCGGACGGCAAAACGGTGACGATGAAACTGCTCTGGCGCAACCAGCACGGCAAGATCCTCTGTCGCGGCACCAGCGTGGTGCTGCCGCCGGCATACCCCACGGGAGGGAATGAGCATGGCTGAAAGCAAACTGCCGCTGGCACCGAAAAATCTCGAGGAGACGGGGCTGACCCGCGGCTTTTTGCAGGACCTGGCGCTGAAGACCATCTACTTCGTCGGCGAGATGGTCGGGCGCGACGTGGCGCGCAGCATGCACCTGCCGTTCACCGACGTGGTCGAAGTGCTGCTGCGCCACCTGCGCGACGAGAAGTACCTCGAGGTGCGCGGGGGCGACAGCGCCTCGGCGAGCAACTGGAAATACTGCATCACCGACAAGGGACGGCTCAAGGTGGCGGAGGTCTTCACCCGCGACACCTACTGCGGGCCCGCGCCCGTCCCGCTGACCGCCTACCAGCAGAGCGTGCTCGACAACAAGGTGGTCTATGGCGATATCAACCGCGAGCGCACGGTGCAGGCGTTCTCCGACCTGATCATCGACCCCGACATGATCGACAAGCTCGGGCCCGCCATCAATTCGGGCAAGTCGATGTTCCTCTACGGCTACCCGGGGAACGGCAAGACCGCCATCGCCGAGCGCATCTGCAAACTGATGGGCGGCAACATTGTCGTCCCCTACGCCGTGGAAGTGGACAACCAGGTGATCAAATTCTTCGACCCGTTCTACCATTTCCCGGTCGAGGAGCCGGAGGAACCGAAGGAAAAGAACGCGGTTTCCTCCATCCTCAAGGACAAAAAAGAACAGTACGACGCGCGCTGGGTGGAAATCAAGCGCCCGATGATTATGGTCGGCGGCGAACTGACCATGGCGACGCTTGACCTGATCTTCTCGACCGACACCAAGTTCTACGAGGCGCCGTTCCAGATGAAATCGAACGGCGGCATCCTGCTCATCGACGACTTCGGGCGCCAGCAGATGCGCCCGCAGGACCTGCTCAACCGCTGGATCGTCCCGCTGGAAAAGCGCGTCGACTTCCTCACCCTGCACACCGGCAAGAAGATCGAAGTGCCGTTCGAGCAGCTGATCATCTTCTCGACCAACATCGACCCGGCCGACCTCGTCGACGACGCCTTTCTGCGCCGTATCCGCTACAAGGTCGAGATCGGCGACCCGTCGGTGGACCGCTTCAAGCGCATCTTCCAGCTCGTCTGCCGCAGCCGCAAGATCGAGTACCGCGAGCAGATGATCGACTACATGATTGAACACCACTACAAGCCGAAAGGCAAGCCGCTGCGCGGCTGTCATGCGCGCGACCTGCTCGACCAGATCGGCGACCAGGCGCGCTACCTCGGGGTCGAGCCGGAACTGAACGAGACGCTCATCGACGGCGCCTGCAGCAGTTACTTCGTCGAACTGCGGTGAGTCAGTCGTCACTATGTTCCGACTGACCCCTGCGGGGCAAGC
>CAZWUZ010000203.1:0-3853 GCA_964637655.1 uncultured bacterium | reverse complement strand
TCGCTTCACGCGACCACCTCACCGCACCTGGTGCGGAGCCTGGTCGCGCTCAGCTGAGTCAGTCGTCACTATGTTCCGACTGACCCCTGCGGGGCAAGCTCGCTTCACGCGACCACCTCACCGCACCTGGTGCGGAGCCTGGTCGCGCTCAGCTAGCCGGTTACTGTCATGATCACGTATTTTGATGCGGTCCTGCTCGCGCTGATCATCGGCTCGGGGCTCTGGTCGGCGCATCGCGGGCTGATCCGCGAAACGTTCGCCCTGCTGGCGCTGGTGCTCGGCATTGTGCTGGCCACCGCCTGCTACGGGCTGGTCATGCCGTACCTGGCGCGTTTCGTCGGGCCCGGCATCGTCGCGCGCATCCTTGCCTATGTCATCATCTTCGCCGTGGCGGTGCTGGTGACGGTGGTCGCGGGGAATGTCATCCAGAAAGTGGTCAAGGTGCTGCTGCTTGGCTGGCTCGACAGGTGCGGCGGGTTTGTCGTCGGGGTGCTCAAGGCGGTGGTCATCATCGGCATGGTGGCGCTGCTCGCCGACCGCATTCCCGCGGTGCACGACGCGTTGCGCACCTATTCCGACCTCGCGCCGTGGCTGATGCGTGCCGCGCGTGCCGCCTTCCACATTCTGCCCGCACTCTTTGCCCGCTTCGCGTACGATTTTGCGTGACCGCGCTGCCCCTGGCGGGTGAACTGGCGCGCCTGCGCGCGCGCGGCATCAATCCGCGCCTCGACGCGCTGCAGGCGGCGCTCGCCGCGCCGGGCAATCCGCACCATGACTTCCGCAGTATCCTCGTTGCCGGCACCAACGGCAAGGGGTCGGTGGTGTTCTACCTTGATGCCATCCTGCGCGCGCACGGGCGGCGTACCGCGCGTTATATTTCACCGGAACTGTCACGCTTTACCGAACGGCTGGCCATCGACGGGGCGGAACTGCCGCTTGCGCGCTGGGAGGCCGTGCACCGGCAGGTGCGGGAACATCCTGGCAGCGACCATGTCCTGACGGAATTCGAGTATGTCACGCTGCTGGCGCTGTTGCTGGCGGCGGCGGAACGGGTTGACGAGGCGGTGCTCGAGGTCGGGATGGGCGGGCGGCTCGACGCGACCAACGTCGTTGCTCCGGCGGTGTGTGTCATCACCTCGGTCGGGCTTGACCATTGCCGCTGGCTGGGCGACACACTCGAGGCGGTGGCCGGGGAGAAGGCGGGGATCATGCGCCCGGGCATTCCCTGCGTCATCGGCGACCTGCCGCCCGATGCGCTGACGGCGGTCGAACGCCGCGCCCGGGCGCTCGGCACCCCGCTGCTGCGTCTCGCGGATGCCGTCGACCTGCAGGCGCAGCTGCCGCCGCTGCGCAATGCCGCGCCCGTGCAGCGTACCGATGCGCTGCTCGCGCTGCTCGCCGCGCGCACGCTGCTTGGCGACACATTTTCGGCGGCGGTAGGCATGACGGCACTGGCTGACGTGGTGGTGCCCGCGCGCGGCGAACTGCTGGAGCGTGACGGCAAACGCTATTATTTCGATACCGCGCACAATCCCGAGGCGGCCATGTGGCTATGTTCGGCACTGCAGCAAATTCCCGGCGACAAGGCGCTGCTCTGCGGCCTGATGCGCGACAAGGACGCGGCGGGTTTTTTCCGCGAACTGGCGGGGACGGTGGCGGTGACGACGGTGACGCTGCCGGGCGAACGCGCGGCAACGGCTGCTGACCTGGCTGCGGCGGCGCGGGAGGAAGGATGTGCCGCGCAGGCGGCCGACGGTGATGTGCCGGACGTTTTTCACCGGTGGGACGCGGCGCTTCCCCAAGCGACGCTGCGCGTTATAGCCGGTTCTCACGCCCTCGTCGGCCCCGTATACGCCCCCCTCAGATAAATGGGGACAGTCCCCATTTTCCATGGTAAGCGGGGACGAAAAAGAAGGGGGCAGGTGGGAGAAAACAACAACTGCTGTTCAGAGCAGGTCCTGCAGAAAGGGGCGCAGCGCCGGGGCGTTGAGTTTGAGTCGCGCGCTGCGTTCGATCATCTGGATGGCGGTGCGTGACACGCGCAGCAGTTTCCCGACTTCCTCGAGCGGCAGGGCGATGAAGCCCGGCCCAAACCCCATGCGGTAGCGGATCACCGCCTCCTCGCGCAGCGCGAGGTGTTCGCGCAGGATGCCGTTGAGCGTGTGTGTCGTCTCCTCGTCGAGCATCAGCTTGTCGGTTACCGCGTCCGCGGTCAGCGTCTCCCCGAGCGTCAGTCCCTCGCTGCCGTCGAGCCCGGCGTCGAGCGAGAGCAGCCCGCCGCCGCGCAGCAGCAGTGCCTCGACCTCGTCGCGGTTGATGCCGGTGAGTTGCGCGAGCAGCGCGGCGTCGGGTGTCTCGCTGCGGCGGCGCAGCCAGTCGCGCTGCGCATGCTGGACCTTCAGCAGCTGTTCGTAGTGGTAGGTGGAAAGCCCCAGATGGCGGGCCAGGGCCTCGTGCAGGTACTTGCGTATCCACCACGTCGCGTAGGTGCTGAAACGCACCGGGCGTGACGGGTCGAAGCGGCGCAGCGCGTGCAGCAGGCCAAGCGCCCCCTCGCTGCTCAGGTCGTCGAGATCAAGCCCGCGTCCGCATAAGGGCTGGGCCAGTGAAGAAATCAGCCGCTGGTGGCGGCGCAGCAGTTCCTGCTCCGCGGCGCGGTCGCCTGACTGCGCCCTGCGGACAAGGGTATGACGGTCATCATCCGGGATGACAGCAGCATCTCCGGCGGGCGGCAGTTCCGGCGTCGCCGGCTCACGCCGGGCCTGCGCGGCATGGCGGGTATGCTCTTCACGCAGCTGGCGCAGCGTCTGCTGTGCCAGCATTCCGCGCAGGCGTTCCTCTTCGCGGCGGTTGAGATCATCATAGGTAAACGGCAGCTTTTCACGCGCGATAAAGGCCTGCATGGCGTCGTGCCAGTAGTGGAACGAGGACGCGCGCACCTTGTCCAGCAGGTGCGGGTGCAGGAACGCGTCGGGGAGCGAAAAGAGCAGCGGCTGAGTACCGCGGTCGCGGGCGCTCTCCCGCCGCCAGACGCGCAGCATGCGCTTGAGTACCGCCTCGTCGAAGCCCGCCTGTCCCGGGACATGGCCCTTGTAGACCACCTGGTAGGCGGCGTACGGGTCGCCCGGTTGTGCGCGCAGCTGCGCGCGGTAGGCGGCGAGCAGCGGCTTTTGCGTGGCGATGAATTCCCGCCAGTGGGACACTGGCAAGTGCAGGCGCTTCGCTGATGCCAGCGCGGCGCGCGGACTGCGGTTGAAAAGCAGCAGCAGGGCGAGCGTCTCGTCAAGTTTGGCGCGCAGCGCCTGTGCCAGGCGATAGCGGCTCAGCCCGAGCCGTTGCGCCGCCCGCGACGGGCGGTAGGCGCACAGATGCAGCGTCAGCACGACGGAATACAAGCTGTGGTGGTCGGGATCATCGATGGCGAGGGCCAGCGTACGGTGCGGCGGCGCCGCGGGCTGGAACAGTTTCCGGTAGAGGGCGAAGTGGTCGCCCACCGGCTGGCGGCGCAATTCCTGCTTGAAGGCGCGGATGCGCTCGCGGTGGATGTCGTAGTATTTGCGCGCCTGCTGCCGCGCGAAGAGGGGCTCGCGGCGGAACCAGGCGTAGGCGGCGCGGATGCCCGGACTGAAGAGGAAAATGAGCAGGCGGTACTCGTCGGGATGCGCGGCGAGGATGCGGTTGAGCCGCAGCGGTGTGATCCCCAGGGTGTGCGCCGCCAGCGTGCGGTTGCCGCCGTGCGCGGCGAGCAGGCGGCAGATGTTGTAGGGGGAGAGCGACGGGGGCGCGGTTGCGTGCGGCCGCTTACCGCCGGGCATGCCGGGACTGCGGGAACCGGCCGCTGGTGCGTTGGACC
>CAZWUZ010000202.1:1983-7089 GCA_964637655.1 uncultured bacterium | reverse complement strand
CTCTACCTGATGGCGCAGGAAATCCTGCGCGGTCTGCACGCGCAGGGCGAGGAACTGTCGCGGGAACTCGACCGCCCCCACTATCAGGTCATCGCCAACCTGCAGCTGCTGCAGTACGCGCAGAAACCGCCGCTCACTGTCGCTGACTGGCGCAAACTGCGCGGGGTGCATCCGTGGGTGAAGCGCCATGCGGAACAGTTTGTCGCGGCGGTGCGCACCGGCACGGAAGCCGGGCAGGCGCGCCGCCTCTGTCCGATGGTACCGGAGGAACGCGCCCCGCGGCCGGTCAGCCAAAGCGAGGCGGTGCGTCGCGACAAGCTCCTGCAGGAAGTGCAGCAGGCGCTGCAGGCGCGGCTTCCCGACGTGCACCTGCTGGTGCTCAGCAACGGCACGCGCAAGCATCTCGCGCATGGCGAGGAGATCGAACTGCGCGACTGGCAGCGGGCGGAAATTCGTGCGGCTGCTGCGGCCGCCGGGCTCGACCTCACCGGCATCATTCCGTAGCATGCTCTTCATCACGTCCGACCCGCACCTGGCGACCGGCACGCCCGGCAAGGTGATGGGGGAACGCTTCCCCCTCTTGCACGACTCCACCGCCCGCTTCTGCGCCAGCTGGCAGCGGGTGGTGCGCGATCAGGACACGGTGATCGTCGCCGGCGACATCTCGTGGGCGCTCAAGCCCGCCGCGGCGGCGCCCGACCTGCAGCTTCTGCACGACCTTCCCGTAAAAAAGTACCTGCTGCGCGGCAACCACGACTACTGGTGGCCGAAAAGCGAAACGAAGCTCGCCGCGCTGCTGGCGCCATATCCGTCGCTGCACGTGCTGCCGCGCTCCCCGTGCCTGGTGACGGAGGGGTTCGCGCTGGCGGGAACGCGTTTCTGGAAATTGCCGTCCGACGAGTACTGGGACGAGGCGAAGGACCGCGCGACGTACGACAAGGAGTTGCGGCGGCTCGTCGAGTGCTGCACGGCACTGCAGCAGGCGCCGGCGGGCACGACTCCGGTGCTGGTGCTGCACCATCCGCCGCATGACCTGCGTGATCCGCACGCGACTGCTGCTGACGAACTGATTGCCGCCGCCGGCATTAGGCGTGTCTATTACGGGCATCTGCATCCGACCCCTGAAGCGGGACTGGTCAGTTTCCCGTATAGCAAAGATGGCGTTGTCTGCCAGTTGATTGCGGTCGATTCGCATGATTTTACCCCGCAGGCAGTACTGCAGGAACTATCAGCAATGTTGTTGTCTGATATCGATTTGCGCAGATATCCGTCACATGGAAAACTCATGCAACCATAAGCAAGTTGACAATATAGAGAATATTTGGTAAATTGATAATATATCCCTTGGGAGGGAAACCATGACACCGTTCAGCAAAGAGGGGAAGTTCAAACTCACCCCGTCATTCCTGGAAACCTACGCGCGGCGCACGCCGCCGTTCGGCTTCAACGGGCTCGGGCTGCTGGTCTACCTGCGCTCCTATTCGCGCAACGACAGCGGGGAGAACGAGCGCTGGCAGCAGACGGTGGCGCGCGTGGTCGAGGGAACCTACGAGCAGCAGCGCCGCCATGTCGAGGGGCTGCGTCTCGGCTGGGTGCCGCAGAAGGCGCAGTTCTCCGCGCAGGAAATGTACGAGCGGATGTTCGACATGAAGTTTCTGCCGCCGGGGCGCGGTCTCTGGGCGATGGGCTCGCCCATCACCGAGGAACGCAACCTCGCCGCCGCGCTGAACAACTGCGCCTTTGTCAGCACCGCCAATCTCAAGCACGACCTGTCGCGCCCCTTCGAGTTTCTCATGGACATGAGCATGCTCGGGGTGGGGGTCGGCTTTGACGTGTGCGGGGCGGGCAGCTTCGTCGTGCGCGGCCCGTCGGCGGGCGTCCCCGAACTCTTCGCCGTCCCGGACAGTCGCGAGGGGTGGGTGGAAAGTTTGCGCCGCCAGCTCATGGCGTGGTTCCACGGGGAGCGTCTCCCCGCCTTCAACTACTCGCAGATCCGCGCCGCCGGGCGGCCCATCCGCGGCTTCGGCGGCATCAGCGGCGGGGCGAAGCCGCTGCAGGAGATGCACGAGCGGATCGAGCGGGTGCTGCGCCCGCTGCGCGGCAAGCCGCTGACCGCCACCGCCATCGTCGACCTGATGAACATCATCGGGCGCTGCGTCGTCTCGGGGAACGTGCGCCGCTCGGCGGAGATCGTCTTCGGGCCGCACGACTCCGACGAGTATCTCGACCTGAAGGACTACCGCAAAAACCCGCTGCGCGAGGAGTTCGGCTGGACCTCGAACAACTCGATTTACGCGCCGCTGGGGATGGACTACCGCGCCGCGGCGGAACGCACGCGGCATAACGGCGAGCCCGGGTATGTCTGGCTCGACAACATGCGCGCCTTTTCGCGCCTGTGCGATCCGCCCGACGACAAGGACCACCGCGCGGCGGGGGCCAATCCCTGCTGCGAGCAGACGCTCGAAAGCTACGAGACCTGCTGTCTCGTCGAGTTATTCCCGTTCCGCCATGAGACCAAGGCGGACTTCCTGCGCACCATCAAGTTCGCCTACCTCTATGCCAAGACCGTGACGCTGCTGCCGACGCACTGGCCGGAGACCAACCGCGTCATGCTGCGCAACCGCCGCATCGGCTGCTCGTTGAGCGGCATCCAGCAGTTCGTGGCGCAGCGCGGCATCCACACGCTGCGTGAGTGGATGCGCGACGGTTACGCCGAACTGCGCCGCTGGGACCGTATCTACGCCGACTGGCTGGCGGTGCCGCAGTCGGTGAAGATGAGTTCGGTCAAACCGTCGGGCTCGGTCTCGCTCGTCGCCGGCGCCACGCCGGGCATCCACTGGCCGGTGGCGCGTTTCGTCATCCGCCGCGTGCGCCTGCCGAAGGAAAGCCCGCTGACCAAGCTCCTCGTCGAGCACGGCTACCGCGTGCAGCCGGCGGCCGAGGACCGCAAACACTCCGTGGTGGCGGAGTTTCCCGTCGACTACGGGGAGGGGGTGCGCTCCGAGCACGAGGTGAGCATGTGGGAGCAGCTGGCAATGGCTGCCTTCCTGCAGCGCGAGTGGGCGGACAATCAGGTAAGCGCGACGGTCACCTTCGACCCGGAGCGCGAGGGGCCGCAGATCGCCCACGCGCTCGACCATTACCAGTACCAGCTCAAGGGGATCTCGTTCCTGCCGCGGCATGCCGGGGGCGCATTCAAGCAGATGCCGGTCGAGGCGATCACCGAGGCGCAGTACCGCAAACTGCTCGAGCGCGTCCGCCCCTTCACCCAGGGACGCCATTTCCGGCATGAGGACACGGTGACGGAGAAGTTCTGCGACGGCGACACCTGCCAGCTGCCGTCCGCCGGCACCGCCGACGCCAAGAAGGGGAAAAAGTAGCGCACCTGGTTGCCAGTCCGCCCGTCTTTTCCCTCTCCCGCGGTTCAGCGCGGGAGAGGAAGACGCGCAGCGTCGGGTGAGGGTCGGTACAATGTGAATGCTTTTCGCCCGCAGGACCGCTTCCCGTTGCGCAGCCAGGCAGTTCTCCGTGGACTCCGCGTGCTCCGTGGTCAGGCAGATGGTTTCCTCAGTGTGTTCTGCGTGCTTTGCGGTGCAAGAGCTGCTGTTGCTTTGCGCGGGCACGAAAAAGCCACGGCGTTCACCACGGAGCGTCCGCGGTTCGCCGGTGTCAGTTCGCTGGTTCCTGCCGTCACACCCAGGTACCCTCTTCCCGTATTTCCCGCAACGTTGCTCAGCGCATGCGGCGGAAGAGCAGGGTGCCAACCCCGAGCGCGGCGGCGGCGAAGAGGACGAGCAGGGTGACGTCGTACAGGTAGGGGAAGGTGCCCAGGCCGAGCGTTGCCCCGCGCAGCGCGTCGACCGCGTAGGTGACGGGATTGAGCCGCACCAGCACGTAGAGCCACGGGTAGGAGGCCTGCAGCGGGGCGACGGGAAAAAGCGCGCCCGAGATGAAGAAGAGCGGGAAGAGCATGAAACTGACGATGACGTGGAACCCCTCGAAACTGTCGAAACAGGAGCCGATGCCGAGCCCGACGCTGACAAAGCCGACGGCGAGCAGCAGGACGATGGGCAGGGCGAGGAGCAGTCCGGCGGGTGTCACCCCGAAAAAGATGACCCCGATGAGCAGCAGCAGCGTCCCCTGCATGGCCGCCTCGGTCGCCCCGCCCAGCACCTTGCCGGAAAAGATGCTCAGCCGTGAAACGGGAGCGACGAGTATCGCCTTGAGCACGTCCACCTTGCGGTCCCAGACGATATAGAGCCCGAAAAAGACGCTGCTGAAGAGCACGGCCTGCGCGATGACCCCCGGGAAGAGCCAGGTGCGGTAGGGGATGCCCGCCACCGGCTCGAAACTGGCGCCGAACCCGGTACCGACGAAGACCACCCAGAGCAGCGGGGTGGCCACCGACGCCACCAGGCGGCTGTGTTCGCGCAGGAAGATGAGATACTCGCGCCGCCAGAGCGCACCGACCGCGCGCAGTTCGTGCCGCAGTCCGGGGGGGACCCGCGACGCGCCCATCAGCGGTTGCCCAGCCGGAACAGGGTGTCGGCAAAACTCTCGCCGGTTTCCGCCTCGTCGCGCAGTTCGTGCCCCGTCAGGTGCAGGAAGACATCCTCCAGCGACGGGGAGCGCACTTCGAGACGGGTGACCTCGCCGAGCGCGGCGAGCAGCGCGGGGACGCGCCGCGCGGCGCTGTCCACCGTCAGACGCAGCGTGCCGTCAGCCAGCCGCTCGCCGGCGCTCACCCCGGGGAGGGTGTACGGGTCGGCGGCGGGCGGCTGCACCGGGCGCACGGTGACCGTGTCGCCACCCAGCCGCGCCTTGAGCGCGGCCGGCGTGTCGAGCGCGATAATCTTGCCGTGGTCGATGATGGCGATGCGGTCGCACAGCGCGTCCGCCTCCTCCATGTAATGCGTGGTGAGGATGACCGTGGTGCCGCGTTCGCGCACCAGCGCGCGCAGGTACTCCCAGATATGCCCGCGCGTGGCGGGGTCGAGCCCGAGGGTCGGTTCGTCGAGAAAGAGCACCGCGGGGTCGTGCAGCAGTCCGCGCGCGATCTCTAAGCGCCGTTTCATCCCCCCCGAGTAGGTGCGTACGAGGTCGTCC
>CAZWUZ010000202.1:0-1973 GCA_964637655.1 uncultured bacterium | reverse complement strand
GATCCTTGTCGGTCGGTCACTGCAGGCGCGCGGCGACGAGGTCGAGCAGCGCGTCGCCGCGCGCCCGCAGCGACGCGGCAGGAACGCCGTAGAGGCGCCCGTGCAGTTCGAGATTCTCGCGCCCGGGGAGGATGGTGTCGAGCGACGGTTCCTGGAAGACGATGCCGATGCTGCGCCGCACCGCCGCCGGTTCCCGCACCACGTCGTGCCCGTCGACAGCAGCGCTTCCCGCGCTTACCGGCAGGATGGTGGCGAGCATGGAGATGGTGGTCGTCTTCCCCGCCCCGTTGGGCCCGAGCAGTCCGAACACCTCGCCGCGCGCGATGCGCAGGGAAACGCCGTCGACCGCGCGACGTGTGCCGAAGGTGCGGGTCAGGTTTTCCGTGCTGATGAGAGTATCCACCATGCGCGCATGATACGTTGTGCACCGCACAGCGTCAATCCAACCACAGTTAGTAACAAAAACTGGGACGGAGGCCCTGTTTGTTACTAACTTCAGTATCCGGTGAAGGTTCTGTGCGCTGGCGTCCGGTGTTGCAGCGCACCTCGCCGGGATGTCAGGCGGTCGGGGCGGGACGGATGATGCGCGGTCGGGGAGGGGCGTCGGGCGCTGGTGCCGCCGCCGGGGCCGGGTCGGCCGCGGGGGCGGAGGCGGGCGCCGCGGCGGCGCTCCGCACGCAGTTGCGACCCGCCTCCTTGGCGGCGTAGAGCGCGCTGTCGGCGGCCTTGATCAGCCCGTCCTTGTCGCCGTGTACGGGGAGCCACATGGCGACGCCGAAACTGCTCGTCACCTGCACTTCCCCCTTGTCGGTCGGCAGGCGCAGCGCGGCAATGGCACTGCGCAGGCGTTCCGCCACGTGCAGCGCCTGCGGCAGTTCGGTTTCGGGGAGAATGGCGCACATCTCCTCGCCGCCGTAGCGGTAGGCGGAATCGGCGGCGCGCAGCGTGCCGCGCAGGGTCTGCGCCACGGCGCGCAGCACGTCGTCGCCGATCTGGTGCCCGTAGGTGTCGTTGAATTTCTTGAAATGGTCGATATCGCACATCACCAGCGCCAGCGGGCGTTCGTAACGCTGCGCGGTCGCCAGTTCCTGCTGCAGCCGGTGCTGGAAGTGGCGGTGCACGTACAGCCCGGTCAGCCCGTCGGTGATGGCCAGGTCGTAGAGCAGCGCGTTCTTCAGCGCCAGCGCCAGGTGTTTCCCCAGCTGCGTCAGCAGCCCGAGCTGGTCGTGGCCGAACGGCAGCCGCCGCGGCTCGTACAGCCCGAGCAGCCCGAGGTGCTGCTCGGTGTCCGTCAGCGGCACGAGAAAGAAGCGCCCGCAGTCGTCGTCGTCGGCGAGCAGCGCCCCGGAGGCCGCGAGCGCCGGCGCCAGGTGGCGGTCGCGGAACTGCGCGATGAACGGGTCGTCTGCGGCGAGTGCTTCGCCGCGGCGTACTGCCAGCGGACAGGTGAACTCACCCGTGCGGTCGCGCAGGTAGAGAACGTAGCCGGTCGCTTCAACGGTGTCGGCAATGAGTTTGGCGCTGGTTGCCAGCAGCCGGTTGAAATCGAGGATGGAATTGATCGCCAGTCCCAGTTCGCGGATGATGGAGAGTTCCTCGATGCGCGCGTGGCGCAGGCGGTTGTCCACCAGCAGTTCGTCCAGCGACCGCCGCAACTGCACCCCCTGGGTGCGCACCCGGGCATGCGCGCGGCGCACGCGGTCAAGCGCCCGCGCCTGCAAGGTCAGCACGATGAGCAGCAGGATGGCGAGCAGGACCTCGGCGAAACTGCTGTCGGCCACGGTCAGCACGCCCGTCCAGACCGCCGCCTGCAGCGCGAACAGGGTCAGTCCGGCGAGGACGACCATGGTGTAGGTGACGACGAAGGGGGTGTCCCAGCCGCGCTGCCAGTGCCGCAGCAGACGGCGGGCAACCGCCGACCAGACCTGTCGCATACTCCCCTTATCGGCGCCGCGCCCATATACCTTGATGCG
>CAZWUZ010000201.1:0-7122 GCA_964637655.1 uncultured bacterium | reverse complement strand
CGCAGCAGATGACGATGTACTGGGACAGCGGCGCCTATGCCGATTACGCGGTCAATGTCACCCGCGCGTCGGGCTATTCCGCCGCCGGTCCGTACGAGATACCCAATGCCTGGCTCGACGCCTACACCATCTACACCAACAAGCCGTTCGGCACCGCCTACCGCGGTTTCGGCCACGTTGAGTTCTCCTGGGGCATCGAGCGCCACTATGATATGTGCGCGCGCAAGCTGAAGATGGACCCGCTCGATTTCCGCCGGGTCAATGCGCTCAAGCCGGGCGGCATCACGCTCACCGGCGAGAAGATCACGAAGAACACCGGCAACGTCACCCGCTGTCTCGACGCGGTGGCCAAAGAAATCAAATACGGGAAGCTGACCGACGCGGAGAAGGCGCGGCAGAAAAAGACCGGGATGAAGATCGGCAAAGCCGTCGTCGGGCTGCACAAGGCGCCGGCCATGCCCCCCTTCACCGCCACCGCGGTCATCCTCAAGATGAACGAGAACGGTTCGGTCATCGCCAATCTTGCCCTCTCCGAAATCGGGCAGGGCGCCTACACCGCCATCGCGCAGATCATCGCCGAGGTGCTGCGCTTCCCCATCGACAAGGTCAAGGTCTCCATCGACACCGACACCGAGAAGGAACCGTACGACTGGCAGACCGTCGCCTCCAAGGGGCTGATCATGTCGGGGAACGCCGCCATCCTCGCGGCCCGGGACCTGCTCAAGCGCGCCTACGCGGTGGCCGGACAGATTCTGCGCGCCACTGACGTCGATCTCGACCATGATGGCGAATGCATCTTCGTCAAGCATCACCGGGAAAAATCGGTGAAGTTCTCCGAGATCGCCATCGGCTACTCCTTCCCTGACGGCAACGGCATCGGCGAGCCGATCATCGGAGTCGGGCGCTACGTCGCGCAGGGACTGTCATACCTCAACAAGGAGACGGGGCAGGGGAGCCCGGCGCTCGACTGGACCTACGGGGCGCACGGCATCATCCTCGAGGCCTGTCCGAAGACGGGGGCGTTCAACGTCATCAAGATCGCCTCGGCCTTCGACATCGGCAAGTCGATCAACCCCAAGACGCTGCGCGGACAGATCATCGGCGGCGCCATCCAGGGGCTCGGTACCGCGCTCTGCGAGGGGTACATCTACTCCGCCGACGGGGTGCTGCTCAACCCGTCCTTCACCGACAACAAGATCCTCACCATGATGGACCTGCCGGAAATGGTCGGTATCGCCGTCGAGACCCCGCAGCTGGACGGCCCGTTCGGCGCCCGCGGTTGCGGCGAGCACTCGATGATTGCCGTCTGCTCCGGCGTCGGCAACGCCATCCAGAACGCCGTCGGGGCCGATTTGACGCACATGCCCATCGGGCAGGAAGATGTCTGGCGCGCACTCAATAAGAAGGGCCCGCGCCCGCAGCCGCCGAAAGTCGATCCCCGCCGCGTCTGCAAACTGTAGCCATCTGCCTCCCTCTCCCCTTCACCGGGGAGAGGGCTTTTTCATTTCGTCATACTTTGTCGTCATCCCCGAATTATTCTATCGGGGATCCAGCAGTTGCAGTCGTTCTTCACATGTTGCCCCTCTCCCGCTGCTGCGGGAGAGGAAGCCGCGCAGCGGCAGGTGGCTTCAATTCTCCTGCAAGGAGCCGCAGGAGTCGCGCCAGGACAGCGCGTGGACAGGGTTATCAGTAGGCACCAAATGGATATCAAACTGCAGTCTATCTGGTCTTCCCTGGAGGAGTACCTTGGGTGACATTGCCATCCCGGATGACGATGAAGTAACGGTGTGGCAGCAGGCAGCCACAGCGGCAATGCTCGCGCAGTATGCCCCTGAGGACTCTGTGTATGACCGGCAGTGATTTCCCCATGCTCTGTTCAATTTGCCGCACCGGTGAAACCGCCGCAGGTACGGTCACTGTCACCCTGCAGCGCGGTTCAACAACGGTGGTTATCAAGGATGTGCCGGCTGAGGTGTGCGACAATTGCGGCGAGTATTTCCTGTCTGAAGCCATCACCCGGGAAGTGCTTGCCCGGGCTGAAGAAGCCGTGCGCAAGGGGGCGGAAGTCGAGATTCTCCGCTATGCCGCCTGACAGCTCGCATACAGTCCGTTGAGTTGTTAGCCATGCTGCGATGAACCCGATAACTTCTTGACAGTGAGCTAATAAGACGGTACAATCATAGTAGGTGACTGATATGGTCGACATATTAAAACGAAAAGTATATATCGAAACCACCGTGGTTAGTTATTTCACCGCGAGACCGCATCGGGACTTAATCATTGCAGGCCACCAGGAAGAAACGCGAGAACTCTGGCCGAAATTAGCCAACGAATTTGAATCATATATTTCCGCCTTGGTATTGGACGAGGCGGGAAAGGGCGACGTCGAACAAGCCGGCAAACGACTGGCAGCCATGGTCGACTTTAAGTTGTTAGCGATTGACGATGACGCAAAAATATTGGCGCGGGCAATTATTGTCGGTGGTGGTGTCCCCAATGAATATCCGGAGGATGCGCTGCACGTTGCCGTTGCGGCACGCCACGGCATTGATATTTTACTGACTTGGAATTACGCACACCTCCATAATCCGTTTACCAGTGCGTTGTTGCGGCGCTGTGTCGAAAATGCAGGATATGTTTGTCCCGAAATTTGTTCGCCTGGAGAATTATTGGAGGCCAACCAATGAAAGACCCGATTGTTGAAGAAGTCCGCAAACATCGTATGGAACATACGGTCAAATGTGGTGGTGATCTGACAAAAATCTGCGACGATCTGCAACACATCGAAAAAAAGTCCGGCCATGCAGTTGTCAGCTTGCCGGGCCGGAAAATCTCCGTTCCCCAAACGTCTGTCCATAATTCAACAGCAACTGGCTGATCAGAATCCACGGCGGCTAACTTCGCGTGGCAGCGTGCGCGTAAAACAACAGCACCCGCTGAGCGTTATTCGTTCTATTGGGGATCCAGGTTTTATCAGTCAGTGGACTCCCGATGACACAACTCGGGAGAGACGACAAATTCAGTAGTCATCCCCGAATTGTTCTATCGGGGATCCAGAATCAGTGGACTCCCGATTACATAATTCGGGAGTGACGGCACAAGAAAGAACATGGACCAGCGAACGAAGCGTCTCTTCTTCTCCATCGTTGCCGTCATCATGGCGCTGTCCGTCATCGAACTCGGTGCGCGCGCCGTCAGCACCCTCTGGCCGCCCGCCACGACTGTCAGCGGCATCGAGGGTGATTCCTGCTACCAGTTCGACCCCTTCCTCGCCTACCGTTTCATTCCTGATTCGTTGTACGAAGGGAAACTGCGCATCGGACCCGACGGATTTATCAGCAACCGCAGCGATACCGCCTCCGCCATATCAGTCGGCAAGCCCGCAAACGTCTTCCGCATCATCATGCTCGGCGGGAGTACCGTGGCCGGCAGCCGCGCCTCCTGCAACGAGGCGACCATCCCCGCACAGCTTGAACTGCTGCTCAACAGCGACACCCGCGCCACAGAAAAGTGTGAAGTCATCAATGCCGGGGTCGGCGGCTACACCGCTTACCAGGAATTTGCCTATTACACTTCTTCTTTGTACCGGTACCAACCCGACCTGGTCATCTTCTACGACGGGTTCAACGATGCCGCCTATGCCCTCGACTGGGGCGGCTATGCCGATGCCTGGAGTGCAACACACGCGCCGCAGAACTTCCAGCGCTATGCCCTGCAGTTGCAGCGCGGCGTGCCGCCGCTCACTGATGGCACCCCGCGTTTGCTCAACGTGGCAAATCTCTGCGCCACCACGCGCCTGCTCGATCGCCTGCTCAACCGCAACCGCAGCGCCGTCGAGCCGCTGCGCCCGTCACCGGACGAAGCCGCCGCGCTCTACCTCGCACAGGTGCAGCAGCGCCTCGCCTATAGTCGCGGACAGAATCTCCCCCTGCTCAGCGTGCTGCAACCCGTGCTTATCCATAAGCCGGTGTTGACTGCCGAAGAGCAGGCCATCCCCCGTGCCATGCTACTGTCCCACGAAGCATTGGCCGCTTACTATGTGGCCGTACAACGGAGCGCCCCGCGCGACAGCATCGTCGACCTGACCACTGTCTTTGCCAATGAGGGGCAGACGCGTTTTCTCGATGTTTGTCATCTCAACGACGCGGGCAACCGCGCCATGGCAGAGCAGCTGCGTGAGCAGGCGCTACGCCTGCGGTTCAGTCGCCGCGACGGGCAGTGACGCGAATGATGTCGTGCAGGTTGATGGTCGCCGCCCCCGGCATGCGGAGCGGCAGGCGCAGGCGCCACGCCACATAGGACAGGTTCACCCGTTGCGGTTCCGTGCGCATCTCCTGTACGATAAAACCCGCCGGTTCCAGCAGGCGGCGCAGCGCTTTCCGTGAGAAAAATGACAGGTGTTCCGGCGGCTTGAGCAGGTGCCAGCGCGATCCCTGCAGGCGGAACACCAGCGAATCGACAATCCCGGTAGTAAGCACCAGCATGCCGCCGGGGCGCAGCACCCGCGCGCATTCCTGCGCCAGCGCGCCCGGGTCAGGCACATGTTCATACACGTCCCATGCCGTCACCTGCGCGCAGCAGGCGTTCTGCAGCGGCAGCCGCCCGCCGTCGGCACGAGCCACCGCCACTCCGCGTCGTGCGGCTTCACCGCACCCCCAGCGCGAATACTCCATGCCGGCGACCGTACGCCCGGCCGCACGCGCCTCGGCCGCAAAAAATCCGTACGCACACCCGACATCGAGCAACATACCGTCGGCATTCGGCAGCGAATCCAGGCGCAGGCGCGCCTGTGCCCGCCCGTTCTCCTCCTCCGCCGCGTAGTCAGCATAGCCGAGTTTTTCCTCGCTGCTGCCGGCCGGGGCCTGATAATATTCGCACTCGTAGGCAAAGGGCGGGGGAGCTGGCACGAAATAATAATCACAGGCAGCGCAGTATGCTACGTCGCAGTTGCGCACGCGCCGCCACGGAGCGGTGACACCGCCGCACACCCGGCAGGCATCAGGCGCAGGGGTCATAGATGCGGATGCTGTACAGCGGGCGGCGGCGTGATTCGGCGAGAATGCGGGCGAGATAGATGCCGTGAATACCAAGAATACCAAGCACCACGCAGTTGAGCGCCACCATGAGCATGCCCAGCACCATCTTGTCCGTGGCGCCGGGCAGCAGGTTCCCAAGCCCGTACCCTGTGACATAACTAACCAGCGTATAGCCGCAACTCCCCAGCAACAGCAAAACTGCCAGCCAGATGGCAAGTCGCAGCGGAGCGGTGCTGAACCCGTAAATGCCGTAGAGCGCGAGACGCCACAGCCGCCGCAGCGGGTAATGCGATGCCCCCGCCGCGCGCACCGCGACATCGTACGACAGCGTCGTCGTGCGGAAACCGACCAGGCCGATGAGCCCGCGGATAAACGGCTGCGTTTCGTGATGGGCGCGCAGCGCGTCGATCGCAGTACGGTCGAGCAGGCGGAAATCCGAGCCCTCCGGCTCGATGCGCACGTCGCTGAGCAGGTTGAACAGGCGGTAGAAAAGCGCCGCCGCCATGCGGCTGAACAGCGGGCGCCCGGGATGGTTGCGCTTGATCATCGCCACCACGTCCATGCCCCCGCGCCAGGCGTCCAGCATCCCCGGCAGTTCCGCCGGCGGATGCTGCAGGTCGGCATCCATGATGACAGCGACATCGCCCCGCGCGTGATCGATGCCCGCCTTGATCGCCACCTGCTGGTCGCAGCGGCGCGACAGTTCCAGGTTGCTGACGGGTGCCCCCTCCGCTTTCAGGCGCGCGATGACTGCCGCCGTCGCGTCCGTGCAGCCGCCATGCACGAGCAGGTACTCGCGCCGAAACCCCTGCAGCACGCGCTCGAGTTCCGCCACCAGCCGCGGCAGGCATTCCTCTTCGTTGTATACCGGCACGATCACCGTGACGAAGGGCGCCGCCGGACGTTGCCGGTCAGCGGTAGCGTGGCTCATGGCGTAGGTGCCGTACCTGTCTGTTCATATCGGTCATAGTATCTATGAGCGGCAGCGGGTTGTCAACGCGCAACCATGGCAGTTTCCCTGCCGTTCCCGACCCGCGCACCAGTGCCAGCAGCTGTTCTCCCGCCTGTCGCGTTTCCCACCCAGGTCGGGCCGCCGTTGCCCCCAGCAAACCGCGCAATGCCTCGGCATCTTCTGCCGACAGCGACGCCAGTGTCGGGTCACAGGCATCGTAGATGATGACATCCGCCCCGGCAGCAAACTCCTCCGCCGCTCCGTACAGTGGAAACAGGCGCGGGGTCACATCAACCAGCGCCGGCAACAGTGCATGCCCGGCAAGCACGGTCAGTTCGCCGCTTCCCGGCAGGGTACGCAATGCCGCTACCGCTGCTGCACGCTCCCGGTCATGCGGCGATGCCGTATAGGTCGCGAGATTCTGCGGCGAACGCTCATGCAGGTAGCGATAGGTAAGCGGCAGCGGGCCCTTGTACCACATCATGAGCAAGGTCACCGGTAGCAGGCAGGCAATCATTCCGTCGCGCCAGCGCAGGCGTGACAGCGCCTCGGTAAACCCGTAGAGCAACAGGGGGAGCAGAAACGCGGCATACGACGTGTGGAACAACGTATAGCGTCCGCTGCGCCCTGACAGCAGGTAAAGCAGCAGTATGCCGACGACTCCGAGCATGCTCCGGTTGCGCCACGGCAGGAACAGGAATGGCGCCGTGAGCAGCACCAGCGTCCCCGCTGTCGCCAGCCATGCTGCGCCGTCACTCAGCAAAGCGAAATCAAACATCTGTCGGTAGGCATTCTCGATGCCCAGCATCCGGTTGCTGCCGCGCAGCAGCAGGTATGCTGCAACCTGAACCGCGAGCAACAGCCAGCCCGTGCGCCGCTCGCTACCGGTGAGCAGCAACAGCGCGAAACAGCCGTACAACACGACCAGTTGCTCGTGCACAAGCAGGGCGAGCAGCGACACTACTATCGCCAGCATCTGCCGTCGCACGGCCAGCAGCCAGAGAAACGCGGCGTGCAGCGGCAGGGCGAAAGGGAATTCCGTCACATCCCCGAGGTTCGGATAGAGAAACAGGTAATTGCCCATAAACGCGAGCGTCAGCCAGGCGGCTGCCCGACTGTCGGGAAATCGTGCCT
>CAZWUZ010000200.1:0-7169 GCA_964637655.1 uncultured bacterium | reverse complement strand
AATCGGAACTGCCGCGCACCGTGCGCACCCCGGGCGCCGACATCAGCGCCGTCACCACGGGATAGGTGATCTGGTCCTCGACCAGGTTGGGCGGACGCCCGTTCCACTTCGTGTAAATGATGACCTGCGTGTCCGAAATGTCGGGGATGGCGTCGAGCGGAATGAGTTGCAGCGCCTGCCAGCCGAGCAGACAGGCAAACAGCGTCAGGGCGATGACAAAGACCCGGTTGTGCGCCGAGAACGCGATCAGCCGTTCGATCAGCCCGTTCGGATTGATGCTCCCGCCGTGCATTATTGTTCAGCCTCCGCCTTTGCCCTCTCCCCCCGGGAGAGGGCAGGGGTGGCCCGTAGGGTCGCTCTGGATAATGCGTGGGGCTGGTGTCCGTCATTCCCGCGCACGCGGGAATCCAGTTCCGTGTCGTCATTCCCGAATTGTTCTGTCGGGAATCCAGTATTTCTTACGTGCAGCACAGGCGCCCACCCATCTTTTTCCTTTTTACCATCAGGATCATGATGCCACGCTTCGTGATACTTTTCCACATCGTCGGAGAAACCAGACGTTGCTTTTTGAATCGCCGGAAGATACTCTCATGTCATTCGTCTCGCCCCTTTCCCTGCTTGCCATTATCCGTCTCCTCTCGCCCGCCATGTCAACTTTTCAGTTATGCATCATCCCGAAACCATTATGTGACATCTATATGCCATTGCATTACTGTATGTTAATAATGTCGTTATGCGATTATGTGGCATGTGGATACGATTATGTGACTTTTTTCGTCATGGCTGATAGTATTTCTCCCGGCAGATAATATCTGCCCCTCTTCTGCCCCTGCGGTACGACTATTTGCAGGGCAGCAAGCCGCTGCAACTCACGGAACGCCTGAAAACGGTCAACGACGAAGCAGGCACAATACTCCTGATTGCGCATTTGCGGCGCGCGCTTGAAATACTCCGCCAGGCGCGGCAGGCGCTCGCCAATCCAATCGCGCATTTTCCGCGGCTGGTTGGCAATGCGGTAAAACGCCCCGCGGCCTGCTGCATCCGGCGCCCGCACAACGCCGCGTGCAACCATATCGCTGATCTCGCGGTAGGCCTGGTCACGGTCAACGCTGTTGATTGTGCGATAGTCCTCATTGGAAAACCCTTCGGGATAAGCCAGCTGCATCCGCTGCTGGTTGACCGTCAAGCCAAGACCGCTAACCGTGGTCTTCCATTCGACCGTGGCGCCATCGAATACCGGCTCATTCCGCAAGGTTACGCCAAAGGTGCTGAACTCGACATTCACTTCGGGCGCCCGCAGATGCGATGTTTCCATCTCCTCAAATATGCGCGGCACGCCCTCGCCTTCCTCGCGCATGATGCCCGCATCGACCAGCACCCGCGCCAGCAGCGGGTTGCGGCTGGCATGCACTTTGCGCCGCTCGCGCAACGCCTGCACGGTGACCGGCGCGATCAGGTCGCCGGGGTTGGTTATCTCCATCCTGTCGGTATAGAACGTCACCTCGATTTCGCGCCCCTGCTCGCCGTAATCCCGGTGCGCCACGGCATTGACCAGCGCCTCCTGCCAGGCTGCTTCCGGATACTCAGGCATCTCCCGGAAAAACAGGTCATGCAGTTTCTCCGACGTGCGGATCTGCGCCGCAATATACCGTTTTGCGTCAGGCAGCATCGTTGCCAGCGGCGGATCAAGCCGCGGCAATTGCGTGACGTTCCTCCGCTCGCCGTGGGTTTTCTCGCTCCCGGCAACCCGGAACAACCGGATGCCGGCGCGCGGATGCCACCGCACCACCGGCGCCTTGCCGAAAAGCAGCAGCGCGGCATTGGTCACCCGCGCCTGCGGACCGTCCCATTGCAGCAGGCCATAGGCGGCAAGTTGTTCTTCAACCGGGCGGTCACGCAAAGGTGTTGCCGCAAGGAATCGACGCGCCATTTCAAGGTCGAGATCGGCCAGCGACGCCGCCGGGCAAAGGCGCTGCTCGAACCCGACCCGGCGATAGGCCTGCTTGCGGGCATTGATCACTTCCTGCGGTTCACGCACAACCTGATCACCGGCCCGATAGGGATACCCGTTTTCCTCGACCATTATCGCTTCGGCGGTCATGGGCACCTGAAAGACCAGCACTTCCCGCCCGTCGATAGCAGGCGCTGGAAACGGCAGGCAACAGCCGGGCGCAAGCGTCGTTCCGGCACATTCCGGAATTCTTCAATTGCCTCGTCATGGTACTCGTGCCCGGACGGCGTCCCATCGTTTTCGACGCCGATGATCAGCGTGCCGCCATCGGCATTGGCAAAAGCGGCAGCGTATTCGGCAATCCAATCGCGCACCATACGGCGGTCAAGCAAACGCGGCTGGTCCGTTGTGCGGTCCCAGACGCTCTTGAAATCGTGGAATTGCCCCTCGTCTCGCGCAAGCAGTTCGCGGATCTCGGCTTCGGTATAAAGCATCAGCGCGCGCCTTCCGCCAGCAGTCCGCCCGCTCCCGGTTTCTCACCACGCAGAGCGGCGCGACATGCCGCGAGCCTTACGTCGCATTTTACGACCTCAAGCTTACAACTAACTGTTCTATCGAGTGCTCTGCAGTCGGGATCGGGATGCATCGCTCACCTGCCATGCCCGGCGTGCGGGTCGGCTGCCGCGGCAGCCGGCATGGCGGGCGGCACTGCCGCCGGGGCCGATACGGCTGGCGACGGGGCGGCCGGTGACGCATGGCCGGCATGTCCCGTCGCGGCGGCGTCACCGAAACGCAGCCGTGCCTCCGCGTCGAGATAGAAATTGGCGCGCGCGACAATGGTATCACCGTCGCTCAGGCCGCTGCTCACCGCGTACATATCGCCGAACTGCCCGCCCAGCGTCACCACTGCCGGCACGTAATTGCCCGGCGCCACCTGCTTGAACACAATATCCTGACCGCCGCCGCGCAGCACCGCGTCGAGCGGCACCACCAGTGCGCGACGGCTCATCCCCGTATTGATGAGCACGTCACCGAACATGCCGGGACGCAACTGCCCGGCGCGGTTGTCGAGTTCGAGCCGTGCGCGCGCGGTGCGGGTCGCCTCGTCGAGGAACGGGTAGATGTACGACACCCGCCCGCGGAACTCGCGCCCGGGGAGGCCCGCAAAGGTCACCGTCACCGGCAGTCCGACGCGCAGGTCGGGCATATCCTGCTCGAAGATGTCCGCGATCACCCAGACCGCCGACAAATCAGCGATGAGGAACAGGTCCGTATCCGGCGTGATCCGCTCGCCTGCCGTAACGTTCCGCTGCGCGACGATGCCGTTCACCCCGGCATAATGCGTGATCGTCCGCGCGATGTGGCGTTCCGTTTCAATCCGCCGGATGACATCCGCCGGCACTTCTAAAAGTTCCAGCCGCGTGTGCGACGCCTGCGCCAGCGACGCGGCATGCGCCACCGCCAGCGGGTGCGCGTCCGTTCCCAGTTTGCCCTGCGCCAGCAGCGCGATGAGGTATTCCTCCTGCGCCGCCACCACCTCGGGCGCGTAGATGGTAAACAGCGGATCGCCACGCCGCACGCTCTGCCCGACCGCACTCACGAAGAGTTTGTCCACGTACCCCTCATAGCGTGTGTGGATATGCGTGAGTTTCTCCTCGTTCGTCTCGATGCGCGCGTAGGCGCTGATCACCTTCGTCACCGCCTGTTGCCGCACCGCGGCAAGCCGCATGCCCAGCCGCTGTTCCTCCGCCGCGCTCACCGCGATGGCGGGCACCGACGTGTCCGTCGCCGCATCGCGCGCATAGACCGGGTCGAGCCGCATGTTGCAGATGGGGCAGAGCCCCGGTTCGGGTTCGCGCAGGAAGGGATGCATCGAGCAGGTGTAGTACTCGATGGCCGGGCCGGGCAGCGCTGCCAGCGGCACCGTCGCTGCCGGGACGCTGCGGTGCGTCCACCACCACACGCCGCCGGCGATGATTGCCGCAAGTATCAGCAACAAAACGACAACCGCGATTTTTTTCACACGGCATCCCCGGGTTTCCCCTCTCCCTCCGGGAGAGGAAGCCGCGCAGCGGCAGGTGAGGGCGACGGCACCAGCGGCCCCTCACCCTGCACCCTCTCCCCGTGGGAGAGGGAAAAAAGAAAATGCGTGTGCGCTTTCATTGCAACACCATCCGCATCTGCTGCTGGTCGGTACCCGTCGCCCAGAGCAGCCGCGAAAAGGCCTGTTCATAGGCGACGCGGGCGCGCAGTTCGCCATCGCGCTGCTGCACCGCCGCGCGCGCTGCCACCAGCGTGGTGGCAAACTCGACCTGCCCGTAGGTATAGCCCGCCAGCGCCGCGCGGAACGCCTGCTCCGCCTGCGGCATGATGGTGCCGCGATACAACCGCACCTGTGCCGCCGCCGCCTGCAGTTCCGCCAGCGTTCCCTGCAGTTCGCCGCGGATGCGGTTTTCCAGCGCCGTGACCCGCACCGCCTGCTCCGCCTGCGTCAGCTGCGCCTCGCGCTCCTGCGCCTCCGCCCCGCCGCGCGACCAGGGGGCGAGGGGGAAATCAAGCATCACCATCCCCGTCACCGCGTCGTCGGCATCGGTGCGGGCGGTGGAAGTAACGCGCGTGGTGACGTCGGGCAGCAGTTCCGCCCGCGCCAGCAGTGCGCGCGCCGCCTCCGCGTCGACCGCCAGGCGGGCGGCCCGCAGTTCCGGACGCTGCGCCAGGGCAAGACGTTCCGCCGCCGGCAGATCGGGCAGATACGTGCGCACCGGCACGCCGGCGGGCGCGGGCAGCAGCAGTTGCGTGTCGCCGCCCAGCAGATAGACAAGTTGCGCCCGCGCCAGGGCGCGCTTGCCCTCGAGCGCCAGTCGCGCCGCCTCCAGCGCCGAGATTTCCACCTGCGCCAGCCACACATCCTGCTGCGGAGCGCGCCCGACCGTGTAGCGCGCCTCCGCCACCTGCCGCAGCCAGTCGACGAGTTGACTCTGTTCGCCGTTGAGGCGCAGCGCCTCGTGCGCATAGCCGTAGTCGAACCACGCCAGCGCGATATCGCGCCGCAGGTCGTTGACTTCCCGTTCCTGCGCCGCTGCCGCCAGCAGCGCGGGGTAGGATGCCACCCGCGCCCGGCTTTCCAGCTTCGCCGTTGCCGGAAACGTCTGCTGGGCGAAGAGGTTGACTGCCATGTACTCCGACGGGTCGGCAAAGGGGACGCGATCCGCCTCACCGCCCAGCACCGGCGCCGGCCGGGCGGCGGCCTGCGCCGGGCGCTGCTGCAGCGCATCAATGCGCCGCGCCGCTGCCTGCAGTTCCGGGTTGCGCGCCAGTCCGCGCGCGCCGAGTTCCCCCAGTTGCCGGTAAACCGCCGCGGTATCGCCGGTCACAGATTCGCTGAACAACGGGATGGTGTCGGGAATGGCGACAGACACAGCCGGCGCCGTCGGCACCGACGCTGCGCATGGCACAGCCATAAGCAGACACAGACCAATGGCAAGCCGCATGGCTTCCCCTCTCGCGGCTATACTAACATAATTGGATACATAACAACAACCGGCACCCTGGCTGCGTTTCAGATGCCGGCGCCGTCGCTGAAAAGTTCTTCCGCCCGCTGGAGCGCCTGCTCCGCATCGGGTCCTTCCGCCCGCACCGTCACGCACGTCCCCCACGTGGCCCCGAGCCGCAGCAGGTCGATCACCGAGTTGGCATCGGCCGGCTGCTGCCCGTCCGCCCGCACGGTCAGGCGCGCGCGCAGGGCGCGGATCTTTTTGACGAGGGACGTGGCCACGCGCAAGTGCAGGCCCTGCGGCGCACTGATGCAGACGACGCGCTCCGCCACCGCGCTCTCTGCGCTCATTCTTCGAGCAGCACCGTGCTCAGGTAGCGCTCACCCGTGTCGGGGAGCAGCACGACAATGGTCTTGCCCGCGTTCTCCGCGCGCTGTGCCAGTTGCAGCGCCGCCCAGGTCGCCGCCCCCGACGAAATGCCGCAGAAAATTCCCTCCTGCTTCGCCAGCGCGCGCGCGGTCTGCACCGCATCGTCCGTCGCCACCGGCACCACCTCATCGATCAGGTCGCGCTTGAGCACCCCCGGCACAAAGCCCGCGCCAATCCCCTGGATCTTGTGCGGGCCTGCCTTGCCCCCGGACAACACGGGGGAATCCGCGGGTTCCACCGCGACCACCTTCGCCCCGGGTTTCTGTTTCTTCAATTCTTCGCCGACACCCGTGATGGTGCCGCCCGTCCCCACCCCGGCAACAAAAATGTCGACCGTGCCATCCGTGTCGTTCCAGATCTCGTGGAACGTCGTGCAGCGGTGGATGGCGGGATTGGCGGGATTGTTGAACTGCTGCGGCAGGTACGATCCGGGCGTATTCTTCGCCAGTTCCTCCGCTTTTGCCACCGCCCCCTTCATCCCCTCGGGACCCGGGGTCAGCACGATCTCCGCCCCGAAATGCTTGAGCACCTTGCGCCGCTCGACGCTCATCGTCTCGGGCATGGTCAGGACGAGGCGATAGCCGCGCGCCGCGCAGACGAACGCCAGCCCGATGCCGGTATTGCCGCTCGTCGGCTCGATGATCACCGCGCCCGGCTTGAGTTTTCCCTCGCGCTCAGCCATGTCGAGCATGTTCACCCCGATGCGGTCCTTGACCGAACTGCACGGGTTGAAATACTCGAGTTTGGCGAGCACCGTTGCCTGCGCTCCGTGTGCCACCCGGTTCAGCCGCACCAGCGGCGTATTGCCAACAAGCTGCGTAATGTTCTGCGCGACTTTCATGTTCCCGTTCCCCCTCATGGAAAATGGGGACTGTCCCCATTTATTTTCTGGTTTTGCTTTTCCCACTTCGCTGTTTGAACGTGCCCCGTCTTCCCACTCGCCGTCTCAAACATCCGTTTTCCCGCACATTCCCTACCATGGAAAATGGGGACTGTCCCCATTTATTTCAGATGTCGTAGATGATGGCGGTGCGCTGCGCCTCATCGCGCAGGAGCAGTTCCTGCAGCGAGACGCGCAGTGCTGCTGCCGCCGCCATTTCCGTCACCTGCCAGTACTGCCGCAGGGTTTCGTTCTTTTCCTTCTTCTCCAGCAGTTTCAGTTCCCCTTCCACTGCCGTGTAGATGTCGTGCACCGTGATGTTCTCCGCGCTGCGCCCCAGCGCATAGCCGCCGTGCACGCCGCGAAACACCTTCACCAGTCCCGCCCGCCGCAGCGCCACCAGCGCCTGTTCGAG
>CAZWUZ010000199.1:0-7208 GCA_964637655.1 uncultured bacterium | reverse complement strand
CGATGCGCACACCTTCCAGCGCAAGGCGCAGGCCATCGCCTTCGTCTCCTGGTGGGGTGAGCGCGGCTCCTACTACCACGAGCCGCTCTACCTCTACCTCCTCGCGGTCACCTTCCGCCTCTGCGGCTACGGGCTCACTCCCGCCTACGTGCTGAATTTTCTCTGCGGCGGCGGCACTGCCGCGCTTACCTTCGCCCTGACCCGCGTGCTGTTCCCGCCGCGCCGGCACCTCGCCTTCGCCGCCGGGCTCGCCGCCGCGCTCTGCGGCCCGCTCCTCTTCTTCGAGGGGCAGCTGCTGCGCGAGCCGCTTGCCACCCTGCTCCTGCTCGGCGGCTTCACCCTCTTCTTCGCGCAGCGGGATGCGCCCGCGCGCCCGCTCGGGCTCGCCCTCGGCCTGCTCTGCGGCCTGGCTGCCGCCACGCGCGGCAGCATGCTCGTTCTCCTGCCGGTCATTGCCGGCTACTGGCTGGTGCGCCGACCTGACCGCTGGGCCGCGGGCCTCGTCTGGCTGCTGCTCGGCACTGCGCTGGTGCTTGCCCCCATCGCGCTGCGCAACAAGCTCAACGACGATACACCCGTCTTTCTCGCCTCGAGCTGGGGCATCAACCTCTACCTCGGCAATCACCCGCGCATGGACGCGCTGCTCGCGCTGCGCCCCGGGTTCGGCTGGGAACAGTTCTGCCTGCTGCCGCAACAGGCCGGTGTGCGCCCGCTCAACACCCTCACACGGCAGAATTACTACGTCGCGGAAGTCGAGCGCTGGGCACTCAGCGACCCGCTCGCTTTCCTGCAGTTGCAGGTCGTCAAGGTGCATCGCTTCCTGCACGGCTATGAGCTGATGCGCAATGTCGATCCCTACTTCGTCGCGCAGCAGGTGCCCGTGCTGCGCCTGCTGCTCTGGCGCCGCGCCGGCCTCTCCTTCCCCACCGGGCTCATCATCCCCTGCGCCCTGCTCGGGCTCGCCGTGCTCCGCCCGCAGTGGCGGCGCCTCGCCCCGTACCTCTGGCTGCTCGGGCTCTACACCCTTTCTGTCGTCGCCTTTTTCGTCGTCAGCCGCTACCGCGCCCCGCTGCTCCCCTTCCTGCTGCCGGCCGCCATGGTCGGCGTCACTGCCGTGTATGACGCGCTGCGCCGCCGCTCGCTGCTGCTCCCCGCTGCCGCCCTGCTGCTCGTCGTCGTGCTCAACACCGACTTCGCCGGCCTTGACCGCATCGATTACAGCGTCGCCTGGCGCCAGCGCGGCGATATCGCCGTGCGCAGCGGCCGGCCGGCGGAGGCGCTGCGCTGCTATCAGACCGCGCTCGACCACCGCCCCGGCGACCCGGAACTGCACAACGAACTCGGGGCCGTGCTGCGTCGTCTCGGGCGGCGCGCCGAAGCGGAAGCGCAGTTCCGCGCCGCGCTTGTCCAGCTGCCCGGCTTCACCTACGCCGCCGACAACCTCGCTGCCGTGCAGCGTGAGCGCGCGGACGCCACCGCGCTCTACGCGCGCTGGTCACCCGCCCTGCCCCGCGCGGCGCGGCTCACGCTGGTACACGCCGCACTCGATGCGCACCTGCCCGACGTCGCCCGGCGCATGCTGGCGTCCTGTGCCGCGGATACCGACGTTGCCGCCGTGCTCGCCCTGCAGTCCGAATGCCTCTATCAGCAGGGGGAGTACCGGCGCGCGGCGCAGGTGATTCCCGCCCGTCTCGCCCCCGCGTCGCCTGCCCTGCTGCTCGCGCGCGGCTGGGCGCGGCACGGGTTCGAGAATTTCGCTGCCGCCGGCCGCGACTGGGCTGACGCCTTACGCCTCGCCCCGCACTCGCCGGCCGTGCGCAATGCCGTTCTCGTCGGGCAGGTGAGTGGCGGCATCTTCCCGCCGCTGCTGGCTGACGACGCCGGGTATTGACGCTGCGGACGCCCGTGTGCTATACCGTGGCGCGAAAGGTGAATCCTCATGGCCATCCGCTTCCATAACACCCTGACCCGGCGCAGCGAGGAGTTCGTCCCGCTGACGCCCGGCCGCGCCGGCCTCTACACCTGCGGGCCGACGGTCTACAACTATCCCCACATCGGCAATTTCCGCGCCTATGTCTTCGAGGACCTGCTGCGCCGCCACCTGCGCTACCGCGGGTTTGCCGTCACCCAGGTGATGAACCTGACCGATGTCGATGATAAGACCATCCGCGGCGCCCGTACGCAGGGCGTGCCGCTCGACACCTACACCCGCCCGTTCATCGACGGCTTCTTCGCCGACCTCAAGGAGCTCAACATCGAGCCGGCGGAACAGTACCCGCGCGCCACCGAACATATCGACGGGATGATCGCCATCGTGCAGACCCTGCTCGACAAGGGGATTGCCTACCGTGCCGATGACGGCTCCGTCTATTTTTCCATCGAGAAGTATCTCGCTACGGGAGCGCAGTACGGCCGCCTGGTCAACCTCGACTTTGCCCAGCAGCGCGCCAGCGGGCGGGTCGACCACGACGAGTACGAAAAAGAGACCGTCGCGGATTTTGCCCTGTGGAAGGCGTACACCCCGGAGGACGGCAGCGTCGCCTGGGAGAGCCCGTTCGGCAAAGGCCGCCCCGGCTGGCATATCGAGTGCTCGGCCATGTCGATGCGCTACCTCGGGCCCTCCTTTGACCTGCACACGGGCGGGGTGGACAACGCCTTCCCGCATCATGAGAACGAGATCGCGCAGAGCGAGGCGGCCAACGGCGTCCCCTTCGTGCGCTACTGGCTGCACTGCGCGCATCTGCTGGTCGATGGCGAGAAGATGGCCAAATCGAAGGGGAACTTCTACACCCTGCGTGACCTGCTCGCGAAAGGGTATGACCCGCTCGCCGTCCGCTATCTGCTCCTCTCCGCACACTACCGCATGTCGCTCAACTTCACGCTCGACGGGTTGCAGCAGGCGCACACCGCCGTGCAGCGCCTGCAGCAGTTCCGCCGCCGGCTCGACGAACCCGGCCCGGCCGGCAGCCCCGCGCCGGCCACCGCGGCCGCGGTTACTGCCGCGGAGACAAAGTTCGGCACGTCGCTCGATGACGACCTCAATATCTCCCCTGCCCTTGCCGCGGTGTTCGACCTGATGCGCCACGCCAATGCGCGCCTCGAAGCCGGCGCCCCCGAGGCGGAACGCCTCCTCCTGCGGGAGGCCTTCGACCGCTGCGATGCGGTCATCGGGGTCATGCACCCGCCCGCCGCCGCCGACCCGGAAGCCGCGGCCATCGACGCGCTCGTCGCCGCGCGGCAGGCGGCCCGGCAGGCGAAGAACTTTGCCGAATCCGACCGCCTGCGCGCCGAACTGACCGCCCGCGGCATTGTCGTCGAGGACACCCCGCAGGGCCCGCGCTGGCACCGCGCCTGACCGCGTCACCGCGCGCTGCAACCGGCCGTTGCCGGCGCCTGTCCCATCTGCTATACTGACTTCGTGGCATGACCACCAAGGAGCGAGTCCCATGCGTTACCTGCTGACCATCCTCATCATTGCCTGCTGCCTGAACCCGGCGGCGGCCGAGGCGCGCATTGTCGACAAGATCATCGCCATCATCAATGACGAGATCATCACCTACAGCGAGCTCGAACAGAAGCTCAACCCGATCATCATGCGCCTGCTCAACGAGCGGCGCACGGTCACGCCCGAGGTCAAGAAGCAGGCGCTCGACGAGCTGATCCGCACGCGCCTCGTGCTGCAGGAAGCGGCGCGGCGCGGGATCGTCGTCGAAGAGGCCGAGGTCTCCGCCCGGGTGGACAAGCTGGTGATGGAAGTGCGCAGCAACTTCCTCGATGCGTCCGAGTTCGCCGAGGCGCTGCGCAGCAACGGCCTGACCGTTGACGGTCTGCGCGAGCATTACCGCGAGCAGGCCAAGCAGGACCTGATTCTCTCCACCCTGTATCGCAGTGAACTCGGCCCGGAGATCAACGTCACTCCCGACGACGTGCGGCAGGAGTACCATATCCGCCACATCCTCTGCGCGGCCGAAGAGGACGCGCGGGTGGCGCAGAGCAACCTTGAGAAGGGGGTCGATTTCGCCGTGGTCGCCACCTATGAATCCTCCGACCCGCATGCCGCGCGCGGCGGCGACTGGGGCTACATCCGCCTCGGTACGCTCCCTGACGAACTCGACGCCGTGCTGGTCACCCTCAAGGAGGGGGAGCGCAGCGGGATTATCGCCCACCGCGGCGGCTACAGCATCATCGAACTGGTGGGCAAGCGCAAGCTCGAGGAGAGTGAAATGCCCGCTGCGGAACTGCGCCAGCTGATGGACCACCTGCGCATGCTCAAACTCTACGGGCAGATCGACAACTGGCAGCGCCAGCTGCGCGAGAACAACTACGTCGAGATCCGCGACCGCTTCTGACCCGCTGATGCCCGCACCGGTACTCGGTATCACCGCTGGTGATCCGGCCGGTATCGGCGGCGAGCTGCTGCTCACGGCCCTGCCGGTGCTGCGCGGTGCCGTGCCCGTCATCTTCGGCAGCGCCGTCCGCCTGCAGCATGAGGCGCAGCAGCTTGACCTGTCCCCCTGCCCGTACCCGTCCGTGCCGACGCTCACGTCACGCCCGACAGCCCCCCTGTTCTGCGACTGTTCCGTTCCCGATGCTGCCCTGCTCTCCTCTGGTGCGCCCGATGCCTGCAGCGGCGCCCAGGCGCTCGCCCAGCTGCAGGCGGCGGCTGCCGCCCTGCGCGCGGGCTTCATCGACGGCGTCGTCACGCTGCCGGTAAGCAAGGCGGCGCTCGTCGCCGCGGGGAGCCGCCACCACGGCCATACGGAGTTCTTCCGCGATGCCGCCGGGGTCACAGACGCGGTCATGGCCTTTGCCGCCGGCAGTTTCCGCGTCGCGCTGCTCACCATCCACGAGCCGCTGCACCGTGTGCCGGAGCTTGTTACCGCTGACCGCCTGCGTACCGTCATCCGCTGCTGCCACGACGCGCTGCGCCGCGATTTTGCCGTCGCTGCCCCGCGCCTCGGTGTGCTCGGGCTCAACCCGCACGCGGGTGAGGACGGGCTGCTCGGCAGCACCGAGCGCGAGGTCATCATCCCGGTCCTCGCGGAGTTGCGGGCCGCCGGGCTCGACCTCGACGGCCCGCTGGTCCCCGATGTCGCGTTCCGCCGGCGCGACCGCTACGACCTGCTCCTCGCCCTCTACCACGACCAGGGGCTCATCCCCTTCAAACTGCTCGCATTCGACACCGGGGTCAATGTTACGCTCGGGCTTCCCTTCGTGCGCACCTCGGTCGACCACGGCACCGCGTGCGACATCGCCGGGCAGGGCTGCGCCTCGCCGGCCTCGCTGCTCGCCGCCTGGGAACTCGCCGTCACCATGGTACGGAACCGTCATGCCGCGCACTGACCGCAACGGCTTTCCGCCGCCGCGCAAGTCCTGGGGCCAGCACTTCCTCACCAACGCGCACCTCGCGCAGCAGATTGCCGCCGCGGTACCCGCCGCCCCCGGGGAAACCATCCTCGAAATCGGCCCCGGGCGCGGCGCGCTGACGCGCCACCTGCTTGCGCGCGAAGGTCCGCTCATCGTCGTCGAGTTCGACCCGCTGCTGGCCGCGCACTGGCAGCGACAGGCAGGCGTCGAATGTGTCGCGGGCGACATCCTGCAGGTGGGGCCTGCCCTCTTCACTGCGCGCGGGCCGCTGCATCTGGTCGGTAACCTTCCCTACAACCTCTCTTCGCCCATCCTCGCGCTGCTCGCGCAGCATGCCGCACCCCTGCGCTCGCTGACCATCATGCTGCAGCGCGAGTTCGCGCAACGCCTGCTCGCCCCGCCGGGGACCGGCGACTACAGCGCGCTCTCGGTCGTCGCGCAGAATGTCTGGCACTGGACGAAACTCTGCGCCGTCGAGCCGGGCGCGTTCACTCCGCCCCCGAAAGTCGACTCGCTGGTGCTCACCGCGGTGCCGCGGCCGGCGCTCGCCCCTGACGTGCTGCGCCGCCTCACGGCCATCGCCCGTGCCGTCTTCCACGCGCGCCGCAAGATGCTCAGCAACACGCTGCCATCCGCCTGCGGCGGGGACCGTGCGCGCGCGCAGGCGCTTCTCGCGGAAGCGGGCATCAGTCCCGACACCCGCCCCGAGCGCGTCCCCCCGGAAGTCTTTCTCCGCTGGGCTGAGGCGACCGTGCGGTGAAGTTCCACCGCTATCTCACCATCGGGCGTTATGCCCCGGGCTCCTCGCTGCTGCACCGCGCCGACCCGCGCGGTAAGCTGCTGCTCGCACTCGGCTTCGCCGTCGCCGTCTTCCTCACCCCGTCGTGGCCCGGGCTCGGCGCGCTGGCGCTGCTTGTCGCCGCTGCCACCGCGTGTGCCCGCGTCAGCCCGCTGCTGCTCGTCGCCAACTGGCGCGGCATGTGGCTGGTCTTTCTCATGACCCTGCTGCTGAGCATCAACGGCAACCTCGGTGACGAGGGGGGGCGGATCATCATCGGCTCAGCGGACACGCTCTACCTGACGCAGGCGGGCATCCTGCACGGACTGCGCCTCTGCGCGCAACTGGCGCTCGCCGTTGTCGGCTTCGCCCTCTTCACCGCGACCACCACCGTGCTCGAACTGGGCACTGCGCTCGAGCGCCTGCTCGCCCCCGCCGCCCGGCTCGGGTTCCCCGCCGCCGACTTCGCCATGATGCTCGCCCTCGCGGTCCGCTTCTTCCCCGTGCTGACCGAGGAGACGGAGACGGTCATCCGCGCGCAGGCGGCGCGCGGCGCCCCGCTCGGCACGGGCGGGCCGTTGGCCCGCCTCGGGGCGATCGCCGCGGTCATCGTCCCGGTCTTCATGCGCACCTTCCGCCATGCCGGCGACATGGCGGTGGCGATGGAATGCCGTCTCTACGGCAGTACGGCACAGCGCACCCTGCTGCGACCGCTGGCCTGGCGCGGATTCGATTCGCTGCTCTGTCTGGCGGGAGTGGTGCTGCTGGTCGGCTGCGTGCGGCTGTAGCGGTCAGTCGAGGACTTCGTACACCTGCACGCCGGTAACCGCGCCCTTGATGGTCATGGGGAGGAGTTTGTTGGTCTTCACCGCGGGTCCGAGTTTTTCCCACGTGGCCGCGGTAATCAGGATCTGGTTCGCCTGCGCTTTGGCACAGATGCGCGACGCGGTGTTCACCGCCTCGCCGATCACCGTGTACTGCATGCGCGACTGTGAGCCGATATTGCCCGCCACCACCTTGCCGGTGTTGATGCCGATGCCGATATCGAACCCCTTCAGGTTGC
>CAZWUZ010000198.1:0-7211 GCA_964637655.1 uncultured bacterium | reverse complement strand
ACCGCCAGCCGTGCCAGTTCCTCCACGGCGCGAATGTCGCGCACCGTCGCGATGCGCTCATTCACCGTACCCGCCGCCAGCAGCAGCAGCGCCAGCGCGGGGACCGCCACCAGCAGCAGCAGTTTCTGCCTGAACCCGAGTTTCTCCAGTGCGTGCATGATGCCCTCCTGACCGTACGGGCATGGTAGCACACCACACCCGTCGTATCCTTGACCCATGTCAATTAATTACCTGTTGTTATTCAGATGGTTGCAGTTGTTTTGCTGCCTGCAGAAAGAGGGTAGCCGCATCCTCGTTGCCGTGCTGCAGCGCGAGGTCGTCTCAACGCCGCAAAGCCAGGGCTATATTGCCTCTCACGATGGGCGGTTCGAGTTCGCCTGCCGGTGCAGGCCCGAGTGGCGGAATAATATCGCGATAGCGGCGCAGCTGCTGTGCCACGGAAGGCATGCTGTCGCCGCGCGCGGCCACGCGGAAAAGCAGTCCGTGCGGCTGCAGTTCATATCCGGCAAAATACTCTTCCGGCAGCGCTTCACAGAGGTAGACATTCCCCGCTGCGCGCGTCAGTAATTCCGCCACCGCCGCCTGCCGCTTCGCCTGCGGGGTGGCGCCAGCTGGCACCTGCAGCCCCGCGCGCGGGTAGTACCAGTCGTAGCCGAGCAGGCGGTCGTTGAGCACCGTCACGTCAGGCCGCACCTGTTCCGCCACCTGGAAATACCTGAGCGGGAACTCCGTCATGTCGGTATGAGTGAGCACGATGGCGTCAACCGGCGCCTGCCGCAGGATATTGTAGGCATAGAGGGCAACATCCTCGTACTGCGACAGGTCGCAGGCGCGATAGCCGCGCCAGCCGTGCACGGTAATCAGCAGCAGCAGCGCGACCAGCGCGAGGCGACGCCAGACGCGCCCGCTGTCGAGCGCCCAGGCAACGCCGCCGCCGAGCAACACCCCCGCCGCGACATACGCCGTGAGGAAGTGGTTGCCGATGGCATGCGCGAGGGTCACCGTGTCGCGCTGCGAAAAGAGCAGCAGCACGGTAGCCAGCGGCACCAGCAGCGCCAGTAGCAGGATAATCGCCGCGGCGCGCTGCGTGCGCCAGTACGCCGCTGTGCCGGCACACAGCAGCAGCAGTCCCGACAGTCCGAACTGCGCCCGCGCGCTCTCCCACAACGCTGCAAACTTCACCCCGGGGTCAAGGTTGCCCGTCTTTAGGCCGCTGTACAGTTGCAACGTGACGAGCTGCCCGAGCCGCGCCGGCGTCGACGGGTCGCCCCAGTTGACCGCGGGCTGCGCCTGCGCGCGCAGCATGATACCTCCATAGAGAACAGCCAGCAGCAGCGCGCCGGCCAGCGCTGCTGCCAGAATGACCCGCCATGCCGACCGCCGCTGCCAGAGCGCGACCAGCAGCGCCGGCACATACGTGACCGCAGTCAGGTGATTGGTCAGCGCCAGCGCCAGTCCGCTCACCGCCAGGTACGTCCAGCGCGCGCGCGGAGAGCGCACCATACCGAGCATGCCACCCAGCACCAGCGCAAGCAGCAGCGTATGCAGGGTGTAGACCTCAGCGCGCACCGCTTGCGACCAGAACGGGATACCGACGGCAAACCAGACGCCCGACAGCCCCGCCGCGACAGCAGACCCCGTCAGGCGCTGCGTGATGAGCATGAGCAGCAGCACGGTACCGAGCGCGCACGCGGCGGCAAAGAGATTGAGGACAAAGGCGGGACTGCTCCCCGCGGTGAGCAGCAGCAGCGGATGCGCCAGCGTCGTGTAGAGCGGATAGCCCGACGGATGCGGAATGCCGTTGCACGCTGCCGCGGCGATAAAGTCGCCGCTGTCGCCGCTGCCGACGACGCAGCGTGCACAGGTCAGCCAGTAGAGCAGCGCCACGACCAGCGCAGCAGCAGGCACCAACCAGTGCCGCGCCGCGCCCAGTGGCACGGGCACCGCCGCCGGCGCCGATTCGTGCATCTCAGCCCTGCGGGTCGGGCTGGACATGCGCCGGTTCGCGCCCAAGCAGCAGTTCCAGCGCGCGCTGCACGGTCTGTTCCCGCACTGCGTCGCGGTCGCCGGCAAAGTGATATTTCTGCACGCGACTGGTCTCACCGCGCGCGATGGCGATGTAGACCGTGCCGACGGGTTTGCCTTCACTCCCCGACGGGCCCGCCACCCCGGTGATGCCGACCGCGACGTTCGCCCCGGTTTTCACCGCGACCCCTTCCGCCATCTGCCGCGCCACCGCCACGCTCACCGCGCCGTACTCGTCGAGCGCCTTCTGCTCAACCCCGAGCAGCTGCACCTTCACCGCGTTGTCGTAGGCGACGACGCCGCCGAGGAAATAGGCGGAACTCCCCGCCACCGCGGTCAGCGCGCCGCCGAGCAGTCCGCCCGTGCACGATTCCGCGGTCGCCAGCGTCTCGCCCCGCTTCACGAAAACTGCCAGCGCGTCCTGCGCCAGTTGCCGTATCATGTCGTTCATCGGCTCAACCTCATCACTACGTTCACCACAGAGCACACAGAGCACGCAGAGCGCGATACGACGGGATACCGTTCACGCATTTTCTGCCCTGCATCGGTCCCGCTCATTTTCTGGCCGGCTTGCGGCGGCAGCGGAGAATCAGTTCGTCGAGGTCGACATTAGGCGACAGCGTCAGCACGTAGAGCGCCGCCTGCGCCACATCATCAGCATCGAGCATCCACTCCATCCCCATCGGGTTGTGCTGCTGGAAGTCCGTCGCCACGCTCGCGGGACAGAGTGCAGTCACGCGCACCCCGAGCGGCTTCGCCTCAAGCGCGAGACACTTGCTAAACCCCAGCGCGCCCCACTTCGAGGCGCAGTAGGCGGCGCGCAGCAGGAAGGGCATGGTCCCTGCCTGACTGATGACGGGGATGATGCACCCCGTTGTGCGCTCCGCCATCATCTTCAGCGCTTCGCGGCAGGTAAGAAAGGTCCCCGTCAGGTTGGTATCGATGTCGCGCTGCCACTGCGTGAGCGTCGTGTCGGTAGCGCTGGCCAGCGTCGCTTCGCCCGCGTTGGGCACGCAGATATCGAGCTTTCCGAACTGTTCGCGCACCGCGGCAAAGAGTGTCAATTGCTGCTGCTCGTCGCGCACATCGCATTGCCGCCAGAAGGCGCCGGGCGTCAGCGCGTTCAGTTCCGCCGCTGTCGCCGCCAGCGTCTCTGCATTGCGCCCGCTGATAGCCACTTTCGCCCCGCAGCGCGCCAGCGCGAGGGCGATGGCCTTGCCGATACCGCGGTTCCCGCCGGTAACCAGCGCCGTCTTCCCCTGCAGGTCAGGTTGCACTGTCATGGCCTTCCTCCGTGCAAAAAGCCCTGTCCCGCCGAAGCGGGACAGGGCTGCAGACTATACGTGTTACGCCAGCATTTTGGCGATAAACCACGCCACAATCATGAGGATAATAGCCGCCGGCACGGAGATGAGCAGCGAAATCAGCGTCACCCCGCGCTGCAGCAGGTTGCCGACCAGCGGAATGACATCAGCGATGACCACCAGCGGCTGGAAGACGATGGCAATCCCGGCAAAGAGCAGCAGCCAGCCGAGGAAGCGCAGGCCCCAGCGCAGCATCTTGTTGCCCGACTGCGCGCTCTCGAACATCTGCGCCGCCGTCTGCGTCCCTGCCACCACCATTTCGATGGTGCCCGATTCCGTGCTGAACGGGGTGAAGGTGCTGCCGGTCTGCCGCGCGCAGATGCTGATGACCTGCGGTGCCACCTGCGCGAAGGTGATGCGCACATCACCCACCTGCGGGCCCGGGTTGGCGCCGATGTAGTAGCCGCTGCCGTTGAGCCGCGCGCCCGGGATGGCGGGCGCCGGAAGCGTGGTCAGGCCCGTGGTCGCGCTCAGCGACTGCAGGATGCTCTCAGGCAGCGTGAAGGCGCCGAGTACCGCCTGCCGCGCGACAAAGTTCTGCGTCTGGTAAGGCATGGACGACGGGTTGACCTTGGTGCGGTCCTGGAACGATGCGGAACTGATGAGCGTTGACGACCATTCCATCGGGTATGAGTAGGTGGTCGTGCGCTCCTCGGAGCCGCCCACGTTCTTGGTCGTGGTGGTGTTTGCGGTTTCCTTGTACTGGTACATCTCGACCGTGCGGGTCAGTTTCAGCGCGTTGACCGAAATACCGAACTGCTGGTCGGTCAACTGTTCCGTCGTTGTTGCCATGCCGGAAAGATGGACCAGTTTTCCCTCGAGCGCGGGATTGACCGTGTCAGCCACGCCTTCAACCACCGACGCGGCGCCGGCCGCAAGATTGTCCGCCTGCCGTTCCGTGACATACTCATTGCCGAAGATGACCGCGACCGCAATCAGCACGAGAATGACCGCGCCCACCAGGTTCTTGATCGATTCCATCAGTTTGCCGAAACAGCCGATATGTTCCGTTCTGGTTACGGTGTCTGCCATGTTCATTCCTCAACTGCCGGGATGGGACGGGGCAAGGCCCCGTGACTGCTGCTATCCTACCGCAGGTGCTCCGTCGCTGTCAATCGCCGGAGGCGATGCCTGCCGGGGACATCAGGCGGATGCAGCCCCCGGTCAATCCGCCACCGCGTTGATCGCCGCGAGAAACACCTCGCCGTATTTCGCCAGTTTCTTGTCGCGGATCCCCTTCACCTGCCGCATCTCGTCGGGCGTGCGCGGGTGCGCGTAGACCAGCGCCTTGAGCGTGGCGTCAGGGAAGACCTCCCAGAGTTTGACCTGCTCCTGCTGCGCCAGCTGCCAGCGCAGGCGCTTGAGCCGCTCGAAGAGCGCCTGCTGCTCCTCGCTGTCCGGCTCCTCAGCGGCGGGATACGGCAGCGTGCAGGCGAAGTAGGCGGGAAGTTCCACCGCGTCGGTCAGTTCATGCCACTGCGTGACGGGGAGCGTCGCGCGCACGGTCAGTCCGTAGCCGCGGGTCAGCGCGCGCCCGTCGAGCAGCAGGAAGTAGCCGCGGTCCTGCTGCGTGCGAATCAGCCGTCCGAACCCCTGGCGCAGGCGAATGGCCATCTGCGGCACGCTGCACTCGGCAAAGGCGTCGCGTCCCGCCGCGGTCAGGTCCTCGCATTGTGCCTGATGCAGCGGGTCGTCAGGCACCGTGAACGGCAGTTTGACCATGAGCACCGTCTGCAAGGCGTCGCCGGGAAGGTCGATCCCCTCCCACAGCGACGAGGTGCCGAGCAGCACGAGCCCCGGCTGCCGGCGCATGGCATCGATGAGCGCGGCGCGTGACCCGGACTCGCCGTGGATGAGCAGGCGGCCGGGTTCGAGGCGCCCGCGCAGCAGCGCCGCGGCGGCATTGAGCGCGCGATACGAGGTAAACAGCGCGAGCAGTCCGCCCGTCGTGCGCTCCGCCGCCTGCGCGATGAGTTCCGCCACCTCGGCGGCGTGGTCCTCCTTCTCCGGGTGCGGGATGTAGCGCACCACCGCCGCGCTCACCTGCCGCGCGTAATCGAAGACCTCGGGGAGGCGCAGCGTGCGCAGGCGCTCGTCGTTGGCAAGGCCGACCCGCTCCGCCCAGTAGGTAAATTCACCCGCCACGGTCAGCGTGGCGGAGGTAAAGACCGCGCTGGCGCAGCGCGTGTAGAGCGCCTCGCGCAACGCCGGGCCAACCTGCCGCGGCGCCGCCTGCAGGTGGGCGAAATGCTGCCGCCGCTCGACCCAGTAGACCATGGATGCATCGTCGCGCGTGCAGAGAAAAGTGAGCGCATCCCGCCACTGCGTGCACGCCTCGCGCCACCCGGCAAGTTCCTGCCGCCATTCGGGGTCTTCGCCGCTGCCGTCGTCGGGCCAGCGGCGCAGGATGTTGTCCGCCGCGGCGAGCAGCAGCGTCAGCGCCTGCTGCAGGTCGTGCTGCGCCCCCTGCGGCCAGGCGTCGGGCATCGCCGCCTGCAGACGCAGCCGCGCCACGGGGGACTGCGCGTCGGGGAAAAACGCCTGCTTGAGGGCGCGGAAGAAATACTCCGCCGCGGCCAGCGCCCCGGCAGCGGCGCGCTGCGCCTCGTCGAGCAGGCCATGCTCCGGTGCGTCGGGCTTGAGCGGGCGGCGCGCCTCGGTGAGCAGGCCCTGCGCGTCGCGTTTCGGCCCGCTGCTCAGCCGCTGCCCGAGGTGATGCAGGTCCCAGTAGACCGCGGCCACCCCCAGTTCCTCCGCCGCCACCCGCTCGAGATGATGCGCCTCGTCGACAATCAGCCGGCGGTAGGGGGGGAGCAGGCGCTGCGCTGCGCGCGCGTCGGTCAGCAGCAGCGTGTGATTGACGAGCACGATATCCGCGAGTCGCGCGCGCTCGCGCGCCCGCCGCAGATGGCAGCGGTTGCGGAACCCGCAGAAGCGGCGCAGGCAGCCGTCATACGACGAGCCGAGGTCACCGCGCAGGCCGCGCTGCTCCGGCTGTGACAGCCAGGAGAGTTCGTCGAGATCGCAGGTGGCGGAGAACTGCTCCCAGACGACAAGCCCGGCGAGACGCAACGCCGCCGCCGGGTCGGCGGGGAGGTGACGCAGCAGCACGCGCAGGCGGCGCGGGCAGAGGTAATGCTCGCGCCCCTTGAGCACGCACCAGTTGACCGTGACATTCTCGTGCGCGAGGATTTTCTGCAGTTGCGGGAAATCGCGCCGGTCGAGCTGCTCCTGCAGGTTGCGCGTGTTGGTCGAGACCACCGCCTGCTCGCCGGTCGCCGCGCACCAGCGGAAGAGCGGCAGCCCGTAGGCCAGCGACTTGCCCACCCCGCACCCCGCCTCGACGGCCAGCAGCGTGCAATCGTTGAGCGCGTCCTCCACCCCCTGCGCCATCTGCTCCTGCGCCGGGCGCACCTCCATGCCGAGGTCGCGCGCCAGCAGACCCTGCGCAGCAAAGTACGCGGCGCTCCCCGTCAGCGTGACGTTTTCCTTCGGCTCGGCGCGCATGGTCAGGCCGGGCGCCGCCCCCTTCACCGCGCCCGCCAGTTCCACCTGCATGCGCCGCACCAGCAGCCGCCGCCACTCCGGCGCATGCGGGTGCGAGACGCCGTCGAGCAGCGGCACGACATCGCGCAGCACGGGCAGGGGGAGCGCGTCCCAGCGCTCCGCGCAGCGGCGGTAGAGCGCGAGCAGCGCCGGCAGGCCGGTGACCGTCAGCCCGGCCGCCGCGGCTGCCGTATCGCTGTCAGCATCGGGAAGTTCGGGGAAGAGCAGGTGCAGCCAGTCGCGCAGCGCCAACGCCCCGGGCGTTCCGTCCCCGGT
>CAZWUZ010000197.1:0-7223 GCA_964637655.1 uncultured bacterium | reverse complement strand
GATGACCGCGTGCGCGTCCGTACGGACAATGCCGTCCGGGGCCGCTTCGAAGAGGCGCTGCAGACGCCCGGCCGTGTCGCTCATGGTGCCGGAATCATTACCAGCGCGGTCTGCAGGTCGCGCAGCCCCGCCTGTGCCGCGTCGAGTGTTTCTCCGGACGCGCCGTCAGCTGCCTGCCGCTGCAGCCAGCGCGACAGTGCGGCCAGCTGGCGGCGGTGGGCGGCTGCCGCCTGCCGCGCCTGCGCCAGTCGCTGCTCGAGACGCAGCGTCTGCCGCCGCTGATGCGGGGTTGCCGCCAGCCGGTCACGCTGCTGCTGCAGGTCGCGGTAGCGCTGCACCTGCTCCGCGCAGCGCCGTGCCGCCCCCTGCAGCCGCTGCGCGAGTTGGTGCAGGGCGGTATCAGTCGGGGCGCCCGCCAGCGCGGCGAGCGCCATCCGCTTGCGGCGGGTACCGGTGGCACCCGCGCCGGTGAGCGGGCCCGCCAGCGGCTGCAGGGTTTCACCCAGCGCCGCCCGGGCCGTCTCCCCGCCGTGCAGCACCGCCGCCTCGCCGCTCAGCACGCTGTCGAGCGCCACGGTGCCGGTGTCAACCGCGACCTCCGCACTGCCGTCCGCCGCCGCCGCGACGGTGAAGACCGTGCCGCGCACCCCCGCCGTCACGGACGGGGTCACGACCGTAAACTCGCGCCCCTGCAGCAGGTCGAGCAGCTGCTGCGCCATCCCCGCATCGAGCCAGAGCGTGTGGCCGCCCCCGTCCGCAACGATGGTCGCCTGCGCCTCAGCGTGCAGGCGGACGCGCCCCGCGTCGGGCACCAGCAGTTCCACCGCACCGCTCCCCGTGCGCACCATGCTCCCGTAGGGGACCGCGTCACCCGCCGCCAGCCACACCGCCTGCGTCTCCCCGGGCATCAGACACTGTACCTTCCCCTGCACCGCGAGCACCTGCGTGTGCTCCGTTGCCGCCAGTGCCGCTGCCGGCAGCAGGCAGAAAAGCAGCAGCAGGATGATAATGCGCATTACCGTTCGCCGTCCGCGGTGTGCAGCGGCAGCAGCACGGTGAACTGCGCCCCTTCACCTTCCGTGCTGCGCACCGCCACCGTGCCGTTATGCCGGTGGGCGATTTCCCTGACCAGCGCGAGGCCGATGCCCGTGCCGCTGTGCCGCCGCGTGATCCCCGCGTCCGCCTGGAAAAAGCGGTCGAAGATCCGCTCCTGCGCTGCGGCCGGGATGCCCGGGCCGGTATCGCGCACCGTCAGCCGCGCCGCCACGCCGTCTGCGTGCAGGTCGACGCTGACGCTCCCCCCGGGCGGGGTGAACTTGATGCCGTTGTCGAGCAGGTTGGCCAGCAGCTGCTGCAGGCGGTCAGCATCGCCGTTGACCATCACCGGGTCAGCGTCCGTCTGCACCGTCAGCAGTACCTGCGCCCGCTGCGCCTTCGGGGTCACCGTGGCGATGGCATCCTGCACCACCGCGCGCAGGTCGAGCGGGCGGCAGCGCAGCTGCAGCGCCCCGCTTTCGAGCCGGGCGAACGCCAGCAGATGGTCGATGAGTTCGAGCAGGCGGTCGATGTTGCGGATGACCACGCCCAGTTGCTCCTGCTGCCGCGGCGTGACGCTTCCCGACAGCCCCTCGCTGATGAGTTCCGCATAGCCGCGGATGGCTACCAGCGGGGTGCGCAGTTCGTGCGAGACATTGGAGAGCAGATTGGTTTTGCGCTCGTCCAGCGTGCGCAGTTCCGCCTCCGCCCGCCGCCGCCTGACGATGTTGACCAGCAGCAGCACGACCAGCAGCGCGAGGACGGCGATAATCCCGGTCGCTGCCGCCGCCTGCCGCGGATGGTCGCGCCAGACCGACGGCAGCCGGTTGATGACCGTGCTCCCCGCCGGCAGCAGGGCGGGATCGAGGCGATGTCTGCGCAGTTCTCGCTCGTCAAACATTGGCACCGCGCGCGGCGTCGTGTCGACGGGGATATTCCCTGCCGCCTCGCCCGCCAGCACGCGCTGCACCAGCGCCGCCACCTGCTCTCCGTGCGCCGCCGCGTCGAGCAGCAGGCCGCCGGCGATACCATGCCCGAGCCGCGGCCCGTGCACCGCGTAGACAGGGACCGGGGTCAGGTCGCGCAGCTGCTCCGGCACGGCCGTCGAATTGTAAACAGTGCCGCGGTTGTCATTCGCATACGACAGCAGCAGCACGGCGCTCGTCGGGGGGAGCGCCCGCAGTTCGGCCGCCAGTGCCGGGAGCGGGTCGGGGGGGAGAAAACGCCAGGTGATTTCGCCCGGCAACTGCGGGCGCGCCGCCTCGAGCATGCGCGCACTCCCCGCACCCGTCACCGTCGTGTCGTTGAGCACGACGAATTCGCGCAGCTGCGGCTGCAGGCGCAGGGCGATGCGGATGGTTCCGCCGGGATCGAGTTCCTCGGGGACGCCGGTGCTGCTCGTGTCGCCGCGCAGCAGCGCCGGGGAAAAGCCGTTGACCCCGCCGAAGACGACCGGAATATCGCGAAAGACGTCGCGATGGTCGAGCACGAATTCGAGCGCGGGATTGTCCAGCGTGACGATCAGCGACACGTTCAGGTTCGCATACTTGCGTTTGAGCAGCGCGAGGAATTCCTGACGGTGCCGCAGATTCGGATAGTGCTTGCTGTCGAGGTACTCGATGACGATGTCGGTATCCGGCAGGTCGGCCGACAGTTCATGCAGCAGCGCCGCCTGCACGTCGTCACTCCATGCATAGCCGGGATGGTAGGAGTTGAGGATGAGAATGTGCGGGGATTCGTGGGCGGCAGCGGGCAGGGCATACGCGGCAAGCACTATGCCGATGCTGGCGATGAGCGCAAGTCGCACCATGCCGCCTCCATGCGCACCTCTCCGGCACGCTCAATAATTATAGTAGTCCCCACACCCCCCGTCAAGTGAACCGGCACAAATTCTGGTGCCAGGCACTCAACTAATGGAATTACGAGATAACTTTGGGTGATTATATCCCCGGTGCCAGGCACATAATCTGGTGCCAGGCACTCAACTAATGGAATTACGGGATAACTTTGGGCACTTTTCATCCGCGGTGCGGCGTACACAACAATCAGGATCGGGAGGAGGTCAGAGCGAGGAAGGCGCGGGCGTTGGCTGCGATGGTTGATGCAAGTTCTTCTTCTGCTACGCCACGCGCGGCGGCCATGACCGGCAGCAGGTGCGCGACATAGGCCGGTTCATTGCGCTCTCCGCGCCGCGGCTGGGGGGCGAGGTAGGGGGCATCGGTTTCGGTCAGCAGGCGGTCAGCAGGTGTTGCTGCAACAGCGTCGCGCAGGCGCTGCGCTTTCGGGTAGGTCACCGGTCCGGCAAACGACAGGTACCAGCCGGGAAAGGCGAGCACGGTTTCCGCCAGCAGCGCCGACCCGTTATGGCAGTGCAGAATGCCGCCGCGCAGGCGCGGGAGGAATTCGCGCAGCACTGCTGCGGCATCAGCGTCGGCATCGCGGGCATGGATAATCGCGGGGAGTTGTTCGTCGACAGCCGCCGCAAGCAGCGCGGTGAACATCCGCTGCTGCGCGCCCATGTCATGGCCGGGATAATGGTAGTCGAGGCCGATTTCGCCGACCGCGCAGCAGCGCGGGTCGCGCCACAACGTGCGCAGGGCATGCCACTCGGCTGGATTCAGGTCGCGCGCGGTATGCGGATGCACGCCGGCCATGAAGGGAAACCCGTAGCGTGCTGCCAAATCACGCGCCGCCGTCGATGCAGTCAGGTCATCGGCTGCAAGGATGAGCGTTTCGCCGCCCGCGGCGCGGAAGCGCCCGACCACCGCCTCGCAATCATCGGCATACTCCGCCATGTCCAGATGCGCATGACTGTCGACGAGCGGGAGCGTCATGCGGCGAAGCGGGCAACAGCGGCTGGCAGGTTCGTCACCGCGTCGAGCACAACAACGGCCTGCGGCCACTCGTCGGGCGTGCCATGCCCGTAGCGGCAGGCGACAAAGCGCACGCCGCAGGCACGGGCCGCGTCATAGTCCGCGGCGCGATCGCCGATCATCAGCGCCTGCGCGGAGACGAAGCCGGTCTCCGTCAGCGCGCGACGCAGGATGTCCGCCTTGCTGCCGCCGGGCGGGGCATCGGCCACCGACCCGAGAAACACGAACAGGTCCGCGATACCGTGCGTTTCAATGATGGCGCGCAGGTAGGGAGGGCGGGCATTGGAGACGATGGCGAGCGTATGCCCCGCGGCTGACAGCGCCCGCAGGGTGTCCGCCGTGCCGGGGAAGACGAGACCCTCGCCGCGGCGGATGGCGGCGACGATATGCTGCAGGCCGCGGTCGGCGACTGCCTGCTTCTGCACCGCAGTCGCCTGCGGGAAGAGCGTGGCGATGATTTCCGTCACCGGCTTGCCGACATGCGCGAGGATGGTCTCCGCGTCGGGCGCGGGGAACGGCAGGTCGAGTTCGCGCAGCGTCTGCGCGTAGCAGCAGGCGACGAGCGAGCGCGAGTCGAACAGCGTGCCGTCCATGTCGAAAGCGAGGAGCATGTCAGTAGCGCGAGCGGACGAGGGCGATGAACTGTTCCGTCTCGTCGTTGTAGCCGCGGCGCAGCAGCGCGCGCAGGGCGCTGCGCAGCGACGGGCGCAGCGTGACGGCGCCGACGTAGCGGTGCCCCTTCACCTCGGCGCGCAGGGTGCCGAGTGCGCTCCCGTCGAGGAACGGCTCGAGCGAGAACTCCGCCCACTGCCCGCGCCCGCACTGCAGCTGCGTGTCATCGAGCACGGCGATGTAGATGTCCGGCGCGTACTTCTCGACTATATCGCGATAAAGGCGGTTGATGTTCTCGCTGCAATTGCGCAGGTCGATAACCAGCAGCGCGCGCCCGGCGTTGGTCTGCTCCATGCGCCGCGGCAGGCGGTCGAGGTCGAAGGTGCGGCGCCCGAAGCGGGCGAAGCGCATGCCGATGGTGGCGAGCAGGCCGGGGCGGTCATGGTAGGCGATGCGGAAGGTCGCGCGGCGCACCGCCGCGTCGCTGCGAGAGTTTACCGCGTGCTCGAGGCAGGCGAACCACTCCTGCGCCCACGGCGTACCCGCCTCCGGCTCCTGCCGGTAGAGCAGGCGGAAGAGCTTGCCCGCAAGCGCGTCCTGCGGGAAGAGGGTGTCGCGGATGAGCTGGGCCGCGGTCTTCGCCGCGGTATCGACGACGAGGCGGTCGCAGACGTAGCCCGCGCGGTCGTAGACCCCCTTATCCCAGCGGTGATGATCGAACCAGTAAACCTTGCCGCCGCGCTCGCGCACCTGGTTGAGCACGCGCAGCACGTCGTCCTCCTGGTTGGCATTGAGCGCCAGGTCGGCGATATACACCTCGTCAGGGAGCGTGAACCCGCCCAGGTGCTCGGTCAGCGCGCGCGCGAGGCGCTTCGGCGCGGCGATCTGCACGTCGCAGGTCAGGCGCCGCGGTTTCAATCCCGCCAGCAGGATGGCCCCGCTGAAGATACCGTCAAAGTCGTTATGCGTGATAATCAGTGCCGAACTCATGGTGCCACTCTTTCACTTTTTCACATTTGCGATTTCATTAATGACGTAACGGCAAACCTTTCTGGCAAAGACACGCTTTTTTTGATTGCTATCGATACGTTTGATTGCCATCGCATAGCGGGAAAGCGGCGCGCCGGCTTCACGACATTCCGTCCGCAGTTTTTCGAGTTTCCAGCCGCAGCGGCACACCGCCACGTACCACGCACAAAAACGTTTGGCCCGCTTGCTATCTGTCCAGGGCATCAATTCTTCATGTTCTGCAACGTACCGGTTCACCCTATCGGTTATCTCACGCCATGAACAATCAACCCGCATGCGGTCGGTCTTGCGGCGCAAACCGCCGCGTTGCTGCTTGCGGCGTTCAAGCCGGTAGAGTACCTGCTGCCGGAAATCGCTGTCGGCAATAAACCCGCCACGCCGTACCGCATCGTAGTCGGCACCATTCTGCTCCGGCACAAGACCTTTCAGCCACGTACGTACTCGCTGCGGCGAAACGCGGCTGGTACTGAAGAGAAATTCAAGCAAACGTTCGCGATCAAGCGGCACATCATTCGCCAGCATAGCTGCCGCGCTTGACCATCGGTATGCCAGGATATCCCGTGACAGCCCGGCCCGCATTGGATTGAGCAGCACATACGCAACAGCCGTATGGAAATATTTCTCGTTCTGTATGATCAGCGATTTCGTCCGTCCCTGAAACAGGTGACCGCTGCGTTCATGACGTTTATTGAGTGTCTTGGCGACACGGGAAAACACACGGCAGAAAAAGCGCGACAGTTCCCCGCTGTGGGTCTGCATGATGAAATGAAAATGGTTCGGCATGATGGCATATGCGTAGACACTGATTTCAAATGTCTCCGCGATTTCAAAAAGCAGATCAAGCACCAGCGTGTAATCTTCAGGTGTCTTGAAAAACGGATGTTTGTCAACAAAACGATTGTAGACGTGAAGCACTGCTCCGGGATAACTTATTCTCGGGCCTCGCATTATACAATATCCCCCGCGCAGGAAAATGTGAAAATGTGAAAGAGTGGCACCATCGTGAGGGTCACTGCAAATCGTAGGTGACGCGGATGATGCGCCATTCGGCGCCGACCCCGCGCTCATACTTCCACTTGTAGATGGCGGCGCGCACCGCGTCGTCGAGTTCCGGGCGGCCGCCCGACCGGGCGAGCAGTTCGACCCGGGTGATGGATCCGTCAGGGAGGATGAGCACCTTGAAGCGCATCTCGGGCTCCACCCCCTGCTGCTGCAGCCAGGCGGGTACCGGCGGCAGTTCCTTGTAGATGAGCCGGCGCGACGAGACAATGGTCCCCGACGACTCGTAGCCGTGCGAGATAATCGGGCTGTGCGGACGCTGCGAGAATCCCTCGACCGGCGTCTGCGCCGGCACGTAGGCGGGCACGGTCACCGGCCCCTGCGCGGTCTGCAGCGTGGCGCTCACCTGCCCGAGTTCATGCGCGGGAAGGTTGATGCCCTGCCCGACATTCGGCCCGGTCGCCACCTGCTGCCCGCTCTGCCGCTGTGCCGCCGTCTGCCGGGTCGCGGCCTCCTGCAGCGCGCGTTCGCGCGACGTCACGGCGAAGGGCGCGGGTGCCGTGATGGTGAGCAGCGGCGGGTTGACCGGGTCGGTCACCGTGCGCGGCTGCTGTTCCTGCGTCTGCACGCGCGGGTCGGCCTGCGGCGCGCTCGCCTCCGTCGCGGTCGCGTCGG
>CAZWUZ010000196.1:0-7280 GCA_964637655.1 uncultured bacterium | reverse complement strand
GTACACCGTCAGCGGCATCCCGCCCGCGGTCACCGGCACGGGACGCAGGAACTGCGGCGCACCCGTCGCGTCCGTCACCCCCTGATAGGCGAGATAGACGCCGCCGTGCCCGTCGACGATGAGCAGGTCGGCGCGGTTGTCGCCGTTGAGATCGCCCGCCGCGCTCGCCGCGGGGCCGCGCACCTGCAGCGGTTCCGCCGGTGCGGGTGCGGCCGCCAGCAGGCAGCACGCCATGAGCCAGAGTCGCATGCGTCCCCCCCCTACTTCCGGTACTTGCGCACGAAACGCTCGAGGCGCACGCACGCCTCGCCGATCTTGTCGAGCGCCGTCGCGTACGAGCAGCGGATATGCCCGCGTCCCGACGGGCCGAAGACGTCGCCGGGGACCACCACCACGCGCTCCTCCTCGAGCAGTTTCACCGCGAAGGCGTCCGCGTCAAGCGACGTCGCCGCGATGCTCGGGAAGGCGTAGAACGCACCCTGCGGCATGTGGCAGGGCATGTTGATCTCGTTCAGCCGCCGCACGAAGAAGTTGCGCCGCGTCTGGTACTCGTCGATCATCTCGCGCATGTCGTCATGCCCGTGCGCCAGCGCCTCGAGCGCCGCCTGCTGCGCGGTGATGGGGGCGCAGAGCATGGTGTACTGGTGGATCTTCATCATCACCTCGATGACCTCGGGCGGGGCGCAGGCGTAGCCGAGCCGCCACCCGGTCATCGCGTAGGCCTTGGAAAAACCGTTGAGCGTGATGGTGCGTTCCTTCATCCCCGGCAGCGACGCCAGCGCCACGTGCGGCACGTCGTAGGAGAGCTGGCTGTAGATCTCGTCCGAGAGCACGATGAGATCGTGTTGCGCGCACAGGGCGGCGAGCTGCTCGAGGTCAGCACGCGCCAAAGTCGAGCCCGTCGGGTTGCACGGGTAATTGAGCAGCACCGCCTTGCTGCGCGGGGTGATGGCCGCGGCGAAGGCCTGCAGGTCGGGGGCGAAGCCCGCGTCGCGGCGCGTCGGCACCGGCACCGGCACACCCCCCGCCAGCATGATGGTCGGCGCGTAGGAGACGTAGCCCGGTTCGAGGTAGAGCACCTCGTCCCCCGGGTTGATGATCGCGCGCAGCGCGAGATCGAGCGCCTCGCTCACCCCGACCGTGACGAGGATCTCCGTCGCCGGATCATACTGCAACTGATAGTAATGCTGCAGCGAGCGGGCGATGGCCTGGCGCAGTTCGAGCATCCCGTAGTTCGAGGTGTAGGTGGTCTTGCCGCGCTCGAGCGAGTAGATGCACGCCTCGCGCGTGCGCCACGGGGTGACGAAGTCGGGTTCGCCCACGCCGAGCGAGATGACATCCTTCATCGTCGCCGCCAGATCGAAATACTTGCGGATCCCCGACGGGGGCATGTTCAGCGCGGCGCGCGACAGGCGCCCGGTCAGGGAGCTCACGGCGTCACCGCCAGGCGCTGGTCGCCCGGCGGCTGCGCCAGCAGCACGCCGTCGGTCTTGTACTTGCGCAGCATGAAGTGCGTGCGCGTGCCAATGACCTTTTCCAGCGTCGACAGTTTCTGCGCGACGAACATCGCCACGTCCTGCATACTCTTCCCGTCGACCAGCGCCAGCAGGTCATAATCGCCCGAGACGAGGTAGACACTTTTGACCTCGGGAAACTGCGCGATGCGCTCCGCCACGGTGTCAAAGCCGACCCCGCGCTCGGGCTGCACCTTGACCTCGATGAGCGCCGCGCAGTGCGGCTGGTCGAGTTTCTCCTCGTTGATCACCGCGCGGTAGGCGAGAATGGTGCCGCTCTTCTCGTACTCGTCGATCTTGCGGCGCACCGCTTCCTCGGGCAGGCCGAGAATGTCGGCCAGTTGCGCGGGCGTGCGCCGCGCGTCCTCCAGCAGCAGTTTCAGGATCTTTTTTTCCACAAGTCAGTCCCTCCCCCGGAATGAATGAGTATAACATATTGGGTGGGGTAGAGGCAACCGCATGGAGGCGGTGAGTGTCGCGCCCGCCACGGAGGGCAAAGGGGGCGACCAACCGCAGGGAGGCGGTGAGTGTCGCGCCCGCCACGGAGGGCAAAGGGGGCGACCAACCGCATGGAGGCGGCGGGTGTCGCGCCCGCCATGGATGGCATCGGGTGCGACCAACCGCATGGAGGCGGTGAGTGTCGCGCCCGCCATGGATGGCATCGGGTGCGACCGGTTTGCCGGCCGGGGCTCCGCCGGTTCAGGCCGCGGCAATAAGGCCCAGGAGGATACCGAACGCAAAGAGCAGGGCGAGCGGGACGATGAGCAGCAACAGTTTCACCGCTTCGAACCCGATGACGATACCCGCCGCACGGTTGACCGGGAGCGCGAGACAGCCGCGCAGCAGCGCGTAGCGCAGCCAGCAGCGCCAGAGCCAGACCGCGCTCTGCACCCCGAGCGCAGCCAGCAGCGCCAGTCCGAGCAGCGGCATGCTCAGCGACGGCAGCAGCAGCGCCAGCAACAGCGGCACCTTGGCCACTTCGACAAGCAGCAACGGCAGTTCGAGCAGCGCATACCAGCGCGCGAACACCTGCCACTCGCCCGTTCCTTTAGCCCAGCGCCCGAGCGCGTAGAAGAGCGTCGCCGCCAGCAGGTAGTAGCCGAGCGCCGTCGGGATGGCCAGCGCCAGCGCCGCCACCGCCTGCCCCGCCTGCTGCAGGCCGGTGGTCTCCGCCAGCATCCCCTGCACCTGGTCGCGCATCGCCGCCGGCAGGTCGCTGAGCAGGGTCCCGAGATGCGGCTGCAGCGCGTAGAGGCTCGCCTGCGCGACCAGCGCCCCGAGCACGCCGACCAGCACCGCGAGGGCGAGCGCCACACCCCACGTCGGGGGCGTGCCGTGCGTAAAGAGGCGGGTTGGCGCCAGCAGCAGGTCGACTGCCCGGGGCGGCGACGACGGCAGCGTCGCCACCGTCGGTGTGGCGGACGATGGCACGGCCGTGTCGCGGGCTGGGGGCGAGGCCGGCATCGTTGCCGGTGCCGACGCGGCCGCCGTCAGGCGTGCCCCGCAGCGATGGCAGAAGGTGTCGCCCGCCGCTGCGGGCGCGCCGCAGCGGTGGCAGGTGCGTGTCGTTTCCATAGCAGGGAGTGTAATTGTTCCCGGGCGTCGCGTCAATCCCGCCGCGCGCGGAATGGCGCCGGCAGGAGCGCCGTGTTCTGCCGTGCGCAAGGCGCGGCCGCGCTGGCGCCCGTTATCACCGTCAACGCTCTGCGGGGCGTACCGTAAAAAAAACCGCGCTCCCCTTGCGGGAAACACGGTTAGCGGCGAACAATGGAGCGGGTGACCGGATTTGAACCGGCGACATCCACCATGGCAAGGTGGCGCCCTACCACTGGGCTACACCCGCATCCGCGAAATATGCTACCACATTTTCATTTTTCCGTCAAGTGCTGCGCAACCTTTATTGCGGCAGCAGGTTGCAGGGCCGCTATTCCCTGACCCGCACCCCGTGGTTATCGATGTTGACGATGTCGCAGGTGCAGTCGACCCCGTGGCGGGCGAAGGCCCGCTGCATGGCGATGGCCACCGGCTGCGGGTGGCGGTCGCACAGCGCGATCATGGTCGGGCCTGACCCGGAGAGCGCGGCGCCGCAGGCACCGGCATTGAGCGCCGCGCGGACGACCTCGTGCAGCCCGGGGAGGCGCCGCGCGCGGTAGCGCTGATGCAGCGCATCCTCCATGGCGAAGCGCAGCATGCCGTAATCGCGGTCGGCGACCGCGCCGACAAACAACGCGGCGCGCCCGACATTGAAGACCGCGTCGGCGAGCGGCACCTTCGCGGGAATGACCTTGCGCGCGGCCGCGGTCGAGCGGGTAAACCCGGGGATGGCGAGCACCGCCTGCAGCCCGTGCACATGGTGGTGCCAGAAACGCACCGCCTTCCCCTCGCGCACGGCCACCGCCATGCCGCCGCAGAAGGCGGGCACGATGTTGTCGGGATGCCCCTCAAGTTCCGTCGCCAGCGCCATCAGTTCCTGCTCGCTGAGCGGGTAGCCGAGCACGTGCTGCGCGGCGACCACGCCCGCGAGGTAGGTGGCCGCGCTGCTCCCCAGCCCGCGCGCCAGCGGGATCTCCGCCTTCGCCTCGACGCTGACCGGCACCGGTTTCGCCCGCACGCGGCGGAACAGCGCGCGGTAGGCCTGGAAAAAAATGTTGCGCTCGTCGGTGGGCACCGACGGCGCGTTGGCCGTGACGATGCGGTTGCGCGACGCCCCCGGCGTGACGCGGAAGGTGTTGAACAGGTGGAGCGACATGCCGAGCACGTCGAACCCGGCCCCGAGGTTGGCGGTGGTCGCCGGCACCCGCAGGGTGAACGGGCGCGTCATCTCAGTGCCGCCCGCGCCGGCAGAGGAAATAATCGAACCCGTCGACCAGCGCCTGCCAGCTCGCCTCGACGATATTGGTCGAGCAGCCGACCGTCCCCCAGGTGCGTTCCCCGTCGGAGAATTCCATCAGCACGCGCACGCGCGCCGCGGTTCCCTCTTTTTCGTTGAGCACGCGCACCTTGTAGTCGGTAAGGGTGAGCTGCCGCAGCGCGGGGTAGAATTTCGCCAGCGCCTTGCGCAGCGCGTTGTCGAGCGCGTTGACCGGCCCGTCACCCTCCGCCGCGGTGTGCGCCACGCGCTCGCCGACGCTGACCTTGATGGTCGCCTCGCAGTAGGGGACGCCATCCCCCTGTTTCTCATTGATGACGCGGAACGCCAGCAGCGCAAAATGCGCCGGGACCGTACCCAGCGCGCGGCGCAGCATCAGCGCGAACGACGCCTCCGCCCCCTCGAACTGGTAGCCGCTCGCCTCGAGTTCCTTGAGTTCCTGCAGCACGTCGCCGAGTTTCTCCGCCCCGGCCGGCCCGTCGAGCGCGATCCCCAGTTCCCGCGCCTTGTGCACGAGGTTGCTGCGCCCCGACTGGTCGGAAACCAGCACGCGCTGGCGGTTGCCCACCAGTTCCGGGCGGATATGCTCGTAGGTCTCGGGATGGCGCTGCACCGCGCTGACGTGGATGCCCGCCTTGTGCGCGAAAGCCGAACTGCCGACATACGGCAGCGCGCGGTTGGGCGCGAGGTTGGCCAGTTCGCTCACCAGGCGCGAGGTGTCGGTGAGCCGCGCCAGCTGCGCCGTGCTCAGCACCCGGCAGTTCATCTTCAGCTGCAGGTTGGGGATAATCGAGCAGAGGTTGGCATTGCCGCAGCGCTCGCCGTAGCCGTTGACCGTCCCCTGCACCTGCGTGCACCCCTCGCGCACCGCGGCCAGCGAATTGGCCACCGCGCAGTCGCTGTCGTTGTGCGCGTGCATGCCCAGGCGCGCACCGGGGAAGGTTTCCCGCACCGCGCGCACCGCCGCCGCCACCGTGTGCGGCAGCGCGCCGCCGTTGGTCTCGCACAGTACCAGCCAGTCGGCGCCCCCGTCGAGCGCCGCGCGCAGCGCCGCCAGCGCGTACGCAGGGTTGGCAGCAAAACCGTCGAAGAAATGCTCCGCGTCGAACAGCACCTCGCGCCCCGCCGCCTTGAGGTGGGCGACCGAGTCGGTGATCATCGTCAGGTTCTGCGGCAGCGGGACGCGCAGCGCTTCGCGCACGTGCAGGTCCCACGCCTTGCCGAAAATCGTCACCACCGGGGTCTTCGCCGCCAGCAGGCCGGTGAGGTTGGGATCCGCCGCCGGCCGGTGCTTCGCGTGCCGGGTCGAGCCGAACGCCGCCAGCTTCGCCTGCTTCAGTTTCAGTTTGCGCGCGCGGGTGAAGAACTCGACCGCCTTCGGGTTGGCCCCGGGCCACCCGCCTTCGATATAGGCGAACCCGAGGTCGTCGAGCCGGCGCGCGACCCGCAGCATGTCCTCGACCGAGAACGACACCCGTTCCCCCTGCGCCCCGTCGCGCAGGGTGGTGTCGTAGACGAGGATGCGCGTCTGCTTCACTTGATGAAGTGCGCGTGCAGCAGGCGCACCGCCGCGTCGGCCTTCTCCTCGGGAATGACGCAGGAGATCTTGATCTCCGAGGTGCTGATCATCTCGATGTTGATGCCGGCATCACCGAGCACCTGGAACATCTCGCCCGCCACCCCGGCGTGACTCTTCATGCCGACGCCGATAACCGACACCTTGGCGATGTCCGCCGCGGTCACCACCCGGCAGGCGGCCCATTCCTGTACGACTTCGCGCAGGGTCTGCTCCGCTTTCGCCAGTTCGCCGCGCGCCACGGTAAAGGAGATGGTGTTCTTCTCCGCCTTCACCTCGGGCGAGCTCTGGATGATCATGTCGACGTTGACGTTCGCCTGCCCCAGCGCCACGAAGATGCGCGCCGCGATGCCCGGCACGTCCGGCACCGGCGTCAGGGTCAGCTTCGCCTGCGCCTTGTCCGCCGCCACGCCGCTGATAACATAGTTTTCCATGACCTTCTCCTCCTCGACAATCAGCGTCCCCGGCTGGCGGTGGAAGCTGGAACGTACGTGCACGGTAACCCCGTGCTTCTTGGCGAACTCGATGGACCGCGCCTGCATCACCTGCGCGCCGACGCTGGCCAGTTCGAGGATCTCGTCGTAGGAGATCGCCTTGAGCATCTTCGCGTCCTTGACCAGGCGCGGGTCGGCGGTGAAGATGCCGTCGACATCGGTGAACACGTCGCAGACATCCGCCTTGAGCACCGCCGCCAGCGCCACCGCGGTGGTGTCCGACCCGCCGCGCCCGAGCGTGGCGAAATCGCCGCGGTCATTCTCCCCCTGGAACCCGGCGACGATGACGATCATGCCGCGCGCCAGTTCGCGGTAAATGCGCCCCGGCTCGATATCCATGATGCGCGCCTTGCGGTGCGCGTTGTCGGTGCGGAAGCCCGCCTGCGGCCCGGTCAGCGCCACCGCCTGCTCACCCATCCCCTGCAGGGTCATGGCGAGCAGCGCGGCGGAAACCATCTCCCCCGTCACCATGAGCAGGTCCATCTCGCGCGCCGCGCCTGCCGGGTTGAGTTTGTCTGCGAGTTCGAGCAGGTCGTCGGTGGCATCACCCATGGCCGAGACCACGGCCACCACCTGGTTGCCCTCCTTGCGGGTATCCGCGATGCGCTGCGCCACGCGCCGCATCTTGTCGGCATCGCCAACCGACGAGCCACCGTATTTCTGCACCACCAGAGCCATGCGTCACCTGCCTCGCGGGGACACCTCACCCGCCGGAAATAATGCGCCGGAGTATAGCAGAATGGCGGGGGTGCGTCAAGCATGCGCCCGTCGCTGCAGCGATTCCGCATCTGGGTATAATTGCCAACGCCAGGTTTCACCCGCAGGTT
>CAZWUZ010000195.1:6005-7286 GCA_964637655.1 uncultured bacterium | reverse complement strand
TCGTCCAGTTGGAAGATGGCCGGATTCTGGTGTTCGAATACAAAAGCGCCTTGCTGTGGGAGACGCCGGACAGCGCAGAGAAGCGGCGCCTCGGCGAACTATGGGAAAAGCGCAGCAACGGCAAATGCCTGTTCATCATGCCCAAGGGTCAGGACTGGGCAGCCATCTCCGCCAAGGTGCAGAAGCATGCCTGAAGCTTGGGGGGAGATCATTCTCTACCAGACCGAAGACGGCAGGCAACGGCTGGAGGTGCGACTGGAGAACGAGACCGTCTGGCTGACGCAGTTGCAGATGGCACAGTTATTCAATAGTACCGTGCCAAATATCAGCATGCATATCCGCAACATATTGAAAGATAAAGAGTTGCCGGCAACTATTAAGGAATACTTAACAGTTCAATCAGAAGGCAAACGGCAGGTTCAGCGTATCCGCGCATTCTACAATCTCGACATGATTCTGGCTGTCGGGTACCGGGTGCGGTCGAAACGCGGAACGCAGTTCAGGCAATGGGCGACGGAGCGGCTGCGCGAATACCTCGTCAAGGGCTTCACCATGGATGATGCCCGCTTGAAACAGGCGGGGGGCAGCGTCTATTTCAACGAATTGCTGGCACGCATCCGCGACATACGTTCGTCGGAAAAGGTGTTCTGGCGCAAGGTGCTCGATATCTACGCCACCAGCGTCGATTACGACCCGGACAACGACCTGTCGCAGGAGTTCTTTGCCGTGGTGCAGAACAAGATGCACTGGGCGGCGCACGGACATACCGCGGCGGAGATCATTGCTGAGCGCGCGGATGCGGGCAAGCCGCACATGGGCATGACCTCATGGACCGGGACGCGGCCGGTCAAGGCGGATGCCGCCATCGCCAAGAATTACCTGCAACCGGACGAACTGGAGGCGCTGAACCGCATCGTCACTGCTTATCTTGAATTCGCGGAACTGCAGGCGCTGCAGCAACGCGTGATGCATATGCGCGACTGGATTGCCAAACTGGACGATTTTCTGAAATTATCGGGGCGCAACCTGCTGACCCATGCCGGACGCATCAGCGCGAAACTGGCACTCGACAAGGCGGAGGTGGAATATGCGAACTACCAGACCCGCACAGCGAAAGAAACGACCCGCAGCGAGCAGGATTTCCTCATCGCCGCGGCGAAACGCCTCGAAGGCCGGCAGCGCACGCCACCGCGGCGCCGCAAACGTACACGGCGCTAAGCGCACCGCTGCCGTCCGCAAACGGCGGCCCGCACCTGTTCCCTCGCGGCATGACCGGGCCTA
>CAZWUZ010000195.1:0-5995 GCA_964637655.1 uncultured bacterium | reverse complement strand
GAACTGCTGCAAATGATCACGGCGCTTACTGAACAGTCGCGCGAACTGGCGCAACTGGCTGCTGCCGAACTGGCGCCGGCAGTCGATGCCGTCGTTGCCACCGGTTGTCAGAGCCGCATCCGCATCGAGCATCTGCTCGACCGCCTGCTCGATTTCTGTTTCGACCCTGACGTGCTCGTCATTTTCAAGAAACTGTGCCGCTATTATTTCACCCTCGATCAGGAGGCGACGGTGTTTTACATACAGTCCTACCGGGAAATGTGGGACGAGGAATCGCTGCCGCAGTCCGAAAGACAACGCCTGCGCAGGAGCATGGCGCAATGAAGATGAAAGCCAGACCTGACCCTGACGCGCGGCTCCCCTTCCCGACCCGGCTGGTGAAGATCGGCAAAGATATGGTGGAGGAATACCTTATCCCCGACGAGCGGAAAGAAGAGGTGCTGCACCTGCTCTATCCGTTCATCCCGGTGCCTTCGCTGGACGACGAACTGCTCGACGGGCACGAGGACCAGCTGTTCACCGTGCGCGATTTCAAGGTCTATCGCGAAGGCAACAGCAATGTGCTCGCCAGCCCGTACTACCCCGTCGGGGGCGGCACGGTCATCGACTGGGAGGAAGCGGACGACGACGAGTATGCCGGCGAAGAGGAGGAGGGATTCGACGAGCGCATGCGGGGCAAGCCAACCACCCCTGAAGCGATCGACAGCGACTATTTCGACTGGCCTGAGTCGTGGGAGCATCTGGCGAAGGATGCCGCCGACAGCACCCTCTGCGCCGAAATGTTCGCCCTGCTGCAGCCGTTCGCGGTGCATCTCGCTGCCAGCGGCATGGACGAGGGTAAATTGACGCATTACCTGGAAAACCTTGAAACACTTGGCGCCACGTTGTGTGCCGGCGGTGGCACGGGCACGGAATATCTGCAGCCGACTGCCGCGGAGCGACTGACCGCGGCGCTGCGGCCTGACGGTGGCCCGCAACTCTCGTATCATCCCGGCGGCGAAGCAGCCGAAGAATCGTTTCACGCCACCTGTCGCAAACTCTACGCCTTCCTCCTGGCAGGCGGAAATAACGGAGCGGATACTCCATGACCGGACCACACAGCGCGGCCTTTACCACGGCCGCCGATCTCATGCTGCAGTTGAATGAGGACGAATTGCGGCAACTCAGCCGGCTGGTGTACGAACGCCTGCAGTTAGTGGCACAGGCGCGCAGCACGGTCATGCTGTCACAGTTCCGCTGCGGCAGCCGCGTCACCTTCCTCGACAAGGTCGGGCTGCGGAAGTACGGGGTCATAACACGGCTCAACAAGAAGACAGCATCGATTCTGACTGACGACCAGCAGCGCTGGAAAGTGCATCCGTCACTGCTGGCGCTGGTGGTGGGAGGCGAGGAGAACCATGGCAAAATTGGGCAGTGAGAAGAAGCCGGCGATTGTCCGGGTACAGACCGAGGAGCGCGCACAGGAAATTGCGCAGTTGTGCGAGCAGCACGGGTGGAAGTTCATTGTCGGCATCGAGCCGGACAAGCCGGAAGACATCACCGACCTGAAAAAACTGCAATGGCAGCAACGCTCGGCGGCAACGACGCCACCATCCGCTGCGGGCGCGGTGCCCGGCAATAATTATTGCCCCTGCGGCAGCGGCAAAAAGTACAAAAAGTGCTGCGGCCTGACCGGAGCCGCCACCACACCCGGCACACCACCGGCGCCCGCGGGTGATCTATCCAGCGGCACGGACCGGCACACCACCTCAACTGCGGCAAAAGCGCAGCAATTGTTCTATGAGGCGGTCAAGGAACGCTCGCCCAAAAAGCAGCTGCTGGGCATCAATCAGGTGCTGCAACTCGATCCGGAGCATATCGATGCCCTGGCCTTCAAGGCGGAACTGACGCTGGTGGGTGAGGCGTACCTCCGCGAGTTGCGCCGCATCGTTGCCCTTGGCGAACGGCAACTGAAAGCACAGAAACTGGATCGCCAGCAGGGACAGTACTGGCTCATCCACGAGACCCGCCCCTACATGCGTGCACGGCGGTTGCTTGCTGAGGAACTATGGGTGGAAGGGCATGCACAGGAGGCCATCGCGGAATACCGGGCGCTGCTCAAACTGAATCCCAACGACAATCAGGGTAATCGCGACTCGCTGCTGGCCGCGTACCTGTCGCTCGGGGACTGCACCGGCGCGCGATTACTGCTGCAGCAGTATGCTAACGATGGCAGCGCGGTGTTTGCCTGGGGCCTGGTCCTGCTGGAAGTGCTGGCCGGTAACGAGGCGGCGGCGGAAAAGGCGCTCACGCAGGCGCGCGCGAACAACCGGTATGTCGAGCAGTATCTGCTGGGTGACAAGTCCTTGCCCGCGCAGTTACCGTCCAACTGCGGCCCGGGCGAAGTAGGCGAGGCGCTGGTCTGCTGCGATATGTTGCTGGAGGCCTGGGGGCGGCACGATGCACCACTCGCGTGGCTGCACGCGCATCGGGACACCGGCAAAACGAAAATACGCGGTAAGGCACGGGCCGGCACCGATGCATCATTCTGTTACGATCCGCTGCAGGCCCCTGACGCGAAGCAGTGGCTGGCGCTCGACGAGACGGAACGCTACAATCTGGTGGAGAAGTACCATCGCCGGGCGAAGGTCAGGATCGAAGGGGCGCAGCTGCATTACGTGGTCCATGCCGTGGTCGAGACCCAGGCGCTCATGGTCGATGAGACACCGGTTGCCGCGGCACTGACCCGCCTGGTTGGCGAGGGACTCGACCGGCATGAAGCCGTCCATGCCGTCGGTTCCGTGCTGGCGCTGCACCTGGAAGCGGTGGTCTCAGGCATCGGCAATACGGATATTGAACACTATTACCGGCAGATACGGGAACTGACCGCGTCGCGCTGGCAGGAACTGTGGCAGTAATGACGCGCAGAAAAGGCCGTCCTGCTCCACTGCCGGTCGCCTGGCCGCCGGCGGTATCGCCGGCGTTGTCGAAACTCTGCCCGGAACTGCTCACGTGGCCGGAGCGGTGGATGGGTGATGCCGATGACATCCCCTATGGCCGCGGGATTGTCGTGGCGCTGCTGCCGTTTGCCGAACGTCTCGCCAGCGGTACGCTGTCGCCGAAAACCGCGCGGCGGCATATCGACCACCTGTGGCTGCTGGGGGGCGAAATGATCCGCGACGTCAACATGTACGACCGCTATGCGGAGGTCACCCCGGCCGACCTGCTGGCGGACTCGGTCGATCCGGACGGCGGTCTGTACTGCCGCCACCTCAGCGCGAACGAGCGCCGCGCCTATGATGCCACCTGCCGCAAACTCCATGCCTTTCTCGCGGCGGGCGGTACTGCCGGAGCGAGGGTCCCCTGACCGGTCCTGACGGTGCGGCCTGCACCACGGTGCTTGACCGCTTTGTCTGTTGTGGTATAATCTGGGTGGAAGGTTATACTGCTTTTGTACCTACGAAAGCGAGGCGCCAATGAAGGCAACGTCGAAAATCATGGCCAAGGGCCTGGTGGTGCTCCCGAAAGCAATGCGCGAGCAGGTGGACCTCAAGGTTGGCGATGTGGTGGAGTTCTCCGCCCGGGGGCGCGTGCTGGAAATCAGGCCGAAGGTGCAGGGACTGGCTGTTTTTGCCGGTCGGTTTGCGGATACCCCGTCCGCAGGCCGCACTGACCGGGCTTTGGCGGAGGTGCGTGGCAAGAAAACCATTCCGAAGCGCGGCGCGAGCCGGCTCGAATGAAGCATGCCGCCGAAGTTGCCTACGCCCTGCTCGATACGTGTATTCTTTCGGATATTCTTCGCCGCCCGGCCACCGATCCCTACTGCCGGGCCGCAGTACGGGCAACCGAATCAGCCAGAACTGCAGGGTATGTCCCGGCGATCAATGAACTGATCGGGGCGGAATTGCTCGTGCTGCTTGGCAGCCGGGCGCGCGTGGAGGAGTTTATTCGCGAAGCCGGCCTGCGGGTGCTGACCCCGGTCGGCGAGGATTTCTGGCAGGCCGGCGAGATGCGGGCGGCAGTACAGTCCACGTTGCGCAAACACCCCGGCGCGTTGCGCGGTCGCCGACACCTGGTTGATTTCATTATTGCGGCCCAGGCAGGCAGAGTCGGCGCGCTGGTAACCCGCGATGGCGATTATGCTGCCATCGCCCGCAGCAGTGCGCTGAAACTATTCTGGGCGGAATGCTGACCGGTGCGATACCGGGAAACAACAGCACATCCGCGGGGAGGATAGGCGTGACGGACAAGCCGGCACCTGAGCAGCGCAGCAGTAATGCCGCCTCCTCGCGCCCCCGCAGCCGACACCTGGCGATACGGGAGTGGCAGCAGGAGGAGCGGCCGCGCGAGCAACTTTTGGCGCGCGGTGCGGAAAGCATGTCGCTCGGGAAACTGATTGCTATCATCCTGCGTACCGGGCAGCAGGGGGAGAGCGCGGAAGACCTCGCGCAGCGCCTGCTGGCAAAATTCAAGACGCTGCGCGCCATTGAGGGCGCAACACTGGCCCAGTTGCGGGAGATCAAGGGCATCGGCCCGGCGAAGGCAGCGCAACTGCATGCGGCGTTCGAACTGGGGCGCAGGTTTGCACGCGAACAGGCCGGTAAACGCAAAGGAATCACCAGTCCCGATGAGGCGCTCGCGTACGCGGCGGAGTTCTACGGCCCCTATCTGCGTGATGCGGTCAAGGAACATTTTCAGGTGATACTGCTCAATACCAAGAACGCGCCGCTCGCGCATCTGCCGTTGACGGTCGGGACGCTGGCCGGGTGCCCGGTCGACCCCAAGGAAATTATCCGCGAAGCTACGCTGCGGGCCGCCTCCGCGGTCATCCTCGTGCATAACCATCCGTCGGGTGTGGCCGAACCGTCGGCTGACGACATCGAATTGACCCGGACGGTGGCGGCGGCCTGCGCGACGGTTGGGCTGCGGCTTTTGGACCATATCATCATCGGCAAAAACACCGACGACTGCTGCAGCCTGGCATCACGCGGGCTGATGGCATGATGGCGTCGCCTGAGCAAAACCGCGCGGTTATCCGCGCCCGCCTGCCGCGTATCGCGGCGGAGCATGACGTGCGCATTCTGCTGGCAGTCGAATCAGGCAGCCGCGCCTGGGGCTTTCCGTCGCAGGACAGCGACTATGATGTGCGCTTCGTCTACCTGCACCGCCCCGCCTGGTACCTGACCATCGAGCCCGGGCGTGATGTGATCGAGTATCCCGTCGACGCTACTTTCGATTACAGCGGTTGGGACCTGCGCAAGGCCCTGCAACTGTTCCGCAAATCGAATCCGCCGCTCATGGAGTGGCTGGTGTCGCACCACATCTATCACGAGGAGTCGCCGGTTGCACAGCAGTTGCGCGACCTGCTGCCGACGTGTTTCTTGCCGGCCCGCGCGCTCTATCATTACCTGCACATGGCCGAGGGGAATTTCCGAGAATACCTCAAGGGAGAGCAGGTGCGCATCAAGAAGTATTTTTACGTGCTGCGCCCCGTCTTTGCCTGCCAGTGGATCGAGCAGCGTGGCACGATGCCGCCCATGGCGTACGCCGAACTGCTCGACACGCAGGCACCCGCGGCGCTGCGCCCGGCACTTGACCGCCTGCTGGCGCGCAAACTGGCGGAAGAAGAACTCGGCCTTGAACCGCGCCTCGATGTCGTGAACGATTTTATCGAAGAGCGCCTGGCACACTTCCGCGCGTATGCGGCCACCCTGCATTGCGAGAACGTCCCGCGTGAACTGCTTGATACGGTCTTTGTCCGGGCCCTGCAAACGGTCTGGGGTTTGCTACTTTGATGTCGTTCCACGCCTTCCGCTTCGCGCCGCGTTGGGCTATTGACGCTATAACGTTACAGTGCTATGATGTCACAACACCAGCGGGAGGTGGCACATGACAGCATTGACCAAGCGGGCGACGGTATATCTTGATCCGGCGGTGCATCGGGCACTGCGGTTGAAATCGCTCGAAACTGCACAATCGGTCTCAGAACTGGTCAACGAGGCATTGCGTGACGAAC
>CAZWUZ010000194.1:5176-7401 GCA_964637655.1 uncultured bacterium | reverse complement strand
CCTTCGGCGCGCGGGGTCAGTGCCGTAAACCCGCGCGACACACCGCGCCGGGTCGAGCCAGGCCCCCCCCTGATGATGGCTCAGGTGCACCCAGCCAAGCGGGGTGGCAGGGCGTCGTCCTGCCAGCGTAGCGGGGTAGCTGCCAGCCGCGAGTTCCGACGGGGTGAGCGGGTCACCGGCCGCCGCCAGCGTGCGCGGCGGCACATCCGTGTGCAGCCAGCCGCTGTCATCGTCATCCGCACGGCGGCAGAGCCAGGTGAACACGCCGGCAGGCGTGGTCAGCGTCCCGGCACAGGGCGGCACGGGCACGCCGCGGAAGGCGAGCGCGCCGTCACGCCCGTGCCCGAGCGCCGCCGGCTGCTCGGCATACGTCCACCACGCGCGCGGGTCAGCCTCGACGAGGAAGCGGGTCGACGCCGGGGCGCGCAGCGCTTCGCCGCTCAGCGCGCAGGCACCCGCCGTCAGTTCCGCCTCCGCCTCCTGCCCGCCGGCAAACGTCGCCTCGACAAAGAGCGAGCGCAGCACGGCATCGTAGCGCAGCGCCGCCGGGGTCACGGTCAGGATGGCACCGGTCCCGTCACGCTGCCGCAGACGCACCGCTCCCGCCAACGTTGCGGTATCCATCGCCTGGTCGAAGGTGAAGCGAATGCGTACCTCGCGCGGCACCGCCACCGCCCCGTCGTCGGGCCAGAGCCCGGTCACCTGCGGGGGCGCGGATACCGGAGGCACCGCCGCGCCCAGGCACCCGGCCAGCAGGCAGAGCACCGGCAGCAGCAGCCGTTTCATTTCATCACGGCCCGGAAGCGCCGCCAGACAGCCGCGAACAGCGGCACGCCGTAATCGGCACAGTTGGCGCTGTTCTTCCAGAAGTCGTCAAGGTTGCGCCAGCCCACCTGCTCGTAGTCACAGGCCTGCACCATCATGTCGAGGCGGTCGGCCATGCGCACCGCTTTTGCCTCGAGCGAGCCCATCTCCTCGAATTCGCGCCAGAGCGCGTAGTAGCCGCCGCCGCCGACCAGCCCCTCGGTGATGCGTCGCACCGCGATATCCTCGGCGGTAAACTTGGCGCGCTTGCCGAGCAGGTCGACCGGGTCCTTCGCCAGGTCGGTGAGCAGCGACTCGGGAAGTTCGTGGACGATGGCCATGCGGATGATGCGCGTGGCATCAACCTGCTCCCCGGCCGCCACCAGCGCGTCGGCCAGCAGCATGGCAATGTAGATGACGCGGAAGGAATGGTCCGCCACGCTCTCGCAGGGGATGACCCCGCGCATCTGCCAGCCCATGCGCGGAATGCGCTTGAGCGTCCCCGCGCGCCTTATTTCCGCCAGCATCCGGTCGAGCTGTTTTGCGGTCACTGCCCCGGTGGTTTTGCGCTTTCGTGTCGCCATAGCCGTATTCTCCTTCAGCCGCGCCGCGCGGCTGCCGATAGGGTAAGCAGGAGGTGCCGTCATGGGCGAATTCTGCCTGCTGCTCGCACTCGTCGTTTTCTGCTTCCTGGTCCAGTAGGCAACCGCCTGCCGGGCCTTCAGCCCGCCGCTAGCGCGGCAGGTTGAGCGTCAGTTTGCCGCACTCCCACAGCGCCATCCCGCCGTACAGCCGCCCGTAGAAGTTCGCTTTGGTCGACGACGGACTCTTGAACCAGTCCATCTGTCCCCAGTAGCGCTGTGCCGGGTTCTCGTAGCAGTCGCGGATGAGTCCCGCCACCTCCTTCGGATGCCAGCCGCGCGCCACCACCAGGTCGCTGATAAAGCGCTTGAGGTTGAACGGCTGCAGCAGCGCCGGGAAGGGATTCTCGATCATCTTGCGCGTGTTGTGGTGCAGTTGCGCATCCGCCTGCGCGCGCGCCAGCGCCTCACCGCGCGCGTGCCCGGCATGCGCGTCGAACTCCTGGTGGAACTGATAGAGACCCGAGTCCTGGTACAACGTCACCAGCTTGAGCAGCGAGTCGGTGGCGCGCGGGATGATGCCGTCCTGCTGCTGCGCGTACTGCGCCGCCTTCTCCGTGTTCCACATGCACTGCAGCAGGAATTCGAGGTCGCGGTTCATCTTCAGTTCGCGCCCATCCCATACCGTCTTGATGACGTCGACCAGCGGCGGCTGCCAGCGGGGGAAAACGGCGCAGCTGCCGGCGGCCTTGGCGCTCTCGATAAAGCGAGCGATACCGGCCTCGCCGGCAAAGTCCGGGGCGTCGGCGGCGGCCAGGGGCGCCGCGGCGGGCCGGCCCG
>CAZWUZ010000194.1:0-5166 GCA_964637655.1 uncultured bacterium | reverse complement strand
GTACATGCCGTACTTCTGGATGTTCTTCTTGTGCAGCGAGAAGGGGGTGCGGATGCCGCGCATGAAGGCGGAATCACCCGCCCATGAATTGTCGTAGTTGATCGATTTTTCCGCGCTGTCGCAGATGGTGACGGGAATGCCCCCGTCGCTGAGCAGCGCGTTCTTCGCCATATAGCCGAGAAACTCGGAGAGGCGCCCCAAACCGCTGAACACCATGCCCGCCGCGGGCTTGACCCCGTCGCGCCGCTTGATGTCGCTGCTGTCGCGGTACTGATAGCAGGTCAGCAGGTCGTCCTCGAGATAGCCGATCTGCTCGCACGCCTGCCACGCCTTCGTCCCGCGCTCCACCCAGAAGAGGATGTGCCCGCCCGACGGGGTCAAATCCATCATGAAGGGCATTTTCCGGTCGACGAAGAAATCCTCGAGGTATTTGGTGATGGGAAAGAGATACTTGCGGAAGTAGTGCTGCTGCGTCTGCATGTCGGCATAGAGCGCGAAGTTCTCGTGCATCAGCGAGATTTCGAAATCGATGGGACAGAGCACACGCTCGTCGCGGGTGCCGAGCACGGGGATATGGATCTGCAGTCCCCACTCGACCGCCATCTTCCACAGCTGGTCGGCCGACTCGACGGTAACGAGCAGTCCCCCCGGGCGCCAGCCGTGCTGAATGAGTTCCGTGCCGGCGCCGATGATATACGACGCCCCGCGGCACGAGCGCTGCAGTTGCGTGAAGACAGAGCGGTAATATTCCTGGTCAGTCATGGGTCCCCTCCCGGACGACGTGTGCCGACTATACCTTACGCGCGGTACCGGCGCAAGCGGCCGTCAGGGTGAACGGGTTGACGACGCCGCCCCTGATGCCCGGTTGGCATGAGCGCGACATTCTTCGTTGCTGCAACGGGAGGCGGAAGCGGAGCGTTGACGCGCAGCCGGGAGCGTGCTAGGATGCCGCCAGCGTATTTTTTTCCGCAACGCCAACGTCAGTCATACTGACGTCGAAACAGATCCCTGTCTGCGCCCGTCCTGTTTCGTCAGTGAGTTGTTGCCGCGCTGTCGTCGGTCACACCTCGCCAAAATACCCGGTGACGCCCGCCGGTGCTGGTGGTACTATCGTCTGATGGACTTACGGGAGAGGGTATCCTCGACACCGCCGGCGTCGCTTCCCGGGGCGCAGGAGCGGGAACGCGCGTTGCGTCTGGTCTTCCTGCTGGATGCCGTTTCCGTCCTGCCGGCGCTGGTCATCGCCTTGCTGGTCGGTTCCCTGGCGCTGCTCGCCGACTGGTTTTCCGATCTGAACAGTTTTCTGATCAGCCTGCTCGCCTGGCTCACGCTGCGGCGCATGGCCCGGGATCCGAAAACCCATTTTGATTACGGACTCGGCAAACTGGAAAGTTTCAGCGCGCTGATCAGTTCCGCCCTCCTGATGCTGGGCATGGTGGCCGTGGTCGCCGGCAGCGCCTGGCGAATCATGCATCCCGTGAGCCTGGCCGCGCCAATGACCTGGCTTGGCGTGGGGGCATATCTGGTCGAGTTGGGCTTCAACTGCTGGCTGTGGCGGCGCAACCGGCGTATTGCCCGTCGTGAGTATTCGCCCCTCATGGAAACCCAATGGCGAACCAACCGGAACGGCGCCCTGCAGAACCTCGGCATCATGACCTCGCTGCTGCTCATCATGCTCTGCCGGGGTTTCGCCTGGCATGTCTATATCGACCCGCTCGTGGCCATGCTGATCGCCCTCTATGTGATCGCCTCCTACACCGGAATCTTCCGGGGATCCCTCAACGACCTGCTCGACAAAACCCTCGAAGAATCCCTCCAGTTGCGCATCGTCAAACACCTCGCCCGGCACTTCGACGACTACGAGGCCTTTTATGCGGTGCGTTCCCGCCGCGCCGGCGGAACAATATTCATTGACCTCGAACTTGGCTTTGACCCGGATACAACCATGCGCGACGTCCACCACGCCATTACCCGCATCACCCGGACCATTGAGCAGGACGTGTCCGGAAGCAAGGTCCGGGTCGTCGTGCGTTCACCCCCGGTGCACGAGCTTCCCGGATGAAGGCCCCCACTGATTGCGATGTTCTGCTCACCGGCGCCAGCAGCGAAATAGGTCTGCGTCTCCTGGCCGTGCTCAGGCGCCATCCGGGGGTCAACCGCATATTCATCATGGCCAGAAAACCGCCGACGCGGCATCCCCGCTCCCTGTCCATCCTGCAGGGCGACATGGCGCAACCCGACAGCCTGCACGCCGTGGCCACCACCTTGCGCGAAGCCGGTTTCAGCGGACTCGTCATCCACCTTGCCGCCAACACCAATTTTCTGCAGGAAGACGATTGCTATGCCGTGAATTACGCAGGCACCCTGACCCTGATGCAGCTGCTGCGCAACGTTCCGGGACTCCGGCGCTTCCTGTATGTCGGCACAGCCATGAACTGCGGGATCCGGCCGAACGAACTGGTGCGGGCAAGCGATCCGCTCCCCCTTCTGCGCACCGGACACCTGACCGCCTACACCCATTCCAAGGCCCTGGCCGAGGATGCCATCACGCACACCACGTGGCCCTACGAAGTGCGCATCGCCAAGCCCACCATCATGATGGGCTGCGCTGCCGACATGCCGCCCCGCCGCGACAACATCACCTGGGCCGCCAAAGCCTTTTTCACGGTTGGCGTCATCCCCATTTCAGCCGCCGCCGGCCTGGATTGCACTACCTACGACTTCACGGCGACGGCGCTGGCCACGCTCGCGTTCAAGCCGACCCTCCGGCACGACAGGATATTCATTTCACCGGGCCTGCCTTCCGGCACCTCTTTTTGCCGGTTCATGCGCGAACTGGCCGACGAACTGGCCCGCGCCGGAACCGTCGCGCATCTCCGCTTTCTGGATCTCCCCCGCTTCGGCCCGGAGTGGACGGAAGCGGAACCCGGGCTGACGCGCACCCGGCGCCGGCTGGCGAATGCCTTGTATCATCACTACCGGTTCATCGCCATGAACGTCCGCTTTGACGCCGGTCCCCTGCGGCAGGAACTGGAGATCAGCAGTGCTGCCGTCCCCTCCTATTTTTCGGCCATCCCCACCATTGCCCGCTACTGGAACCTCTCCCGCATTTCCGCCCGCGCCATTCCGCTGAATGTGTAAGCAGTGCGCGCTGCTGGTCCGCCAGTCGCGGATGCGCGCGCGACTGTCCCGCGTGTACCAGCTCCTGCTCGCGCATGCGCGAGCAGGGCAGCGTCGATGCCGGGAGGTTTACGTTTATTTTCCCGCCCCGGGGTCGGCTCGCTACGTTCATCATACGGCGGCGTATTCTTCCAGCCGGTGATACTGAGCACGCCCGTCGTCGGTTTCCCGCGCAGGGACGCCGCCTGCGCAGCATCGGCAGGGCGTCGCCCGGACGGCGGACCAGTTTCAGGTTTTCCGTTGACGCCGGCGACGGGCGGTGGTACGATGTTCGCGTGAACACGCAGGAGGCAGCGTTGTCCCCACTCCCCCGGCCATCCCGTCCAGCGGTGTGCGCGTCGTAATGCCGGCAGTCTTCCGGCGTGCCTGCAGCTTCCGGCTGGCATGGTGCCTCGTGCTCGGGCTGGCGCTGTTTCTGCGCCTGTTCGGGATCGCCGACGAGAGTTTGTGGCTCGATGAGGGGGATGCGTTGCGGGCCGCGCAGTTGCCGCTGCCGGAAATGGCGGCTGACCGCTACGCGGTGGGCCATCCCCCGCTGTACTTCGCCCTGCTCGCCGCCTGGCTGCACCTGACCGGCACCAGCGACGCGAACGCGCGACTGCTCTCGGCGCTGTGCAGCGTCGCCGCCGTCGGTGCCACCTGGCGCCTCGGCCGGCTCCTCGGCGGCCGCACTGCCGCCCTCCTGGCGTCACTCTTCATGGCCGTATCCCCGCTGCAAATCCATTACGCGCAGGAAGTGCGCGGTTATGCGCTGGTCACCCTCCTGATGCTCTGGGCCACCCGCGCCTGCATCCACCTGTTGCGCCGGCCCGGCAACCGGCTGGCGCTGGCGGCGTATCTTGCCACGACCATTGCCATCGTGCATGTCCATGTACTCGGTGTCCTGCTGCTGCTCCCGCACGTGGCGGAACTTGGCTGGCGCTGGGTCAGGGAGCCCGCCTGCCGCCGCACCGCCTGGCGCCCCTGGTTGACCGCCGCGCTGGTCATGGGGGTCGCCTGCCTGCCCGTCCTGGCCGGCCTGCGTACCATCGCCGGCACCGTTGCCGGCGGCAGCAGTGCCTGGATGCTGCCGGTTCCCGACTGGTCGTCACTGGGCGCTCTCGCCGGCATGCTGGCCGGCCCGCGCTGGATGCTCCCCGTCATGCTGCTCGCCGCCGTCGCTGCGCTCCGGCGGCCGGCATCCGGCCGCCGCGCCGCGGCCGAGCGTCTGCTGCTGTGGTGGGCGGTACTGCCGCTGCTTGCCGGGCTGGGCCTTTCCGCCACCGTGCTGTCGCTCTTCCTGCCCCGCTACTTCATCGCGCTGATCCCGGCCTGGTGCCTGCTCACCGCCCTGTGGCTGCGCCGCGGATTCCCGCCGGTGCTCCGCACGCTCCTCGTCCTGGCCGTGCTGCTCGCCCACCTCCCCGTCCTGCACCACTACTATACGACACAGGAAAAGGAGGAATGGCGCTACCTCGCCTGGTTTATCGACCAGAACGCGCAAGCCGATGATCTGCTGCTGTTCAATGCCGGTTATTGCCGTGACGCCGTGTACCGCCACTACACGCAGCGCACTGATCTGCCCCTGCGCCCCTTTCCCGTGCGCCACCCGGTCAGCGGCCGGCTCCTGTCAGCGGAAGAACAGGGCGCCAACAGTGCCGCCGCTACCGTGTACCGCGCCATCACCGACACCAACATCGTCGATGTGGCTGCCGTCATCGGCAGACATCCGCGCGTCTGGCTGATCGCCGCACATCAGGTGGACGCGCGCGGCAGATTACGCCACGAGTTGTCACGCCACCGCTTTCTGCAGTACGAGGAGCATCTGGCCGGCATAGACCTCTACGTGTATGGCGACCGGCCGCAACGATTGCGAGTAATCCCACGCTGAACGATACCGCCTCAGGTACGCCGTAAGGCAACGGTTTCCGCTCTTTTCCCTGTGTTTAACCTCGCCACGGTCTACCAGCAACCTGTGCAGATTGTGCGCGTTGTCGTGCACCGGTT
>CAZWUZ010000193.1:0-7413 GCA_964637655.1 uncultured bacterium | reverse complement strand
CCCGCGCCGGGCGGGGGGTGGGGGGCCCCTCCGGGCGGGCGGACGGGTCGGGGGGGGCGGGGCGCCCCCCCGCCGCGTCCCGGGCCTGCACCACATCATCCTGCTGGCGCGCAACGAAGTCGGGCTGCGCAATCTCTACACGCTGGTCAGCCGCTCCTACACGGAAACCTTCTACCGCGTGCCGCGCCTGCTGCGCAGCACGCTGGCGCAGCATCGCGACGGGCTGCTGCTCGGCAGCGCCTGCGAGAAGGGTGAGGTGATCCGTGCCCTGCTCGCCCATGCGCCGGCGGCCGATCTGCAGGCGACCGCGCGCTTCTACGACTACCTCGAGATGCAGCCGGTCGGCAACAACCGCTTCATGCTCGGCACGAAACCGGGGTTCCACACCGACGAGGACCTGCACGCGCTCAACCGCCGCGTCTGGGAACTCGGGGAGCAGGCGGGACGGATGACGGTGGCGACCTCCGACGTCCATTTCCTCGATCCGCAGGACGCCTATTTCCGGCGCGTGCTGCAGGTCGGGCTCGGGTTCGCCGACGCGGAACGCGAGGTGCCGCTGCACCTGCGCACCACCGCGGAGATGCTCGCGGAGTTTCCGTGGCTGGAAGCGGCCGCGGCGCAGGCGGCGGTTATCGACCACCCGCAGCGCATCGCCGCGCTGTGCGACAGCGTCCAGCCCATCCCCGACGGGTTTTACTCGCCGCGCCTGCCGGGGGCGGCGGACGAACTCCGCCGCCTGGCCGAGGCGGGGCTGCGGCAGTTCGGCGGCGACGATCCGCCGGCAACGGTGCGCGAGCGCATGGAGTATGAACTGGGCAAGATCATCGGCAACCAGTTCGCCGACCTCTACCTCATGGCGCAGAAACTGGTGAAGAAGTCGAACGACGACGGCTATCTTGTCGGGTCGCGCGGCTCGGTCGGTTCCTCCTTCGTCGCCTACCTCTGCGGCATCACCGAGGTCAATCCGCTTGCCCCGCATTACCGCTGCCCGCGCTGCCGGCACTTCGAATTCAGCGTGCTCGCCGCGGTCGGGCCCGACCTGCCGCTGCGCGCCTGTCCCGCCTGCGGCAAGACCGAACTGCGCGACGGCTACAACATTCCGTTCGAGACCTTCGTCGGCTTCGAGGGGGACAAGACCCCCGACATCGATCTCAACTTCGCCGGCGAGTACCAGCCGCAGGCGCACCAGTACGTCATCGATATGCTCGGCAAGGAGAATGTGTTCCGCGCCGGCACGGTGCTCACGCTCAAGGAGAAGAACGCCATCGGCTATGCGCGCAAGTTCGCGGAGAAGACCGGGCGCAGTTTCGGGCGGGCGGAGGACCGCCGCCTGGCGCGCGGCCTCGTCGGGGTGAAGAGCGCCAACGGGCAGCATCCGGGCGGCCTCGTGCTGGTCCCCGCCACGGAGGATATCAACCGCTTCACGCCCGTCAACTTCCCCGGCGAGAGTACGGGCGGGGAGAAGGCGCTGACGACGCATTTCGACTACCACGTGATGGAAAACCAGCTGGTCAAGCTCGACATCCTCGGGCACGATATGCCGTCCACCATGCGCCTGCTGCAGGACTATACCGGCATCGACCCGCTGAGCATCCCGCTCGACGATCCCGCCACGCTGCGCCTCTTCTCGTCGGTGCGCTCGCTGAAGGTGAAGCGTGCCGACATCGGCTGCGGCCTGGGGGTGCTCGGGCTGCCGGAATTCGGCACGTCGTTCGTGCGGCGCATGCTCGAGGCGACGAAACCGAAAACCATCGTCGAGCTGCTGCTCATCTCCGGACTGTCGCACGGCACCGATGTCTGGTCGGGCAATGCCGAGCGCTTCATCAAGGAGGGCAAGGCGTCGCTGCGCGAGGTCATCGCCCTGCGCGACGACATCATGCTCTACCTGCAGCAGGCGGGCCTCCCCGCGCGGCATGCCTTCCAGATCATGGAACGGGTGCGCAAGGGAAAAAAACTCGAGGCGAAGGACATGCAGGCGATGCGCGGCTGCGGGGTGCCCGAGTGGTACATCGAGTCGTGCAACCTGATCAAGTACATGTTCCCCAAGGCGCATGCGGCGGCCTACACGCTGATGGCGCTGCGCTGCGCCTACTTCAAGGTCTACCAGCCCGCCGCCTTCTACGCGGCGTACTTCACCACCAAGCTGACGGAGTACGACGCGCTGATCGGCAGCGGCGCGGCGGCGGTGGCGGAGAAACTGGCGGAGTTCCAGCGGCGGGAGAAGGACCGCGCGCTCGAGCGGCTGACGCAGAAGGAGGAAAAGCTGCTGGTGCTGCTGGAAGTGGCGCGCGAGTGCTACGCGCGCGGCGTGCAGTTCCTCCCCGTGCACCTGCAGCATTCGCCGGTGGCGAAGTTTGCCCTCGAAGAGGGAAAACTGCGCCAGCCGCTGATGGCCATCGGCGGGCTGGGCGAAAAGGTGGCGCGGCGGATCATCGCGGAGCGCGAGCGGCAGGAACTGCGCACCATCCGCGAACTGCGCGACCGCTGCGGGGTCAACAGCGCGCAGGTGGAGGCGCTGCGCGCGGCCGGCGCGCTGGCGGGCATGCCGGAGGACGGGCAACTGACGCTGTTCTGAGAGGACGACCATGACGAAGAAAACGACGAAACTGCAGGACCTGGAGAAGAAACTCGCCTATACGCCGCGCCCGGCCTGGGCGCAGTGGGACGATAAACAGCGCGACGCCGCGCTGCGCTTTGCCGGGGGGTACATGGCGTTCCTCGACCGCGCGCGCACCGAGCGGTTGTGCGTACAGCAGGCGGTGAAACTGGCGCGCAAGGCGGGCTTTGCTGATTTCACCGCGGGGGGCGGGCGCGGCGCCGGGCACCGCTTCTATTTCGTGCAGAAGCGCCGCGCGCTGGTGCTGCTGGTTACCGGGACGCGCCCGCTCACCGACGGCATCAGCGTGCTGGCGGCGCATATCGATTCGCCGCGTCTCGACCTCAAGGCGCGCCCGCTCTTCGAGGACAGCGGCGTGGTCGCGCTGCGCACCCATTACTACGGCGGCATCAAGAAGTATCAGTGGACGAACGTGCCGCTGGCGCTGCACGGGGTGGCCATCCGCGCCGACGGGTCGCGTGCCACCATCGCCATCGGCGACGAACCGGGCGACCCGCTCTTCACCATCCCCGACCTCGAGCCGCACCTCGCCTACAAGCGGCAGAACGAAAAGAAACTGCGCGAGGCGGTTACCGGCGAGGAACTGCTCATCCTCGCCGGGGGGCTGCCGGTGGCGGACGAGGACGTGAAGCAGAAACTGAAACTCGGGGTGCTGCAGCAGCTGCAGCAGCGCTACGGGCTGACCGAGGAGGACCTCATCGGCGCCGACCTCTGCGCCGTGCCGGCGGCGAAAACCGCGGATGTCGGGTTCGACCGCGCGCTCATCGGCGGCTACGGGCATGACGACCGCAGCTGCGCCTACGCCGCGCTGCAGGCGCTCTTCGCGCAGAAGCGCCCCGCGCATACCGCGCTGGTCGTGCTCTTCGACAAGGAGGAAACGGGGAGCGAGGGTGACACGGGGGCGAAGTCGCGCCTGCTCGAGGATGTCGTTACGGAACTGCTCAAGCGGCAGGGGAGCACCGACCTCGCGGCCGACCTGGTGCAGGTCTGGCGCGCATCGCGCGCGCTGTCGGGCGACGTGGCCGGGGCGCCGGTACCCGCCTACAAGGACGTCTACGAGTCGTCGAACGCGCCGCTCGCCGGCTACGGTGTCGTGCTGACCAAGTTCACGGGCTCCGGCGGCAAGTCGGGAAGCGCCGAGGCGTCGGCGGAATACATGGGTGAGATCACGCGCCTGCTGCGCGCGCAGGGCATCCCGTGGCAGGCGGGCGAACACGGCAAAATCGACGAAGGGGGCGGCGGGACCATCGCCAAGTTTCTCGGCGCCTGTGGCATGGACGTGCTCGATGCCGGGCCCGCCATCCTCGGCATGCATTCGCCGTGGGAAATAGTGCACAAGGCCGATCTCTATGCGACCTACCTGCTCATGGCGGCCTTTCTCAAACAGTCATGGTAAAACGCTGGCTGCTGCTCGGTCTGCTCGGTCTGCTGCTGGCGGGATGCGGCGACCCGGTCGCCCGGCACGACTACACGCTCGCTGCCGGCGAAACGCTGCGCTACGCGGTGACGGTGGACGAGTCATTTCTCGCGCAGCACCGCCTGCCGCTGGCGGTGACGGACCCCAACCGCGTCGAACCGGAAATCCGCACGCGCATCAGCGCGCAGGTTTTCATCACCGCCGCGGGTACGGACAGCGACGGCACCGTGCGCGTGCAATGCGGGTATGACAGTTTCCTGCTGACCGCGGAGGCGGGGACGGAGAGCACCTGCATCGGCTTTGCCGGCGACACGGTCTACTTCTACAACCGCGCTGGCTTCGCGCTGGCCGTGCCGGAAAAACTCGTCAACCTGCCGCTGCCGACGGTGCGCCGTCCGTGGCCGGCAACACTGCACCCGCAGCGCGGGCTGCAGTTCGCTGCGGCGTACGCCGGCGATACTTTCGCCGCGCTGCTCGCCTGCTGGCGCGAACTGTTTCCGCCGGTGCACACCGGCAGCGAAGCGTGGACGGAGACGGGCGCGCTCCCGGCGCCGGCACCCGCTGACCGCGCGCTCGCCTATGTGCGGCAGTTCCGCCATGAGGGCTGGACCACGCAGCGCGGTATGGCGTGCCTGCAGGTGAGCGAAACGAGCGACAACGATCTTGCCGGGATGCGCTATGCGCTTCCCGCGGATACCTTCGGTCTTGTTCCGGCCGGTACCGACGCGGTTTTCAGTACCTGGCATGAACAGCGCAGTGGCAGCTGGTGGCTGCAGCGCCTGCCGGGCAACTCAGCGCGGAATCCCGCCGCCGGCGACCTCACGGTCACCCACGCTGAAACGGTGGAAAGTGTGCTTCCGGATCCGCTGGCCGCGTCAGGCACCGAACGGTTTGCCCGCACGGTGCAGCTCAGCCGGCACATCATCTTTGCGCTGGTCGGCCTGCCGCCGGAGTAGCCCGCTGTCGTCTGACGTCTCCCTCTGTGTTTCAGCAGTGTTCCCTGCATCAGTCCGCAGTCGATATCCCGCATGGTGTGCTGATGGCGGCAGCATGTGCGGCTGTCACCGGAGGAGGGAAAAATACGGTGGCGGGGCGGTCAGCTTCCGGGACAAAATCCGTTGACGGCGGTCAGGCAGGGTGTTACGATGCGGGTAGTGGCAGGAAAAGGGCACGGCGGCGGGGATTGAATGTCCTATGGGCTGGTGATGTAGTGGGCGAACGTTATGATGGTTGTGGCAGCGGTTGTGCCCGGCCCTGAGCATGCGGAAGGTCAACGTGCAGCTGCGAGTGCGAATAACCGGGTATTTATTGTCGAATGCGGCGATAAGGTCGATGAGACCATTGCCGGAATGCAGCACCAGACCGCCGTTTCCGTCGTGAAGCCCGCGCACGCAGTCATGGTTGAACCGCGCGTGCCGGGGCATCACATTTATTCCCGGTACCCGGTGCCCGGCCTGGCGCTGCCGACGCTGGGTGCGCTCGCCGCGGCCCGCGGCGCGGTGGTGCGGATCTACTGCGAGATGCTCAAACCTGTGACTGATGCCGCGCTGGCCGAGTCCGGCCTCGTGTGCCTGTCGGCTTTCACCTACAACGCCCCGGCGGCTTATGCGCTTGCCGACCGGGCCCGGGCGGCCGTCAACGCGGTGAACCTGGCTGACCTGACGCGGAAACCGCGTTGACGCCGGTTGGGCGAGGCGGTAGTGTGAAGCTGGCGGCGGTGAGAGTCGCAGGGGCTGGTGGTGGATTGGCGATGGATATGCGGACGCAGAATACGTTCCTGCTGGTGCGGATTGGTCGCACGCTTTGCCGGCGGCGGGTGGCGGTGTTGTGGTGCCTGTTCGCTGTGGCGCTGGATGGAATGGCCTATGGACTTGTACACCATTGATTCATGGTGAGATGATCCGTGGTCGGGCGAAGAGCGCGTCTCGTTCGGGCCTCACTGCCGGACGACGCGGTTCCCGAAGAGCACGGCGAAACGGCGCTCACCAAGGCGCCCGCGTCGGCGGTAGCGATCGAGCCAACCGTGAACCTCGGCGTAGGCGCGGCAGGCGTCGGTCCCCCGGTGCCCCAGTTCGTTCAGATGCATCGGCAGGATGAGGCGCCGCGGGGCGACGAGATCGATCGTTCGTTCCATCTCCTCGTTGTCGTGGAGCACCGGCGAGACGCCGCCGACCTTGAAGAGCAGTACGTCAGTCGGATAGCGGTCATCATAGAAAAAACCCGCCGGGTTTGTCGAATCGGCGTCGGCGGTGTGCAGAATGCTGCGATGACCGTCCCAGAGCCGGGTCGTGATCATCCGCACGCCCCTCCCGTTATCGTAAGCGTGAACGCTGAAGCGGAAGGAAAGGTGGAGGCCGTCGAACCAGAAGCTCTCCCCGTCGGCGACGCCGCGACAGCCGGGGGGGATCGTCTTGCCGAAGGATCCTTGAATCCCCGCGGGGACGATGACGGTCTTGCCGCGAAGAAGCATCGCCTCTATCAGCCTGATCCAGCAGTGATCCCCATGACCGTGTGAGACGATGAGAAGATCGAGGCGGTCGACAAGGCGGTCGACAAGGCGTTCATAGAGCGCGGCGGGAATCGCCCGGTCGGCGCCGCCGTAGTAGTCCTCGATCAGCGCGAGATCGATGCCGACGAGCTTATGATTCGCAGTGGCGATGAGCGTGCCGGCGTTGTAGGGAACGGCGATCGCGGGCGCGGCGGCGGGCAGGTGGCGGAGAAGGCTCTCGTAGGCGCCGATGAAGAATTCCTGAACCCAGGGCGCCGCGAGATCGGCAGCGGCAAAGCGCCGGTCGAGTTCGGCGACCCCATCGAGGTCCGTGGCGGTGAAGGTGAGCTGTCGCAGCAAGGCGTTGTCTTCTCCTTTGCGCCCCCACCCGGTTATCCGGAATGCAGCGGCGGACAGAATATCAGCATTGCCGCGAGCGCGGTGAGCGGTTATCTTCTCGTCATGAAGCTCTTGCCGCGCTGAAGAAACACCCCGCCGGCAATGCTGCCGGCGGGACAATCAGTTGGTAATAACCACACGCCCGCTCTCGCCGCCGAGCGATGCGCCCCGCCGGTGTAGATACCCGCAGCGGCCTGAGCGTCAACATCTGCAGGCCGTGCCCCCGGAATACGTCGGGACAAGCACAACTTCTTTCAATTACACTGTATTCAGGGTGTCTGACATCCGCCTTTCTTCCCGCCTTTTCTCGCCCCGGCGGACTTGTTTGTACCTTTGCCTTGCCCGCCACCGTGGCCATCGCGCAGCCCTCTACCTTTTGGCCCTTTTCCATCCTTGTGTGGCATATTTCTCACCTCCTTTCTTTGGTTATATTCCAACCTGTAAATCAGCCCTCTTAGCAACTATGCTGGCATAAATCCAGATATTCCCGAC
>CAZWUZ010000192.1:0-7455 GCA_964637655.1 uncultured bacterium | reverse complement strand
TCGACCGCAACCGCGTTCTGGTCGACCAGCACGCGGTTGGCCGCCAGCGCCGCGGCGATATCCCCGGCCCGCAAATGCGCCCGCCGCAGCCGGCGGTAGAGCACGGGATTGTTCTCGCTGTACCACCCCGCCTGGCGCAGCTGGGCAATCGCCTCGTCCCAGTTGCCGCGCCGCATCTCGATATCGGCCTGCAGCACGTAGCCGGCCAGTTCGTCATGGTACTCGCGCCGCAGCACCGCCGCCGCGCCTTCCGCCCGGTCAAGTTCGCCCGTCTGCAGCCCGAGTTCCCCCTGCAGTTCGAGCAGGTCGCGGTCAGTCGCCCCGATGGCCAGCCCCGCCGCGAGTTTCTGCTGCGCCTGCACCATGTCGCCGCGCCGGAAATAGGCGCGGGCGTACGCGCCCGGCAACCGTACATCAGGCCGGTTTTCCATCACCAGATCCGTGTACAGTTGCTCCGCCTCGGCATCTTTCCCGTCAGCAATCAGCTGCGCGCCGCGCGCGTACTGCTTTTCCAGTGACTGCGGCTTGAACACCAGCCAGAGCACCAGCCCCAGCACCGCCCCGACCCCGAGCGCGATACCGCCCACGCGCAACGCCCGCAGCGCTGCCTCGCGCCGCGGGTCAGGCGCGCTCTCGGGAAGCGCAATAATCGGCTCATCCGGCAGCTCCTCACTGCCGAACGGGACGAAGGTATCGGTTTCCGCCGGCGGGGGGAGCGGCAGTTCACTGCCGGCATACTGCTCCGCTTCGCTCCCCGCCGTCGCGGCCGGCCTGTCCGGCTGCGCCTTGCGGCTCTCCTCCGCCGTCTTCTTCAGCAGCGAGGAGATCGAAGAGAAATCGGTCTTCGGCGGGTCAGCCACGTGCGCTCCGTTCCGCTGCCGTCAGCGCCCCCTCAGCGGTCGATCCGCCGCTTCACACGCAGGGTGACGCCCCCCTCTTCACCGACGACAAACTCGAAGTCATCCATCTCGAGCAGGGCCTTGGCCAGGTTGAAACGTTCCCTATCCTTGAGTGCGCGGTCAATCATGTCGCGCAACTGCGACGAGGTCAGTGCCGGATTCTCCACTTCGACAATCAGCGTCTGCCCGTCGAGCCGCGCACTGGCCGAGCCGGCGGGACGACGCAGGGCGATGCTGCTGATGATGGTGTCAAGCGCCTGCATCAGGTAGACGAGGTGGTAGCGGCAGTACTTCGTCCCCTTGAGGATGACTTCGATATCGCGGATGACCCGTCGCGCCTTGCGATGCTGCATGCGCGCCCGCCGTTCCTCTTCGCGCTCGCGGGCGATACGCTCCGCGCTGCTCTCGGACGGTTCCGCCGTCTCTTCCGTCCCGTTTTCCAGCAGTTCCTGTTCGTCCAGCATCATCGTGCCTCTCCTCCGTCAGGACCAGCCGCACCCGGCCGGTCGCACACCGGTTTCCAACACACACGCATAGTGTCGGCACATCATAACAACCCATTATACATGCTCAGGCGCTGTTTGTCAAGTAAACAGGACGTAACCCTACTGCAGGGAAAGGGATAGCACCTGTCGGCGCATGGTGACGGCATTGCCGCGGGTAACGCGGTCATCCGGCAGCAATAAAAACGCGCGGTCGAGCAGCAGCATGCCGCGTGCGGGATGACCCGCCTGCGCCAGCGCGATGGCCGTCTGGTTGAGCGCCCTGACATAGGTGCGTCGCACCGCCTGCTGCGTTTCCGTCAGGTGCACGCGGTCAAATTCCGCCGGATCAATGTTCAGCAGCACGCCGAGCAGCCGCCGCGTTTCGCCCGTCCGGTCCGTCTCCCCCTTGAGCACGGTCAGCATCCCCTTCTCCGTGCCGGAAAGCGCCAGCGACGTGGCCGGGAAGGCATAGACCGCGGGCGCGCTCGCTGCCAGCAGTGCGTACGTTGCCTGCGGCGTGCCGGGCACCTCCGTCAGGCCTGCCCTGCGTGCCATCTGGTCGCGGTACCACGGAAAATTGAGCAGCGTGCCGTTGACCACCAGCACATCCGTGCGCAGCCCCTCCGCCTGCAGTGCCCAGAGCGGGAAGGTGACATCATCGCGCTCCACCAGCAGCATCCCACCCTGCGGGCAGGAATGGAGCAGGCGCGCCGCCAGCCCGGTAAGGATGCGGTCGCCGTGCCGGTCCGCCGTGCGCAGCGCCACCGGGATTTGCACCAGCAGCCAGACGAGCAGCGCGGCAGTCAGCAGCGTCCGCAGGCGCGGCGACTGCAGTGCGGCCAGCCCGGCGCCCGCCAGCAGCAGCGTCGCGAGTACCGCCGGCAGCAGGTGCACGGGAAGCGAGGCGATGAGCACTTCCGCACGCCCCTGCCCGAACGCCGCGACAAGCAGCAGCACGTAGGCAAACAGTGCGACCGTCAGCGCGCGGGCACGCCGCCACAGCGCCGCGCTCCCCAGCCCCGCCAGCGCCAGCGCGACGATACCGGCGCCGTCGAGCAGCGTGTCGCCGAGCACTGTCAGTTTGAGCGGCAGGCGCGACCACTGCCACGCATCACCGCGGAACTGCGCGAGGGTGACATGGTCGATGAACCGCGTCAGCGTCGACGGGTCGCCCCAGTTGCAGTACGGGTCGCGCGCCGCCGCCCACGGCAGGTAGAGATACACGCACAGGGCGAGCAGCGTACCGGTCGTCAGCAGCGCCAGCGCGTGCCGCCGCCGGGGCGCATGCCACCCCTGCCACCAGAGCACGGGCAGGATGAAGAGCAGCGTCACATGGTTGCCCAGCCCGAGCCCGCACCAGAGTCCCGCGGCACCCCAAAGCCACGGCGCGGCAGGTCGCGCCAGCCGCCAGGCAAGGGCCAGCACCCCCGTAAAAAACAGCAGGTGCAGCGTGTAGACCTCCGCCATCACCGCCTGGCCCCAGACGAGCGCATTGAGCCCGGCCAGCAGCGCCAGCGTCATGGCGGCAACCGTGCTGCAGCCAAGCGCCAGCAGCATCCGGCAGAGCAGCGCCACCGCCAGCGCGGCTGACAGCGCGGCGACAAGCGCCACACGTTCGTGCGCATCGAAACCCGGCAGCGGGAGATGATACGCCGCGGCTGCCAGCAGGGTGTAGGTCGGATACCCGGGTGGATGCGCCACCCCGAACGTCGCGGCCACGGCAAGAAACTCGCCGCTGTCGCCGTTGTCGACGGGACCGCCCGCCAGCGTCAGCACATACAGCACCAGCGCGATAAGCCCGGCGCAGATAACCGTCATGCGCACCGTCATGGCACCACCTCAACCAGCGCGTAGAGCACCAGGTCGTCAGCCGGCGCGGAGAGCGGCACCAGTTGCGTGCGCCGGAACTCCTGCAGCAGCGCCGCCTGTTCCGGGTTCAGGCGATAATGCCGGAATCCCTGCTTGAAACGGAACCCGAAATCCGACCACGCAACGTAGCGTATCCCCCGTGCCCGCAGCGCCGCGTTCAGTTCCGCCGCTGTCGCAGCACCCGCCGGCGCAGCATTTCCGCGCAGCAGAACTTCGAGCGGGTCGCGGCTGTAGGCGGGCGCGACGATGGCCGGGCATTCGACATACGCCCCGAATTCATGCCCGACGAACAGCACCGTGCCGCTGTCACCGCTGAAGGAATTGATCAGCCCGAGGACCTGCCAGCCGGGATAGTGGCGGGTCAGGTAGGCGTCGCGGGTCAGCGCGCCTGCCGCCCAGTCCCACGCACTGTAGAACGCCTCCTTCTTCATCGCGCCCCACGCCACCCCGTGCACGCAGGCCACCGTCAGCACGAGCGCGAGCAGCGGCCGCAGCCATGCCGTGCGCGCGAGGTGGCGGACCGCGCCCGCCGCCGGCACACAGAGCAGGCAGAGCAGGAAGAGCAGATGGCGGTTCTGCTGCGAGGTGTACGACCACCAGAGAAACCACGCGACACCCGGCAGCAGGTAGAGCCGCCCGTCGCGCAGGCGCGCCCCGAGGGTGAACGGCAGCAACAGCAGCAACAGCGGCCCGATACTGCCGCGCGTTCCCGCCCCGAACTTCTCCTCGTTGATCACCATGTCCCACGGCCGCGCGAGCAGTTCGGGCAGCGCCTTGCGTGTGCCGAACAGGTCGAGCCCCTGCCGCGCATAGGCCACGCGCAGTTCGTCGTCGATGCCCGGGGTCGGCAGCAGCGGCCCGCCGAACGGGTAGACCGGATTGCCGTACAGCGCGAGGTTGAGCAGCGGCCAGAGCAGGCATGCCGCCAATGCGGCCATAAGGAACATCCCGGCATCACGTCGCTGCCGCACCAGCACGATGAGCAGATGCAGCGCCAGCGCCGGCCAGAGCGTGTACTTGCAGCCGAGCATAAACCCCGTTGCCAGTCCCGCCCCCGCCGCGTCAGCCCGTGTCGTGCCGGTCAGGTACCACAGCGCGAGCGCGGCAAAGAGCGCGGCCGGGAGGTCGACCATGGCGACGCTGAACGCATCCCATACCTCGGGTATGGTGACCGCCAGCAGCGCTGCCAACCAGGCCGCGGCGGGGGGGAGCGCCATGCGGTAGCGCGCCAGCGCCCAGAGCAGCACCAGCAGCCACAGACCGAGCATAAAGCATATGCCGTGTGCCAGCGCGGGATTGCCGCACGCCAGCGCGAGCAGGAAGAGCATCTCGACCAGTTTCGGAAACCCGCTGTAGTGGTTGTGCACCAGCGGCACGATACCGCCGGCGTTGAGATACGCCTGCGGCAGCGCGAGATGATAGGTCATCGCATCGTAGGCGACGGGAGGCGCGCTGACGCAGAGCAGCGCGGTGAGCAGCGCCAGCAGCTCCCCGAGACGCGCCCAGCGCGTCGCCGCGTCGGGCGCTGCCGCGCGCCAGAGTACCGGCAGGTCGCACAGCCACGCGTACCACTCGCCCGTCAGCGCCAGCAGCAGCGTGCCGCCAACCGCGAGCAGCACCAGCAGCAGGTCGAGCGCCAGCGTCCCGCCCGCCAGCAGCACCAGCGTGACCAGCAGGGCGAGCACGCCCCAGCCCAGCGTCGAGGCGGCAGCGCCGCGCGCCAGCGGCGGCAGCCCGGCCAGCAGCAGGCGCGCCCAGCGCAGCCCGGCGGCGAGCAGCACCGCCGAGAGCCAGAGCAGCGGCAGCACGACCGCGAGCAGTTGCGCTCCGGGCCATTCCGCCCCGCTCTGCGCGAGCAGCAGGCCCGCAGCCAGCCCCGCCGCGAGCAGTGCGGCCGCTATGCGGTTGTGACCATGATCCACCGTGATGCGCTCCTCTGCCGGCACACCGGACGCGTCAGTGTAGCATAGGTACTTCGGGGATGCAGGGATACCGTCAGCGGATGATGACGGCGCCGGGGCCGGCGACCTCGGCGCGCAGCAGGCGCCCGCTGTCGGCGTTGTTGACGCGGATGGTCTCGCCGGCACAGCCGTCCTGCCGGGCGATGCCGGACGTGGTGAGCACCACGCCGCCGCGCAGGACAGTGACGCGCACCGCGTCGCCGCGGCAGATGACGGGGACGGGTTCGCACGCCTCGTGCACGATGATGTCGCCGGCCGCCAGCAGGCGCGTGCTGCGCTGCCCGGCAAGTCCAGCAGCGTCAGTGACGGGAGTACCGCGCAGCCCGGTCAGCGCGCGTTCTTCGCAGCGCACCGCGTCAGCAGCCAGCAGTGCACCGCGCGCGATGGCGGCATCAGTCACGGCGACGGTGGCATAGGGTACCGTGCGGAAGGCAATATTCACGCTGCGCATCGCGCGCCCCTGCTGGCTGACAGTCACCCGCACGCTGTCGCGCCCGGTGTAGGGAAGCCCGGACGGTTCAGCAGCTACGGTGAACGTGTCCGTGGTGAGCAGGAGGTCATCAGGTGTCAGGCCGAGCGGCTCGAGGTCGAGGCGGCTGCAGCCGGCATAGCGCTCGCGCAGTGCCGCCGCCGCCGCCGCGACGAGATCGGCGCTGCGCAGCGTCTGCGTCGCCCGCGTCACGTTCACCGCTTCGCCGCTGATGCTGATTTCCGTGCCGCGCGGCAGCAGGCGTTTTACCGTCGCCGCCACGCGGGTCGCGACCAGCGTCTTGTCGCTGCCCGGCAGCGGCGCGCGGTCGAGGCAGAGGCGTTCACCAGCATAGCCGGCGATGTCCGCCACCTCGTCGAGCCACACATACGGACCCGCCACTGCCGCGCGCGCGCGCAGGGCAATGGTGATGTCCGCCGCCGCCGCCGGCAGTGCGGCCAGCAGCAGCGCGCAACAGAGCGCGACGGCAGGAATCATCCCGCCGCCGCGTTCAACGTGCGTCATTAGCGCTTCAGGTTCGCGACCACGCCGAGCATCGAGTCGGAGGTCTGGATCGACTTCGAGTTGATCTCGTAGGCGCGCTGCGCGGTGATCAGGTCAACCATCGCCTCGACCACCTGCACGTTCGACATTTCCAGGTAGCCCTGGCGGATATGCCCGTTCCCCGATTCGCCGGGGGCGGATTCCGTGGCGTTCCCCGACGCCGGCGTCTCGACAAGGATGTTGCCGCCGATGGATGACAGGCCCGCGGGATTGACGAACTTCGCCAGCTGGATCTGCCCGACTTCCTGCGGCGTGCTCTCACCGCTGACCAGCACCGATACCGTGCCGTCCGCCGCGACCGAGATGTTGGTCGCCTCGGCCGGAATGCTGATGGCGTCCGCCAGCAGGTTGCCGTCAGAGGTGACGATCTGTCCCTGCCCGTCGAGTTTGAACGACCCGTCCCGGGTGTAGCCCGTCGTGCCGTCCGGCAGCTGGATGCGGAAGAACCCGTCCCCTTCGATCGCCAGGTCCAGCGGGTTTTCCGTGTGCTTGAGCGAGCCCTGCATGTTCATGCGCGAGGTCGCCGCCACGCGCGTGCCGAGCCCGACTTCCGTCCCCGTCGGGTTCTGCGCGCCGCTCGCCGAGGTGGTTCCCGGCACCTGCAGTTTCTGGTACATCAGGTCGTCGAAATCCGCCCGCGCCCGCTTGAACCCCGTCGTGTTGACGTTGGCGAGGTTGTTGCTGATAACGTCGACGTTGAACTGCTGCCCCATCATTCCGGTCGCTGCCGACCATAAGCTTCGCATCATGATGTTCTTCTCCTGTCAGCCGCTAACTGCGCGGGATTTCGTTGACGGCCTTGTTGAGCAGCCCGTCATGCGTGGTGATGATCTTTTCCTCTATGCCGAACAGGCGGTGCGCCTCGATCAGCCGCACCATTTCCTGGATCGCGTTCACATTCGACTGCTCGACGTACCCCTGCTTGACCCCGGCCGTGGCACGCTGCCCGTTGACGCCCGCCGGCGCTTCGTACAGGTTGTCGCCCGTCTTGCGCAGCGCGCGCGGCGGATCGAACTCCTGCACGATGAGCCGCCCGAGCACCTGCTGCGCCCCCTGCGTCGGATCACCCTGCGCCACCGTGCCGTCGCTGCCGACGCTGACGGTGGTCGAGGTCAGGTGCAGCGGGCCCGTGCCGCCGGCCGCCAGTTCCGCCTGCAGCAGGTTGCCGTGACTGTCGGTCACATACCCCTCGCTCGTGACCTGGACGG
>CAZWUZ010000191.1:0-7466 GCA_964637655.1 uncultured bacterium | reverse complement strand
GATGCCGCCGGCACCCAGACCACCGTCAGTTTGCCGCGCGCGCAACTCTCCTAACATATCTTGCCGGGGTTGAACAGGCCGCGCGGGTCGACCGCGCGCTTGAGGGAGCGCATCAGTTCGATTTCGGTTTCGCCGAGGGCATGGCGCAGGAAGGGACGCTTGGTCAGGCCGATGCCGTGCTCGCCCGAGATGGTCCCCCCCAGTTCCTTCGTCAGGGAAAAGAGGCGCTCGAGGTAGGGGGCCTTCAGCGCGCTCCACTGCCGTTCGTCCAGCCCGTTGCGCACACAATACACATGCACGTTGCCGTCGCCGATATGCCCGAAACTGGCGATGTTGACGGGGAATTCCTGCTTGAGCGCCCGGATGCGCAGCAGCAGTTCCGGGATGCGCGCGCGCGGCACGACCACATCCTCGCTGAATGCCCCGCCCCCCGCCTGCTTGATGGCGTCGGTCAGGTTGCGGCGCAGTTCCCACATGCGTTCTTTGTCCGCCCGCTCTTCGGCCATGAAGACCTCGAGTGCGCCATGTTCGAGCACAAATTCACCGAGCCGCTCGGTATCGCGCATGAGCGCGTCACTGTCGTCGCCGTCCAGTTGGATGATGAACTGCGCCTCGGCGGTGTCGCTGAACGCCTGCTTTTTCCCGAGGAACTGTTCCCCGTAGCGCACGGCCTCGCCGTCGATATACTCGATGAGCGCGGGGCGGAACCCCGCGGTCAGCAGGTCGGGGACCATCGCCGCGGCGCGGGCGAAATCGGCGAACGGGACGAGCAGGTCGACCGTCTGTTTCGGCTTCGGGATGAGGCGCAGTGTCACCTCGGTGATAAGGCCGAGCGTGCCCTCGCTGCCGCAGAGCAGGTGCGCGAGGTTGTACCCCGTGCTGATCTTGTCGAATCTGCCCCCGAACGCGATGACGCTGCCGTCCGGAAGTACCGCGCGCACCCCCTGCAGGTAGTTCCGCGTGATGCCGTACTTGACACAGCGCGGCCCCCCCGCGGCGGTGGCGACGGTGCCGCCCACCGAGCAGTTTTCCAGCGAGTTCGGGTCGGGCGGATAGAAGAGGTCCTGCGCTTCGACTGACTCGTGCAGGCGCTGCAGCACCACCCCGGGCTGCGTGACAACGCAGAAATTGCGCGCGTCGCTGTCGGTGATGGCCTGCATCCGTTCCAGCGAGATGACCACACCGCCCTGCGCAGCGACGCAGCCACCACACAGGCCGGTACCCGCGCCGCGCGGGACGATGGGGACGCCCGCTTCCGCGCAGAGGCGTACCGCTGCCGCCGCCTGCGCTTCATCGGCGGGGAGCACCACGAGGTCGGGAAGTGCCGGTGGTGTCGGACCCTCATCGGCGGCATAGGGCGTGCGCTTGTCCGCGTCCATAATGACCGCGCCCGCTCCCAGTAGCCGCTCAAGCCGTTCCGCCAGCCCACTATAATCAGCCATGCCCGTATCGTAGCATAAAGTACCGGCAGTGCCCAACCCGCGAAATGCTGCGTCACGATTGACATGTTCGTACTTCGTTGTTATCATATAGGGCAGAAGTGATTACAGGAGGGGACCATGCACCGTACGCAAATACAGGTGCCACCGGCGATGATGCGCGAACTTCGCGGTCTGGCCAAAGCGCAGGACGTTTCGGTGGCGGAACTTATCCGGCGCGGCATCTCCCTGATGCTGCGCAGTCGCACTACGCGTGATCCGGCAGAAATTCGCCGGCGGGCGATGCAGGCAGTGGGACGTTTCTCCTCAGGAAAACGCCGGTGGGCTGCAAGTCATGATGATGAGTTCATCGCCGGCAGCGGACATTGATGGTCTTCATCGACACGTCGGCATTTCTGTCATTGTTGGGCGATGATGAAGAACACCATCGCGTTGCGGTAGAATGCTGGCGGAAACTGCTGGCAAGCGACCGGAAACTCATCACGACCAATTACGTCCTGCTGGAAACAATATCCCTGGTGCAGCGACGTCTTGGCATCGAGGCCGTGCGGTTGTTTCAGGAGAGCATCGAACCTGTGCTGGCGGTTGTCTGGGTGGATGAAAACTGCCATTATGCGGCACTTGCCGCACTGCAGACGGATCGCCGCCGGCGTTGCAGTCTGGTTGACCAGAGCAGTTTTGTGGTGATGCGCGAACGCGGTATCACTGAGGTGTTCGCCTTCGACCGTCATTTCCGGGAACAGGGTTTTACCTGCCTGCGCTGATGGCCGACCGGCACGTTCCATTGAACTCAGCGCAGCGCTGGTATGCGCTCATCGACGGCGAAGTGCGCGGGCCGTGGACGGCGGACGCGCTGCGCACGCGACCGGAACTCGGCGCGGTGACGCAGGTCTGCCGCGAGGGGACGGAAGAGTGGCTGCCACTGTCGGCGCTGGCGGAGGAGAAGCAACACGCGCCGGTGCCGGTCGCACCCGTGCTCACGCCTGCCTCGGCGCCCGCAGCAGAGACACGCGCCGGCGCCATCGCGCGCATCCTCACGGTTCCGCGTCCCGTGCTCTTCCTCGCCCTGGTGGCCTTCTCGTGGCTGCTTGCCTTCGCCTTCGATGCCGCGTTCCGGTCGCATCTTGATCCGCGCCTCGAGGAAGCGCAGTCGCTCATCCTGCAGGAGAAGGGACGCGAGGCGGAAACGCTCTGCCGCGCGGTGCTGGCGGAAAAGGACGACAGTTTCCTCGGGCAGTTCCTGCTCGGCGAAACGCTGCTGCAGCAGGGGCGGAAACGCGAGGCGCTGGCGGCCTACAAGGCGGCGCAGGCCATACGGCCCAATGACCAGCGGGCGGAAGCGAAAATCATCATCCTCAGCGGGATGCCGGGCCTGTGAAACGTCGCACGCTGTTGCTGACCGGCGCGCTGGCGCTCTCCGCGCTGCCGGCGCACGCGTGGGGACCGGCCACCCACCTGTTCACCGGCTACTTTGCCGCGTATAACCTCAACCTGCTGCTCCCCGCAGTGGCGGCACTCGTCTCTGACTACCTCGTCGACTTTCTCTACGGGACGCTCAGCGCCGACATCTACGTCGGCAAGGGGTCGCACCCCAAGCCGCAGCACTGCCACAACTGGGCGACGGGCGAACGCCTGCTGGCGCACGCGCAGTCGGACGCGGAGCGTGCCTTTGCCTGGGGCTACCTCGCGCATCTCGCGGCGGACGTGACCGCGCACAACTTCTTCGTGCCGACGCAACTCTTCACCTATGCGCTGCCGCGCCACGTCGGGCATTTTATCTGGGAGGCGGGGAGCGAGCAGCACCTGGACCATCGCCTGACGCGCGCCGCGCGCACGGTCATCCGCCGGCGCGACGCCGCCTGTGATCGCCTGCTGCGCACGGTCTGGGGGAAGGGGCCGCTCACCCATGCGGCGCGCCTGCGCCTGCATGCGACGACCATTCATGTCGGGGCGCTGCGCGCCTGGCGCACGGTGGCGACCGGCGTGGCGAAGCGCCATCCCGGGTTTGACGAGAAGTATCTCGTGCTGCTGCAGAATGTGACACTCGGGGTGACGCTCGACTTTCTCGCGCAGGCACAGCCGGCGGCGAAACGCTACGACCCGGTGGGGAGCGAACAACTGCTCAGCGCGCGCGCCCGCCGCGGCGGAACGCGGGAGAACCCCTTCCGCATCGCGGACGACCTCTACGCGCTGCGGGTCAGCCGCCCTGACCGCGCGCAGTTCGACGCCTGGCTCGACACGCGCCTGGCGGCCGGGGTAAAGTGATGGAACAACTCGCGCTCATCATCGCCATTGCTGACGCCCTCATCGTCATCAGCGTAGGGGCGCATGTCATCATCGGGCACAAGGAACCCATCGCCAAGGCGTTCTGGATATTCCTGCTCATCAGCATGCCGTTTATCGGAGCGCTCTGCTACGCGGTCTTCGGCATCATCAGCGTCAATAAGCGCATGCAGCGGCGGCTGGGGAAGCGCCTGGCCGAGCGCAACCGCTGGGAATCGTGCGACGATATTCAGCGCTGGCAGCGGGAATTCGCGGCCGACGCGCGCTATCGCAGCATAGTCAAGTGCCATGCCCTGCTGCTGCGGCTCAACCAGCGCCCGCCCGTCACGGGGAACACCATTGAGATGCACGTCGGCGGGGGCGAGACCTATCGCCGTCTGCTGGACGATATCGCGGCGGCGAACTCGAGCATCCACCTCGAGACCTACATCCTCGCCGCCGACGCGTTCGGGCGGGAACTGGCGCAGGCGCTTGGCGAGGCCGCGCGGCGCGGGGTCGAGGTGCGCGTCCTCTACGACGCCATCGGCAGCATCGGCCTGAGCGACCGTTTTGTCGACGGGCTCAATGCGAGCGGTGTGCGGGCCGAGGCCTACGGGCATATCAACCCGCTCAAGCGGCGCACGCAAATCAACCTGCGCAATCACCGCAAGGTGTGGGTCATCGACGGGCGCATCGGGTATGCCGGGGGGCTCAATCTGCACGCGGAGAATTCGCCGAAGTACTGCCGCCAGCCGCGCGGGGCGAAACAGAAGGTCGCCCCGGTGCATGACTACCATTTCCGCTGCACCGGGCCGGTGGTGGCGCAGTTGCAGGAGGTGTTTGCCGAGGACTGGTACATGATGACCGACGAAACGCTGATTGCCGACCGCTACTTCCCCGCGGCGGTCTCCTGCGGCAACGCGCTGATGCGCGTGATTTCCGCCGGCCCGGGGGCGGGCGACCGGGTTTTTTCGCGCACCTGCTTCGCCGCCATCAGCGCGGCGGAGAAGGAGATCATCGCGGTCACCCCCTACTTCTACCCGGACTCCGCCATCCTCGAGGCGTTCAAGACCGCGGCGCTGGCGGGCGTGGCAGTGCACCTCATCCTGCCGCGGCGCAGCGACCACCGCTTTGTTTCGCGCGCCGCGCATTCGCTCTTCCCCGAACTGGTCGCGGCCGGGGTGAAGGTCTATCGTCGCAAGTTCCCGTTCATTCACAGCAAGGCGATGCTCATCGACCGCTCGTGGGCGCTGGTCGGCTCCGCCAATCTCGATGCGCGTTCGCTGCATCTCAACTACGAGACCAATCTCGAGGTGGTGGAAGATGCTTTTTGCGCGCGGCTGCGGCGCGAACTGCAGCAGGAGATGGACCAGTCGCAACTGGTGACGGCGGCCACGCTTGCCCAGTGGGGCGTCGTGCACCGCTTCAAGAACAACTTTTGCGCGCTGTTTGCGCCCATCCTCTGATGGAAACCGTCACGCTCCCCTGTCCGCTTTGCGGGAGCGGCGAACGCACGCTGGTGGCGAGCGTGCCGCCGCTGGCCGCGGTGCGCTGCACCGGCTGCGGCGTGCACTACACCGCGCCGCGGCTGTCGCCCGCGGCGCAGCGGGCCTTCTATGCGGATGCCTACGACCTCGACTACGCGGCGCATTACGAGCAGGTGCTCGGGCCGGTGCTGGAGCGGCGCTACCGGCAGGCGCTGGCGAAACTCGGAACGCCCGACGGGGAACTGCTCGATGTCGGGGCCTATCTCGGGCTCTTTGTGCGGGCGGCGCGCGACGCGGGGTGGCAGGCGCGCGGTCTCGAGACGTTGCGCGGGGCGGTGCTGCTCGCGCAGCATCGCGGATTGCCGGTGACGGAAGGCGATGTGCACACCGCAGTGGTTGCTGACGGTTCACTGGCGGCAGTCACCCTCTGGGATGTGCTGGAACATCTCGAACAGCCGCGGGCGGCGCTGCAGCGCATCCATGGCTGGCTGCGCCCGAGCGGACGGCTGCTTATCCGCGTCCCTGATTTCGCCTCGTTCCTCGCCGCGGCGCCCCCCGCCTTCGCGCTGGAATACCACCGCTGGCTCTACCCGCTCGACCTCAACCAGCACCTCGTGCACTTCACCGAGCCCGACCTGCGCCGCCTGCTCGCGGAATGCGGTTTTGCGGTCGATGCCGTGTGGGACGACGGCATTCCCGACGCCCCGCACGGCACGTGGTGCGAGCGGGCCGCGCGCGCGCTCACCGCGTGGGGCGCCCGACGCCGCGGCCTGCGCCGCGAGCTGACCGTGCTGGCGCATACCACAAGCACTAACGCTTGACAATACTAACGGAATACGATACGGTCCTGCCATGATTCGCGTCGTTGCCCGTTGTAAATGTTCCGCAAGTATGTCCCCTCTCCCTGAGGGAGAGGGCGACGCGAAGCGTCGGGTGAGGGGGTGGGCTCCCCGCCGTAATTCCCCTCGCCCGCTGCATTGCGGTGTCCGTAGTAGCCAGCCCGCGGATTTTGCAATCGGGGTGGGGATGAATATTTAATTCGTCGGAGCAGTTCGTGTAGAGTTTTTCAAGAATCGGACCGGAGGTGACGGTGATGAAGCGTCTGGATAATGTACATCCCGGTGAAGTGCTGCAGGAGGAATTCCTGCGTCCGCTGGCGCTCAGCGCCTATCGTCTGGCCAAGGATACCGGTATTCCGCAGACCCGGGTATCGGAGATCATCCGCCGCCGGCGCGGTATTACCGCTGACACTGCCCTCCGCCTCGCCCGCTATTTCGGCACCACACCACAGTTCTGGCTCGGACTGCAGAATGCGTTCGAACTTGAGGAACGGACACGCAGTATCGCGCCGCAACTCCGGCGCATCCCGCAGCTCAAGACCGCCTGATGTGCGGGATTGCCGGGTTCACGGGCGCGGGTGAACGCGCCGCGCGCGAACGCCTGCTCCGCGCCATGACCGACAGCATCATCCATCGCGGACCCGACGATGAGGGCTTCTTTTTTGACGACCGTGTGGCGCTTGGCATGCGTCGCCTCGCGGTCATTGACCTGCCGGGCGGCAAACAGCCCGTCACCAATGAGGACGGGAGCATCATCACCGTCTACAACGGCGAACTCTACAACTACCCCGAACTGCGCGAGAAACTGGAAAAGCGCGGGCATGTGTTCCGCACCCGCTGCGATACCGAGGCGCTCGTCCATCTCTACGAGGAGCATGGCGAGGACTGTGTGCTGCACCTCAACGGCATGTTCGCCTTCGCCATCTGGGATGCGCGGCAGCATATTCTTTTCCTGGCGCGCGACCATGCCGGGATCAAGCCGCTCTACTATGCGGCCACCCCGGAGCGTCTCTGGTTCGCCTCGGAAATCAAGGCGTTGCTCGCTGCGGACGCGGTGCCGCGCGAACTCAACCTGTCGCCGCTTGCAGATTTCTTCCACGCGCAGTATATCGCGGGTGAGGCGAGTGCGCTGCGCGGGGTGCAGCGCCTCCCGGCCGGGCATCGCCTGCGCTGGCAAGATGGAACAGTGACTGTCTCGCGCTGGTGGGCGCCCGACTACACGGTCAAGCCGCATTACACCGCGGCCGGGCTGGCGTCACAACTGCAGCGCGCGGTACAGCGGCAGATGGTGGCGGATGTGCCCGTCGGCATTTTCCTCAGCGGGGGCATCGATTCGAGCGCGGTGGCGGCGCTCGCAGCGCAGGCGGCGAACTGCCCCTTACGCACTTTCAGCGTTGGGTTTGCCGGCGACGACGGCGAAGGGAACGAACTGCCGTACG
>CAZWUZ010000190.1:5705-7524 GCA_964637655.1 uncultured bacterium | reverse complement strand
AACGCGCGCTCCAGTTCATACGCGGTCAGGGTCAACAGCGAATTGCCACCGATGTGTTCGGGCGCATGCCGCCGCATAAATTCGGCATGCACGCCCGGGCGGGGAAGTGCCGCCCGCTGCAGGTAGCGGCGCGCCAGCAGGCCCGCCTGCCGCCATGCCGTACGGTCAGCAGTGACAGGGCAACGCGCCATCAGCCGGCGCGCATAGTCGCGCACCAGCACGCGCCAGTCGGCACCACACCACTCCTGCACCGCGACGGCAGTCGGGGGAGCCGGCACCATGGTTTCTGTCCAGTCGCCAAAGTGGGTACAGGTCTTTTCCTGCTGCACGTACGACAGCAGATGCTGGCGCAATTCCGTGCGGCCGGCATGGCAATGCAGGCCGACCAGTGGCAGCGACGGGGCATGGGCCAACGTCAGTTCCCAGAGCACCGCCCCGGCATCTCCCTGTACCACCGCAATCGGCGCCTTGAGATAGTGTGCACTGCGCAGCAGCGTCCCGTCATCCGCCTGCCGGTCAGCCACCCGTACCCGACCGTAGGCATCGCCCAGCTGCGGACGGGCGCTGCTGGTGGTGCCGCCGGGCAGGTCGCTGCCGCCATACCATGCGCCGCCCAGCAACGCATAGCGCGCAGTGCCGTTATACGTCCACATGTCCATACTCACGCCAGCAGACCAGCAGCACTACCAGCGCCAGCAGCAGCCAGAGCCCGGTCAGCGGCCAGGTCAGGTCGTCAGGGGTGCGCCACGACGGCAGCACCCACGCCAGGTCGCTCCCGGTCAGGGTATCAACGGCCTGCAACACCGCGTTATGCCCGTCAAGCCGGACATTGAAACGCCATGACGGCACCAGCAGCAGCAACAACGCCATCCCCCACGACCAGGCCAGCGCCGCGCGCCAGAGCAGCCGGCAGCGGGCAGTCAGCGGCGGGATGCCGGCCAGCAGCAGCGGCACGCAGAGCGGCAGCAGCGCCGCGACGAAGCGGGCCGGCGGCGACTGCCCGCCGTACCAGAACCGCTCGTACGCGCACATCACCCGCAGGTAGGGACCGGCCGCGATAAGCATTTCCACCCGTCGCGGCCGCGCGCGGCTGCGCCAGAGGCGCAGCGCCCCGATGCCGGCAAACAACCAGAGCGGAGCATAGGGAAGCACCCCGTATTCACCGTCGATGAGATTGCCCAGCAGCCCGACATGCACCCGCCAGGAAAAATACGCGGTTTCCGTCCCGGCCCCCGGCAACAGCGCCACGTACGGGGCCTGCAGGATGCCCAGTACCGCACCCAGCGCGATGACCAGTGCCAGCGCTGTGCGCCGCTGCAGTGACGGCGTCCGCCACCAGAGCAGTCCGGCCAGCGGCAGGGCCAGCAGCAGAAAACGGTTGTTCAGCCATGGCAGCAGGGCGATGAGCAGCGCGGTTGTGCGCGGTTCATCGGCTGCGCCCAGCCGCGTCAGGATGATTGTCAGCAGCAGCGCCGCCATGATCTCAGGATAAATATGAAACGTATAGGGGAGCAGCGGCAGTGTCGTCAGCAGCAGCAGCGCGCCGGAACCGTTGACGGGAAACAACCGGCTGTAGCGCAGCACCGCACACCAGAGCCCGAGCGCGGCAGCGAGGTGCAGCAGATGCACACCGTAGCGCCCCAGCAGCAGCCAGCCGGGGAGCAGGGCGGCAAGATACCCGAACGTCAGCACGTGCGGGGTCAGTCCGAAGGCGTTCCCCGCGTACCAGTCGGGCAGCCGCAGATGACGCCCATAGCGCAGAAAATCGTTCGCGGCAAACTGATTGGCGACATTGGGATCGGCGTCAGTTGCCAGTGAA
>CAZWUZ010000190.1:0-5695 GCA_964637655.1 uncultured bacterium | reverse complement strand
CACTCGTCGCCCCACGTGCCATGCAGCATCAGCCACGGCAGCACCGCCAGCAGGGCGAGTGCCCAGACCGCCCAGACCGGCTGACGCCCACGCCGCCATGCCGCCAGCACCAGCAGCAGCACGGCACAGACATACGCCGAACCCCACGCGTACTTCTCCACCGAAAGAAAGGCAAAAGGGAGCGCCACGGCCAGCCAGCGCAGCGGCAGGCGCAGCAGTTCACCAAGCGCCACCAGTTCGATGATGGTCGCCACGCGCAGCCAGACCGCGGCAGGGGGCGTGGCGAAGTGAGGAAGCCAGGTCTGCTCCATCGCCGCCGCCAGGGCGGCACCGGCCAGCACCATGACCAGCAGCAGCAGCGCCGGGAGCAGCAGCGATGCGGGACGCCGGTTCACCGCGCCCCCCTCAGCGGAAGAACGCGCGCCGGACAATCAGGCAGCAGCCGCCAAGCAGCAGCAGCAGGATCAGCGGCGTCGCCCACGACTTCAGCACGTGTCCGCTGACATCGAGCAGCGGAAAGAACGTGGCATGGTACGACCAGGGCCAGCACCAGGCAACCACGGCGAGCGCAGCCGCCAGCAGCAGCAGCAGCAGGATGCGCTCCGTCATGCCCGCCATTCCGGCTGCAGGGGCGGAAGCGCCGTCGTCCCCGTCTCCTCCGCAGGCACTTTATCGGCTTCAAATTTCTGCAGCATGACAATCAGCCCGGTGAAAAACCAGAACGGACCCATGATGCGCACGATGTAGAAGGTGTTGGCGGTCACCGCATGAATCATCAGTCCGACCAGCCCGCCGAGATACCCCAGCCCGAGCGTGAACCCGAGATCATCCTCACGGTCATAATGCACCCGGTAGAGACGCAGCACGTTGGCGATGAACGAGCGGAAGAGCCAGATGGCGGCGATAATCCCCAGCAGGCCGAGTTCGCCGATGGTGCGCATCCACTGCGAATCGATGAACCCGGCACCGGTGATGCCCAGCCCGAGGATGGGATACTGCATCCAGTAGCCCATCACCGTGTCCCAGGTCTGCAGCCGCGCCACCGACGACTTGTCGAGCCGCACCTGGTTTGTCTCCCCGCCGAAGGCCGGCAGGTTGTAGGTAGTCCGGCCGCTGAATGTATACTCAACCCGCTTTTTCACCGTCGCCGGGAGCAGCGGGATGGCGAGTACGGACGCCAGCAGCAGAACAATGGGCAGTTTCTTCTTGCCGGCCGGGGCAAACCAGAACATGGCGATGATGGCGGGGAAAAAGGCGAGATACGACCCGCGCGACAACGTGTACAGATACGGCGGGATGATGATGAGCAGCAGCAGGAAATGCGCAAAGCGATTGAACCCGCGCACCGGGGCAATAACAAAGGCGAAAATCATGCAGAACATGAAGACGAAGTAACCGCCGTAGGTGTTCGGCTCCGCCTCCCCCTCGAACGGCGCCGAGACACGCACCGCCCCGTCACCCAGCTGCAGGTAGCCGTATAATGATACCGCGAACGCGACGAAGAAAAAGAGCTTGATGAAGTTGCGCACCTGCACCGTGCTGTGCGTGTTGTTGACCACCATGTAGTAGATGAGAATGTACTCTGTCAGTTTCAGCACGTAGAAGAACCCCTTCATCGGGTAGACCTGGTTGATAAGTACGCCGCGCGCCGTCGACAGGGCGCAGGTGAAAATGAAGAAGACGATTGGCAGGTCGAGCGGGGTGCGGTGCAGGTGTTTGCCTTCGCGGCGGATGATCTTTGACAGCAGCCAGGAGATGGTGACAAAGACGATGATCAGGTCGTCAAAACGGACCACGGCGCGCCGCCCGCCGCCCGGAATGATGTCCATGAACGGGATCTCGGGTGAGAACATCATGGCGACGATGATGAGATAGAGTCCCGTGGAGGGGCTGATCAGCGCAATAATGGCACACATGGCGCCGAAACCGCCGATGATCGCCCAGTCGGCATTTCCCGCCACCATCGACTGCGACAGCAGGATGGCGATGCCGGCGATGAGCAGCGCGGCGACGATATGGACGGCGTTATTGGATTCCATCAGGGAACCCCGCGCCGCTACGGCAGCGCCGGCGGCTGGTCGAGGTACTTCTGGATCAGCAGGCGCTGCTCGGCGGGAAACTGCGGGTAGTCGTTCAGCAGTTTGCGGAACATTTCCTGCGCCTCCGCGGTGCGCCCCATCTCCCGGTAGGTCAACCCCAGGCTGTACAGGGCCCAGTCACCGTTGCTGGCGTTGGAATATTCGGAGGTCAGTTTGCGATAGTAAAAGGCCGCCCGTTCGAGGTCGCGGCTGCGATTGAACGTCGCCGCGTGCAGGTCCGCGAGTTTGTAGAGGGCCACCGGCGCCTCGGGGCTGCGCGGCCATTGGGTGATGACCGTCTCGTATTCACGGCAGGCGGTGTCGAACCCTTCCGCATGCTGCAGTGCCTCGTCGAAGGTCGAACCGGCCCCGCGTTGCCCCTGCAGACGGCGGTTGACCTCGTCCGCCGACAGCTGCTGGAAGACGACCATTTCCCGGTTGTTGTAGTATTTCTGCCGCTCGACGGTGATATCCGCCAGCATCAGCTGCAGTTTCGCCGCCGCCGCCGCCGCTCCGTATTTCTGCACCCCGGTCCGCAACAGCGCCAGCACCACATCGTAGTCACGTTCGGGGATGAACGGGCTGTCCTGTCCCTGATAGAGCGCCTGCGCCTGCTGAATCACCTCATCTATCGCGGCCTCGGCCGCCGGATCAGCGGCCGGGCCGGCAGCCGGAGTGGCCGGCAGTTGCTCGCCGCGCGGGCAGCCGGGAACGCTGCACCCGGCCAGCAGGACCAGCAGCAGGCAGAACGGCAGCCGCCTCATGTCCGCTCCGCACCGCCGGGGAGCGGGGCCTTTTCGCGCCGCTCATTGCCGTAGTAGCGGTAGTGGTAGTAATAGTAGTAGTAGGAACCGCGCCCGAGTTCCGCCTTCGAGGCGAGGTCGTTGAGCACGATACCGAGCACGTTGGCATGCACGTTTTCGAGCATGACCTTGGCACGCAGCAGCGCTTCACGTGCCGCCTTGCCGATGAAGTAGACGAGCACCGCGCAATCCGCCTTCGAGCCGATGATGGCGGCATCGGTCACCGGCAGCAGCGGCGGGCTGTCGATAAGCACGTAATCGTAATGCGTGCGCAGGTCGCGCAGCAGCGCGGTCATCTCGTTGCTGGAAAGCAGTTCCGACGGGTTGGGCGGGATGCCGCCGCAGGTGATGATCGAGAGGTTGTCGATGCCCGTCGGCTTGACCGCCTCCTGCCACGGCAGTCCCCCCTTGATGATATCGACCACGCCGTTGCGCTTGGGCACCCCGAAGATCTTGTAGAGCTGCGGGCGGCGCAGGTTGCAGCCGAGCAGCAGCGTCTTCGCCCCCATCTGCGCCATGGTGATGCCGAGATTGGAGATGGTCGTCGTCTTCCCTTCCTGCGGCCCCGACGACGTCATGACAAACACCTTGGAGTGCTTGGCCTGGTCGAGGTAGAGGATGTTGGTGCGCAGGGTGCGGTAGGCCTCGGAGATGGGCGACTTCGGGTCGTAGAAGGTGATGAGCCGGGCGTCGAGCCGCGGTTCCCCGCCCTCGGGCGCGAGGTCCTTTTCCATGTCGGTCAGGCGCTGCTGCAGGTCGCTGATCGACGCCTTCTCGCGCTGCACGCGGAAGACCATGCGCCGCTTGCGCTTGACTTCCCCTTCGATATCGATGTGCGGGATGACCCCGATGACCGACTTGCCCGTGTACTTCTCGACGTCCTCGATGGTGGCGATCGACGTGTCGAGCGATTCGACGATGAAGGCGAAGGCGATGCCGAGGATCAGCCCGATGAGCGCCCCGGTCAGCAGCGTCGACTGCCCGCGCGGGTAGATGAGCGCGCCCGGATTGGGCGTCGCCGCCTGGATGACCGTGATGCCGCTGACCTGCGACGCCTCGGTGATGCGCTTCTGCTCGAGTTCGCGGGTCAGCATCGAGACGATATCGGCATAGACCGTGACGCGGCGCTGCACTCCCGCCACCTGCTGCTGATGGGCCGGGAGCGTGCTCAGGCGCGCGTTGAGGCGGTTCATCTTCTCCGCCAGCGCGCTTTCCTTGGTGCGCAGGATGTCGATCTCGACCTGCAGCGCCTCCTCGCGCTGGCTGACCGAGCGCATCACTTCCTGGCGCACCTGCGCCTGGGTCGCGGTGATCTGCTCGCGCAGGTCGATGATCGCGGGATGCGCGTCGGTGTACTCCTTGAGCAGTTCGGTCAGCTGGTTCTGCTGCGCGGCGAGTTTGCGCCGCAGGTCGACCGCGAGCGGGTCACCGTCCCCGGTGAACGCCGCGCCGAGGTTGCGGTACTCGCCGCGGCGCAGCAGGTCCTGCATCTTGGCGAGGGTGATTTCCCGCTCCTGCCGCTGCTGCCGCGCCGTCATCCAGTCGGTCTGCAGCTGGGCCAGCGACTTGACCGTCAGTTCGGTATTGTCATCAAGCTGCGTGCCGTACTGCGCCTTCTGCAGCTCGATCATCTCCGCTTCCGCCTCGTTCAGTTTCAACTGCGCCTCGCGCAACTGATCCTGGACGAAGATGCGCACTGCCTGCGCTTCCGCCTTCTCACGCGCCGTGTCGTAGCGCTGGTAGGCGCGGGCGGTCTCGTCGGCGATGCGGCAGACCTTGTACGGGTCGTTCCCCTTGACGACGATGTCGATCAGCTCGGTATTGGCCTTGCGCGACGGGAAGATCCACCCCTTGAGCGCGGCCAGGTGCTGGCGTTTCTGCTCGGGCGTGGTCGACGCGTCAAGCAGCCCGATGGCGCGCGCCACCTCCTCAAGGATGGCCGCGCTGCGGATGATGTCGAGCGAGGTATGCATGACATCGCCCTGACGAAGCAAGTTGTCGGAAAGCAGGCCGGCAAGCGTGTTGCGCTGCACCACCTGGATGGTCGCCGTGCTCTGGTAGATGGGGTCCTGCAGTTTCTGGTACAGATGGCAGAACAACACCGCGACCAGTACCGACAGGGCGACAATCAGCCACCGCTTGCGGAAAATCCGGAAATAATCCTGAAAGGACAACTCGTATTGCGCCATCAACCGTCCCTGCGCGGCGGCTTCCCCTGCCCCCGCAGTATTCGTATCGGCGGGTCAGACCCGCCGCTTGACGCGTTTTCCCGCTACGCCACCGGTTCCTTGGGGCCGTAGTAGCGGTACTGGTAGTGGTAATAATACGTGTAGCCGAGCTTCCCTTCGGGCTGGATGCGGTTGAGCACCACCCCGATGATGTTGCCGTTGACGCTTTCCAACTGCACCTTCGCGCGCAGCAGCGCCTCGCGCGCCGCCTTCCCCGCGAAGTAAATCAGCATGATGCCGTCCGCCTTCGCCCCGATAACCGCCGCGTCCGTCACCGGCAGCACCGGCGGTGAGTCAATCAGGATGATATCATATTCCTGACGCAATTCCTGCAGCAAACGCTCGAACTCGGGGGAATCGAGCAGTTCCGCCGGGTTGGGCGGGTACGGGCCCGCCGTCAGCACGCTCAGGTTGTCGATCCCCGGGTCCTGCACCGCCTCCCGCCAGCCGATGCTCCCCACCAGGATGTCCGTGATCCCCGGCTTCTTCTTGAGGCCATAGGTCTTGTAGACACCAGGGTGGCGCAGGTTGCAGCTCAGCACCATCGTCTTCTTCCCCCCCTGCGCGAAGATGACCGCGAGGTTGG
>CAZWUZ010000189.1:0-7579 GCA_964637655.1 uncultured bacterium | reverse complement strand
GCCCGCCGTTCCGCCAGCATGACGGGGAGAACCGCAATGCCCGGGTGTTCCCGCGTATCTGGGCCGGGCAGGGGAACACAACGCTGTTCAACGATATCGCGCTGCCGCGCCGGGCGCAGCCGGCGGAAGCGCCGGAATACCGTGGTGAATGGTATGCGCCCGATCCGCGCAACCGTATCGCGGCGGCTGAGTTTTCACCGCAAGTGCTCCGTTTCACGGTTGATTTTACGGTGCCCGGGATCCTGGTGGTCAACCAGAACTACTTTCCCGGCTGGCAAACGACGGTCGGGACCGTGCGCGCTGCGCAGGGACTGCTTGCCGTCGAGCTGCCGGCTGGCCGCCATGCCGTGGTACTTACCTTCATGCCGTGGTCGGCGGTAGCGGGGCTGGTGCTTTTTCTCATGACCGTAGGGTTGGCAGTTGTCGCGCGGCGGCGACGGCAGCCGACGGCATTGCGGGTACGGCTGACACCGCTGCTGCCATGCGCACTGCTGTGTGTGCTGCTGGGGACTGTCGCTGCCGACCCTGTCTGGCGGGAGCGCGCAGGGAGCATCATTCGCCATCCGCGCCTGCCGCTGGTGCCGTATTCCTGGGCGGCGCATGCGCTGCCCGAGGAAGTTCCGGATACCGGCAAGAAGCGGCTTGCAGTTATCGAACTGGCGGGGGAAACGGTTCCGGGTGTTGTTGACACCCTGCTTGCGCGGCTGACCGCCGCGCCGCCACCGCAGCCGGTGGTGGTAGCTGTCAATACCCTGCTGGCGGCGCCGCCGGCTGCGGGCTTTCGCGGCTGGGTGCTGGGCACCGCAGGTTCGCTGTCATGGCCTCCGGCAGTGGCGGAGCAGGCGCGGGTACAGGGATATGACGGAACGGAGGGACAATGGCTGCAGCAGTACCACGCAGCCAAGTACCTTGGCGCCTGCAGCGATTGGGATATTCTCCTGTGGCGCTGTGCGTCGGTGGACGGACGTATGGCAGCGGAGCGTGATCGCCTCGTGCGGGAACTCTCCGATACCTGGCAGCGCTTTCCTGCGACGCGGGTGGTGCTGGTTATCCCTGCTGACGGGACCTGGCGGGTACAGGAGACAGGAACCGGTCGGGAGAGGCGGCTGACCGGGATACCGGCGGTCATGTCACTGCTGCAGCCGCGTTGAATGCGTTTCGGTGGCGGGGAGCAGTATCCGCCGGCCACAGAAAAAAGCGAAGAACCCGGCCAACATTCCGAACCCGATCGCGGCATAGGAGCCGAAGTGCAGCGGCAGGACCGCCAGCAGCCACCCCCACCCCTTGTGACGGATGATGTTAGCAAGCAGACGCCAGGAGCCGAGCAGGAACAGTCCGCCTGCCGGGAGCAGTAGCAGCAGCAGCACATACGGGCGAAGCACGGAAAAAGCGAGCGCAGGGAACAGGCAGCAAAGGGCGGCTGCGGCCAGCGAACCGATACCCGGCAGCAGGAAACTTGACTCTCCCATCGGGTAACGCACCTGCAGTCCGTAGACAGTCGATGCACAGGTGCGGGTGAAATACAGCCGGGCATTGCGCCAGAAGCCGGGAAAACGGTGGCGGACCCGCAGCGCCCGGCTGAAATGCAGCGGCCCGTTGCGAAGCAAGCGATGCCCGTACTCCAGATCTTCGATGCTCGCTGTGCGCAACCACTCGGCAAATCCGCCGCTGGTCACAAATACATCGCGTCGTATGGCACAACAGAATCCTTCGAGGCTGTCGGTCGTAGTATCGCTGCTGATGAAGGTATGGATGTGCAGCGCTTTGTAATCGGCGAACAAACCGGGATTGAGCGGGGTAAGATCGTACACGCCGACCAGCACCCGTACAGCAGGATCAGCAAAGACAGTGCGGCAGATGGCGATCGTATCGGCCATCACTGCAACATCCGCATCAAGGAAAAGCAGTATATCACCGCTAACGGAGCGGGCGCCGGTATTGCGGGCGGCAGCCGGACCGCGGTTTTCGGGCAGGGTGAGACAGCGGACGCCGGCAGCGTGGCAGACGGCCGCGGTGTCATCCCTGGACGCGTCGTCAACAACAATGATTTCTTCCGGTTTATCGTGCCCGGCGACAAGAGAAGAAAAGAGCACGGGGAGAGTGTCGGCGGCGTTGCGGGCAGGAATAACGATGCTGACCGTCAAGGACTGTTTCATGCCGTGCAGTTGCGCCACCAGAGCAGCAAACGCGCCGGCAGTTCGTACAAACGCAGCAACCCGAGCTCGACTGGAAAAGCAAAACAGTCGTGTCGCCAGCGCCAGCGTGCGATGTAGTGAAGGACGATAAGCGGCAAGGTGAGTGGTTGGGTCTTATTGGTGCGCTGATGCCGGAAGGCGAGGAATGAAATCAGGTAGAGAAAGCGGAACCGGCGAGGGTGACGGTGCCATGGCATGCGCGTGTGGTCGGCGGTATGGCGAGCCCAATCGGTGAGCTGCGCCGGTGGAACATAGCCGTGGGCCCGGGCCATTCCTTCAAGCGGGGTACGGGGGACCGGGAGGTATGGCTGGATGACTATCTCAGCGGTCGGATGCAATTCGTTAATGCGGCGGGCGTCCGCCATTGACCGGGCAAGCTCGGCCCGCTCGTCGTTGCCGGCCAGCGGCGGTGGAAAGCCGCTGATGAAAGAGTAGGTAACGGCGAAGCGCGCGTCTCGTAGTGCGCGCACGCCGGCCATGATGCCGGCTGCGGTTTGCGGCTTGTCCACGGCCGCGAGCAGGCGGTCGTCGAGTGCTTCGAGACCGAAGAAGAGCCACTCGCACCCGCTGGTGTTGAGCGCGTTGACCAGCGGCGCATCGATTTGCGTGATGGAAAGGCCGAGACTCCAGCGGAAATCCAGTTCGCGCAGCACGGCCAGCAACTGGTCCAGATATGCGCGCCCGCCGGAAAAATTATCGTCAACGAACTGCAACCGGCGCACCCCCCGCGCATGCAGTTCACGCAGTTCGGCAATGACCGTGGCCAGCGGCTTGGTGCGGGGGATACTGTGACGGAAAGCGACGTTGTAGCAGAAGGCGCACCGGCAGGGACAGCCGCGTGACAGTTCGTAGCTGATCGAAAGCGGCGGACATCGTTGCAGCAGTGCAGCACCGTAGGCGGTGGCATAGGGAAACGGGAGCAGCGCGGCGGGGAGTACTGACGGGACAAAGTCCTCCGTTGCTGTTGTCATACCGCGGAAGATAACATTGGCGATGGCAGGGCGCGCCTCTCCGCGAGCCAGGGACTGGGCCAGTGCAAGGGCTGGAATCTCGCCTTCGCCGAGGATAACCGCATCAGCAAGCGGATGAGCCAGCACCGACTCCGGGACCAGCGTCGGATGCACCCCGCCGAAAATGCGGGGCACCTCCGGGCAGAACCGGGCGCAGCGGCGGGCCAGTGCGAGCGCCGCGGTTATCTGTGGCGAGGCGATCAGCGAAAAACCGATGTACAACAGGCGCGCGCGCGCGGTTGAAAGTTCAGTGAAGAACGTATGCGCTTTGTCGAATCGCTCGTCGAAGTAGATAACCCGGAACCCGGCTCCTTCGAGATAAGCCCCCGTGGCAAGTATGGAGAGCGGGGAATGGGCATGATAGGGAATCAGGCTGGTGGTGGCATATACCAGCGCAATGGTGTCTCGTTTCGGCATCAGGCAACCTCCCCATCCCGCAAGATAGCATATTTCCTGGGGCGGCACCTTGCCAGAAGCGGGGGGGGGCGTGTACGCGTGATGATGCGATGTTGACGATTGCTGCCGACGGGTGCTACGATGCCATATTGTTTTGGCGGTGGGGAACGATGCGCGGACACGTATCGGGCAACTGCGGATATATTCTGGTGGCGGTTGCCTGCCTGGTGATGGTGTATGTCGCCGGCCTCGGCTGGCTCAATGTCGCCTGCTACGAGCTCGGCGGCGGCGGTGCGACCTCATTCAAAACATACGGTACCAGCAGTTCCCCGACCAGCCGGTGCACGGGAACGCTCGGGTGAGGATCGACCGCATTGACCACACGTTCGTCCGGGGAGAATGCGGTCAACTGCGGTGTCAGATTGAGCACCGGAACCGCGCGGGCAGCAAAGAAGTCGTGAACCCTGGCAGTCACCGTACTGCTGTGCTCGAGCACCAGCAGATGCGGGAAGATGACGACGACTAGCCTGCTGCCTTCCTGCCGCGACCAGTCAACAACGTCCTGAAGTTCCTGCAGGTGTAACTGCTGTACCTGTTCGTTCCTCCAGTGTTCCGCACAGACAGCTGCCCCCAGATCCCAAAAATCACTGTGCCGCAGCCGATAGACACGCCAGTACACGAAATTGAGCAGAAACGAGCGAGTGACAAACGGACGGAGCACAGGACGCGGCTCCGGGTGGACGTAGGCAACTTTGTCGCAACGGCGGGCAGCATCCATGATATCGTTGACGTAATAGGCCAGCATCAGAACGTCGGGCGCCTGCCCGGTGAATTTGCGCGCGGCGTGTGCGTGTCCCAGTTCCTCCCGCGTATCGATGCCGCACTCACCGAGATTAAACACCTCCCACGTGTCACCCAGCTTGCGCTGCAGTACATCGGCGAACCGGTCACGACGGTCTTTAATTCCGTATCCGGCAAGAAACGAGTCGCCAATCATGAACACGGTCCGTTTACCATGCCATGCCGTATGGGGGCGATCGCGATACCCCTGTGCATTGAGCGGCCCCCAGTAGCGGGAAAACCATAACTGTGCAGCCAAGGTATCGCCCCATGCGTCGCTGACTGCTCCCCACCGGCGGAACCCCGCTTCCAGCAGTGCCACGGTTGCAAACGCGGCAAGCAGGAACAGCCCGGCATTGATCAGCCACCGGCGCAGAGAAAACGAGAATCTCATCGGCACAATTGCTGCTGGATATCTGCCGCCGGGGAGTCCGCTCTGCCGCGGCCGCCGGATCCCGGCAACACACGCTGCCGTTTGAGACTGCGCCCCACGCTGTTGCCTTGCGCAGGCCGATGCGGGCACAACCGTTTCCCCGCTGCCTGCCACAGCCGGATTATCGCGGTACGTGCAAGTACTTCCGGGCTGCTCAGCAGCATGTACGGATACCTTTCCGTTGCGCGCTCAGTACCGGGGCGCATAATCTGCGGAGGAGCAAAGGTGCTGTGTGCCTGACAACAAACGGATACCCGCACCACCACCCCGGATACGGGCATTCTATCACCGCCGCTGACAGGCGTCAATGGTGTCCGATGTGTGTCGACGGCAGTGGAATCTGCTCTCTGCTTCATGGGTTGGCGCCGCGTCGGGATACTGCTTACCTGCCCGTATGCTGGCGCGTACCGGCCCGATGTGCAGACACGTCAGCAATTCGAAGACCGCTGCATACTGTCTCCCCGAATTCCGCCGTCGCCCCTGACTATCGGCATGAGCGTCTTTGGGGTGTACCGAGTGGCCGGCACATTTGGCAGGTCTGCTGATTGCGCGGGAGAATACCAGTGCGGGGGCGGTATGTTGACGATGGCGGCCGCCGGGTGCTACGATGCCATATTGTTTTGGTGGTGGGGAACGATGCGCGAACGCGAACCGGGCAAGAACGGCATTACGCTGGCAGCAGTGGTCTGCCTGACAATGGCCTATGCTGCCGGTATGGGATGGTTTAATGTAAACCGCTACGAACGCGGCGGCGGTGACCTTGACCTGGGCGTGGTCACGCAGGTGTTGTGGAATACCTGCCACGGGAATCTGCTCTGGTCGACCGGACCGGGGGTGCATGCCCCGATTTTCCGCGAGCATTTCGATGTCGTCTACCTGCCGCTGTCGGTGCTGTATGCGTGGTGGCCAGACCCCCGTCTGCTGCTCTGGACGCAAACACTGATTCTGGCGACCGGGATACCGCTGACCTGGCTGGCAGTGCGGACCAGAACCGGTGACACGGCGGCGCTGGTGCTGGCCGGCGCTTACGCGGCCAGTCCGGTGACCCAGTACATCAATTTGTTCGACTTCCATCCGGTGACGCTGGCCGTCCCGGTCTATCTGGCGGCGTTTGCCTGCTGGCAGCGAGGCCGGCACCGCGCGACATTCCTGCTGCTCGGTTTGAGCCTGCTCATCAACGAATCGATGAGCGTGACGATTGCTGCCATCGGCATGCTCTTTTTGCTCTCCGGACGCGTGCGCCACGGGCTGGCCTGCCTTGCGGCGGGGCTCTGCGCCTACCTGCTGCTGATCGGGTGGGTGCTGCCTGCCTTCGCCCCGCCGGGCGGGGAGCCGGCGTATTTCTACACGACGTATTTCAGCTACCTGCCGGGCGATACCGGTGCGGCAAAACTGCTCGCGCTTTTGCACGATCCGGGTCTGCTTGTGCGTCAGGCGCTGATGCCGGCAACGGCGAAGTACCTGTTCCTGCTTGTACTCGGCTTCGGCGGCCTGCCGCTGCTGGCGCCGCGCTGGTGGCTTGTCATGGCCCCGCAGCTGCTCTTCAACCTGCTCAGCGGTTTCGAGGGAACCCGGACCATCTACCAGCAGTACAATGCGCCGCTACTGCCGTTTCTCATCATGGCGGCGGCGGATGGGGCGGTACGCCTTCGCCTGATGCTGCGCGGCCAGGCCGGGTGGAAGTTTCCGTTGTTGCTGGTTATCGCCGGCACGCTGCTGCTGCATCGGCTTGACAGTCCGCTGCCGCTGCTGGGTACGCGGCAGTTCATTGTGCCCGGGAACAAGACAGCGGAGCGTTTTGCGCAGGCGGGCGAACTGCTGCAGATGATTCCCGGCGGGGCTTCGGTCGGGACGGAATACAAGTACTGGGCCTATCTTAGTGCCCGGCGGGAGATCTTCCTGTTCTTCGACCCGATGTCAACGGCTGAGTATTATCTGCTTGACCTTACTGATAACTGCGTGCCGCCTGATATCCCGGATACCACCCTGGCTTTCGCCCGCCGCAAGATCAGCGACGAGGGATTTGTCGTGGCAGGGTTCCGTGACGGTATCGTGCTGCTCGTTCGCGGCGGGGGGGGGGCATGATGCGTCGGGTCTGGCTGCTGACGGCAGCAGTGGTCTGCCTGACGGCGGCGGGAAACTGGTTCTGGCGGGAACGCATAACCGCGCCGCCGCATGTGGTGATTATTGACATCGACTGTCTGCGGGCACAGGCACTGCACGCCTACGGGTACCCGGAGGAATATGCCCCGACCATTACCGGACTGCTGCGTCAGGGGACGTTGTTCGAATACGCCTACACGCCGTTCCCGCATACCGTGCCGTCACATGCGGCGCTGTTTACCGGGCTGTTGCCGGGCAACAACGGGGTCAAGGAAATCGTCCCCGTGCCGCCGGAGCAGACATTGCTGTCGGAGCGGCTGCAGGAAGCGGGCTACCGGACGGCGGCGTTTGTCAGCGGCTGGACGGTGACCCGGCAGTACGGGTTCAATCGCGGTTTCGTGCACTTCGACGATGCCTTGCCGGGAAGCGGCGACATGCGGGCCGGAGAACAGACGGTGACGGCGCTGGCACAGTGGCTGGAACGCTCCCCGCATATCGACCGGCCGCTGTTCCTCTGGCTGCACCTGTTCGACATGCATGCCCCGTACGCGCTGGCGGTGACCAGCGAGGATTCTTACACGGCGTATGTTGTTGAGCAGGCC
>CAZWUZ010000188.1:0-7690 GCA_964637655.1 uncultured bacterium | reverse complement strand
CCGATATCGAACCCCTTCAGGTTGCGCGCCGTCCAGCGTCCGCGCAGTTCTGTCAGTTTCCGCCGCATCTCCTGCGCCGCGGTCACCGCGCGGAACGCGTCGTCGGCCTGCGGGAAGGGTACCCCGAACTCCGCCATCAGCGCGTCACCGATGAAGTTGTCGAGCGTTCCCTCGTAGCGGAACACCACCTCGGTCATGGCGGTGAAGTACTCGTTGAGCAGCGCAACCAGGTCCTGCGGCGGCAGCCGCGCGGTCAGTTCCGAGAAGTTGCGGATGTCGGCAAAGAGTATCGTCGCCGCCTGCGCCTGCCCGCCCAGCGCCATCCCCGCCGGCGAGGCGAGTGCGCGCTCGACGATGCGCGGCGAGAGGAACCGCGCGAGGTTGGCCCGCTGCCGCTCCTCCTCCTGCACCCGCGCGAACAGTTTCAGGTTGTCGATGAAGAGCGCCGCCTGCGCCGCCGCCACCGAGAGGAAGCTGAGGTCGTCCTCGGTGAAGGTTCCCGCCGCCGCGCCGCTGTCGACGTAGATGATGCCCAGCGGCGTGCCGCGCACGATCAGCGGCACGCAGAGCGCCGAGCGGATATTGAGCGCGACGATGCTCTGCTGCGCGGCAAAACGCGGGTCGGCCCCCGTGTCGGCGATGAGCAGTCCCGTTCCCGACGCCAGCGTCTGTTCGGCGATGCTCGACGGCACGCGCAGCGCTGCTGCCGTCCCGCTGCGTTCGCGGCAGGCGCGCGGGACGAGTTTCCCGTCCTCGCTGAGCAACACCGCCCCGCGCTCGAACGGCAGCGTCTCGCTGATCAGCGCCAGCAGCCGGTCGAGCAGCGCGTCGCGGTTGAGCAGCGAGCCGACCGCCTCGCTCAGCCGGTGGATGGCGGAGAGGCGTTCGGTCTTCACCGCCGCCTGCAGCGCCGACGCCAGGTCGAGTTTGCGGATGACGCTCACCTGCGCATCGACCATGTCGACCGCCATGCCGCACGCCGGGAGGTCCGGCGCCGCGGCGGGCGCGGCGGCGGCCTCTGCCACTGCCACCGTCAGCTCCAGCGCCCCGAGGCGCAGCCGGTCGCCCGCCTGCACCTCGCGCTCCGCCGTCAGTTTGTCATCATTGATGAACGTCCCGTTGGACGACCCGAGGTCCTGCGCGTAGAGTTTCCCGCCCGCCATGCGCAGCTGCAGGTGGCGGCGCGAAATGCGCGGGTCGCCCACCGGCAGGTCGGTGTCAGGACTGCGCCCGACGACGAAAGTACCGGCCGCGGGCAGGTCGATGCTGCGTTCCGCTCCGCCGTCCGTCACGCGCAGGCGCAGCACCCTACACCTCGAACATCAGCAGGTCGGCAATGACATCGAGGAACGACTGATAGCGCGCCGTCTGCTCCTTGGCCAGCATCTTCGCCACGATGGCCTGCCAGCGCGGGTGGAGTTTCGGATTGACCTCGGTGACCGGGGCCGGCTCGGTATTGAGGTGGTTGTAGATGATCGATGCCATGTCGGTACCCGGGAAGGGGCTCCGCCCGGTCAGCATCTCGTAGAGCATGCAGCCGGCGGCATAGATATCGACGCGCGGGGTCGGCTTCTCGCCGCGGATCTGCTCGGGCGCCATGTACTGCACCGTGCCCATCGCCATCCCCGGCTGCGTCATCGTTGACGCCGTCTCCATGCGCGCCAGCCCGAAGTCGGTCACCTTGGTGTGCCCCTTGCCGTCGAGCATGATGTTTTCCGGCTTGATGTCGCGGTGCACGATCCCCTTGCTGTGCGCGTAGGCCATCGCCTCGGCGAATTCGGTGAAGAGGCGTTTGACCTGCGCCGGCGCCAGCCCCGTCCCGTTCTCCTGCTTGAGCAGCGCGCGCAGCGACCCGCCATCCGCCAGTTCCATGGCGATATGCTTGAACTTGCCGCTGTCGCCGACGTCGTAGATGGCGATGATGTTGGGGTGGTTGAGGTTGGCCGCGGCGCGCGCCTCGCGCAGCAGCCGCTCCGTCTGTTCCGCGTCGCCCGTCTCCGTCAGCAGCACCTTGAGCGCCACGTCGCGGTCGAGTTTGGTGTCGTGCGCGCGGTAGACCGCGCCCATCCCCCCGCGCCCGAGCTCCTCCTTGAGGTCGTAGCGGGTGATGTTCAGGTCCATCACCGTGCTCCCGCCCGCCGGCGCAGCGAGGGGCGAAACCTTCGGCCGGCGCTTCTCCGCCAGCCGCTGCTTGATCTTCTCGAAGCGCTCGCGCACGTCGCGGTGTTCCAGCGCCGTCAGCAGGATGTCGCCGTAGACGCGATGCGCCTCCTCGAGATTGCCGAGGTCCTCGTGCGTGCGCCCCAGCGCGTAGGTGACGTCGCGCTTCAGTTCCGGGTCGAGGTCGAGTCCGAGCAGCTGCTGGAAGTGGCGCAGGGCGAGGTCGGCGTTCTTCTTCTGCAGCCAGCACTCGCCCATCATCAGGCCCGCCTTGTGCTTCAGGTCCGACTCACCCTTCCACAGTTCCGAGAAGAGGACGAACGCCTCGTCGAACTCGCCCGCCGCCAGTTTCACCTTCGCCAGCCGGTAGCGCGGCTTGGAGCCGTCCATGCCGAGCTTGTCGCGCAGTTCCATCAGCAGGCGCAGGGCGAGCGTATCGTCGGGGGCGGCCTTGAGAAACCCCTCGAGCGCCGGCAGCATCTTGTGCAGCATGACCATGTTCTGCTTGCTCACATTCTGCTTGAGCAGCCGCTCGTAGGCGAGGATCGCCTTGTCCGACTGCCCCGTGCGCATGAACAGTTCCGCCAGCAGAAAGTAGTTTTCCGCGTCGTGGGGTGATTTCTCGATCATGCTGCTGACCAGGCGCACGGCATCGTCGTCGCGCTTCACCGACTGGTAGAGCCGGATCAGTGTTTTCTGGTCCTCGAGGTTGTCCGGTTCGTACGTGCGCAGCTTCTCCAGCAGCGGGATCATCGCCGCCGTCTGCTCGTGTGCCTGCAGCAGCGCGAGCATCCGCCGCAGCACGCCACGGTCATCAGGCGCCAGGCGGTGCACCTTCTCGTACCACGCCAGCGCCTCCTGGTCGCGGTTGCTGCGCCGGCAGAGGTCGGCGATGCGTTCGAGCAGGACGCGGTCATCGGGCGACGCCTGCAGGCATTTTTCGAAACATTCCTGCGCCTTCACCGGCTGACCCGCCTGGTCCAGCAGTTCGCCGAAGAACTGCCAGACCGGCGCCGCCGCCGCCGCGGTCAGGAACAGCGGCGCAAACTGCAGGATGCGCGGGGCGAGGTCGCGGTCGAGCGCCAGCGCCGCCTGCAGTTCCGCCACCCCCTCCGCCAGGTCGCCCTTGCCGGCGAGGATCAGTCCGTGCGCATACTGCTGCTCGGAGTTGCCGCCGCCCGCACGCAGGCGGTCAGACAGTCCGCGCGCATGCGCCTTCAACTGCTCGTAATAGGGTTCCGCCTCGGCCAGTTTGCCGTCGAGCGCCAGCAGTTCGATCAGTTCGGCGTAATCCGTGGCGCGCGCCTGCTTCTGCTCCACCTTCTGCCGCAGCGTGGCGATGGCCGCGGCCGCGTCACCGGTCTGCCGCTGGGCCAGGGCGAGATGACTGGCCGCCTTGTCCACCGCATGCTGCAGCGCCTGCCAGCGCCCGCTGAAGGCGGGGATGGCCGAAAGGAGCGAGAGGAGCGGCTTGGCCGAGGCCGCCGCCGCCATCCCTTCCTTGAGCGCCGGTACCGCCTCTGCATACTGTTTCGCATTGTACAGGGTGGTGGCTTTCTGCAGCAGGCGGTCGGCGCTGTCCGCGGAACTGCGGGCAAAAAAGTAGAGCCCGCCCGCCACCCCGCCGGCCAGCACGAGGAAAATGATCACGATGATGATCAGTTCCATATGCTATCGCCTATGCACATACGATCAGTATAGCCCAATTCATGCGCGTCGTCAACCACCGGGCGGAACAGGGAACACCAGTGTCTGTGCGTCCTGCCAGACACCGTCCGTGCCGGTACTGCGCCGCAGCGCGGCGGCCAGCGGGCCGAATTGCAGCGGGTCGGCATCATGATGCAGGATGACATGACTGACCCCGTAGGCCTGCAGCGTGGCGAGGTCGCGCGCCGACGGTATGTGCCCATGCTCTGCCACCGCCGTCACCTCGCCCCGCCCGATGGCGCGTTGCAGGTCGGTATTGAACAGGAAGCGGAAGAGCGGCACCCCGTCAGCCGCGCGCCGGCTCGCCGCGGGGATGCGCGAGACGTAGCCGTTGATCAGCGGGCGCCGGTGCACGGTCTGGTAATACTGCCACGTGCTGCGCGACAGGCCGGGGAGTTCGAGCAGCACCCCCGCCCGCGTATCAGCCGCCAGGCGGTGATAGAACGCCGGCACGGTCGCCGGCGAGGTCGGGTACGGCAGGCAGAGGTAATCAAGCAGCAGCAGGGCGCCAGCCCCGAGCAGAAACACCTGTGCGGCGGCACGCACGTGGCGCGAGCGTGCCGCCTGCAGTCGCGCGTGCAGTGCCTGCGCCCCGGCCGCCGCCAGCAGTGCCACCCCGAGATACGTCAGCACCATGGCGCGCGATGCCGCCTGCTGATGCGCAAAAAGCGGCAGTTGCAGCAGGTACCAGTAGGGTAGTTTGAGTCCCGCCAGCGGCTCGCCGCGCCAGAGCGGCAGCGGGCCGAGTGCGAGCACCAGCGCCGCCAGCGCACCGCCCGCCGCCCACCAGCGCCAGCGTCCCGTCCCGCGCGCCAGTCCGTACCACGCCAGCAGCAACGCCGGCAGCCCGAGATAGACCGTCCCTTCCACCTCGTTGGCCAGCAGCGTCTGCGCGTAGAATTCCTGCACGCGGCTGCCCAGCAGCAGGTGATAGCGCGGCGGGGTCAGCAGCGCGGCGATATCCGCGGCGTAGCGCGCGGAATACCACGCGGCATCCTCCGTCGCCACAAAGCCCTGCCGCTGCCAGGTCAGCACCACCGGCACCACCACGGGCGCGAGCAGCAGCACCGCGACCAGCGCCGCCAGCAGGCAGCCGCGCCACCAGCGCCCGTCACGCAGTCGTACCCGGTGTGTCAGCAGGCAGAGCAGCCACGCCGTCACCGCCGCCAGCATCAGGTAGAGCAGGTAGTACCAGGCGCTCAGTGCCGCCAGCGTGAAGAACAGGCCCGCCCAGAGGGGCCACAGCCCGCCGCGCCCGCGCAGCACCTGCAGCAACGCGAGGAAAAAGAACGCCACCCAGTGCACCGGCATCAGGTCGAGATGCCCGAGGGAATGCGCCACGTGGTACGGGGCAAAGGCAAAGACGATGCCGGCCAGCAGCGCCGGGCCGGACGGGACATGCACCGCGCGCGCCAGCAGGTACGCCGCCCAGCCGCCCAGCGCGAATGACAGCAGGAAGAGGATGGTGTAGGCGGGGGCAAGCCCGAGCGACCACTGCAGCGGCAGCGCGATGATGCCGTTGCTCAGCGACAGCGAATCATTGGCGCGCGACACCCCGACGGGATAAAAGAGCAGGCGGCAGTCGAACAGGTCGAGGCGCCCCGCCACGCTCTCCGCCAGCCACCACATCGCCCACGCGCCGTGATAGGCGTCGCCCCCGTCGCCGGGGAGCGCGCGCCCGATGGTCGGGAGCACCGGCCAGGTGCCGGCTGCCGCCAGCACCACAAAGAGCAGCAGCGCCAGCCAGCGGGCGCGGTCCATCACGCCTGCTCCTGCAGCAACGCCAGTTTGGCCGCGCGCGGCAGCCGCTTGATGGCAGCTTCGCGCCGCATGGCAGAGCGACGCAGGCGGAACGTCTCGCAATAGGCCAGGGTCACCGGGCCGCGTCCGCGCGTATAGCGCGCCCCCGTCCCCGTGTTATGCGCCACCAGGCGTCGCGGCAGGTCGTTGGTCCACCCCGTATAGAGCGTACCGTCGCTACAGCGCACGATATAGACCGCGTTGCGATACTTCTGTTTTGTTGTCATGTCAGCCGACCACCGTTCGCAGGAACTGCCGCCCCGTCAGCAGCGAGCGCAGCCAGCCGCGCGCCGTATCCGCCAGCAGCCCCTGTCCGGCCAGCCGCAAATGCAGCGAGAAGTAGCGGTCGCACTGCCGTGCTCCCTGCAGCAGCGCGTCACGGTCGATACGCGCGCGCGACATCTGCAGTGCCGCTGCCGCAGCGAAGAGCAGTGTCAGCCGGTAGGCAACAGCAAACAGGCGCGCGTTTTCCGCCAGTGTGCCGCCGCGCGCCAGCGCCTGCCGCCGCAACTGCTCGCGCAGATAGCAGCGTAGCAGGTCTTCTGCTTCCGCCTCGAGCGATTCCATCAGCCGTTCGAGCTCGCTCACCGGCAGCGTCCAGCCGGCGGGGGCGAACGACATGCTGCGGCTGCTCTGCCGCGACGGGGGAAGTTTGAACCACTGTTCCGCGAGGCGCAGCAGCAGCACCAGCGCGCGCCGCCGCGCCAGCGGGTCGTCCCCGCAGGGAAGCATCAGATCGACCCGCTCTCCCGCGTCCGGCATCTGCCACGCGTCGTCCACCGTGTCCGCCGCGCGCACCAGCAGGCGCACCAGGTCACGCACCCGCGCCTGCCCCGTCAGTTCATCGGCATACCAGTCGCGAAAACGGCGGTACGTCTCCCACGCCAGCGGACCGCGGCTGCCGTGCGGCGCCGCTATCTGCGGAATGCGTTCCCCCGCCGCCGCCGCGAGCCGTTCGCCGGTTGCGCGCGCTGCCACCGACGGTGCGCGCTGCGGCAGCACCTGCGGGCAGTCCCACGCGAAACTCAGGTCGATGCTGTCAGGCGTGCGCACCAGCGCGACAGGGAAGAGCCGGCAGGCGAGCGGCTTGGCGTCATAGCCGTGTGCGCGGTGAATGCGGCAGTGGTTGTCCGGAAGCATGAAGACGCAGTCGGCGCCGCCATGCTTGAGCTGCAGCAGTTCCGGGTCGGCCGTCGCCTGCGTTGCCGACCCGTGATACCACCCGTCGAGCTGCGCCGCCACCTGCGGGTCCACCGGCACAATCCAGTCGGTGCGGCAGCATTCGCCGCACCCCGCGCACTGCCAGTCCGCCTCCGGCAGCGTCAGCGGCAAGTCAGCGGCCATCAGCGCCCTGCCGGGATTGCATGATCCCCCGTGTACCGTTGCCCGTTGCCGGCGGCAGCGCGGCAGCCAGCAGTTTATCAACCTGCTCACGCCAGCGGCGGTAGCGGACGTTGCCGCCGGTAAACAGGCCGCACGCGCGACAATGTCCGTACGGCTCATCCCCGGCAAGTTTTTCCCGCAGTCGCACATATTCCCCGCCGTTCCACACCGCGGCGATATCCTCCTGCCGGATGTTCCCGGCCGCCACCTGCGTATTGACACAGCGGAAAATGTCGCCCGCGGGCGTCAGCCGCAGGAAGTGCCACGGGTCGCGGCAGCGCGCCGGCCCCGGCAACGGCGGCAGAACGACGCCATAGGCGTCCCCGATCTCCTGCGGTGACAGGCAGCAGGCGGGCACTTCCTCGAACAGCGCGCGGTGCCGGACACACGCTGCCAGCGCCCGCCGCAGCGCGGCAGTCACCGCCCCCCGCCGCTCCGGCGGCGGCGTCGCCCAGTCGCGATGCATAAAGACAAAGCGGTGCGGGGAGAATTCCGCCATGCGCTCGATGAACAAGTCGATTTCGTCGAGGTTTTCCTCCAGCAGGACGAAACTGCACTGCAACTGCGGCAGCAGCGAACGCGCTTCCGCTTTCGCCGCCGCCAGCCCGCGCAGATTGCCGAGCAGCGTGGCGTAACTGCC
>CAZWUZ010000187.1:0-7693 GCA_964637655.1 uncultured bacterium | reverse complement strand
CGGCGGCGACGAGCAGCGCCTGGTCGGCAAGGCTGCCGCGCTGCACACGGGCACGGCGCACGCGGGCGGCGGCGCGCGCGGCCCCATGCGCCGTAACCGGCAGGAAGAGGGCGCCGTACACGATGAACCCGAGCAGCAGCACGCCGTCGCGGCGCAGCAGCGACGAGACGATCAGCACCATGCCGCACATCATCAGCATCGGCTGCAGGTAGCCGCGACGGTTCGCCTCGAAACTGTAGAGCACCACCCAGGCGATAAGGACGTTGCCGATGACCGCAAAGATGGCGTCGTCGAGCCAGTAGATGCCGACGAAGACGTAGGCCACCGGGAGCCAGCCGAGCACGCGGATGACAATATAGCCGGCGCGCGGCAGGACAACGTAACGGTCGACGAGGAACCCGGCGAGCAGCAGCAGCAGGAACCCGGCGAGCGCCGGCACGCTGTTCCACGCGCTGACCAGCGGCAGCAGCGCGAAGACGACGAGCATGAAGGAGAGCGCCGTGCCGCCCGGGATGCCGGCCGCCGGATCGGCGCGATACGCCTCGTCTGCCGGGTCGCGCGGGCGCAGGATGCGGTCGATGATCACGCGTCGCGCTCCGCCCCGTAGCGTGACAGCGGCAGCGTGTCCGCCGCCGCCGCCCCATCACCCCACAGGTCATTGACGAGCACGATGGCCCCCGCCGGCGGGCTTCCCGCCAGCGCGCTGCCCGGGAGCGTGACGATGATGCTGACCGCGCGCGGCGGCGGCGCGGGTTCGCCCGCCTGCACCCGCGCCAGCGCGTCGAGCATCGCGGTTTCCGACTCCACGCCGCTGCCGGCAGCGGCATGCCGCTGCCCGGCGCGCAGCGAGCAGCCGGTGGTAGCGACGAGATACGCCAGCAGGGTGGCCGCCACGCGCACGTTGAACTCGAACGCATCGCCGGCAGCGACCGCGGTATCGAGGTAGAGTTCGGGCGCTTCGAGCGCCGGGGTTTCCGTCGCCACCACGGTCAGTTCGCCCGTGCGTGCGGTGGTGCGCCAGTGGATGCGGCGCAGCGAATCGCCGCGCTGGTACGGGCGCAGCGCGTGGAATTCCTCGCCCGCACGCGCGGGAACGTAGCGCTGCCCGGTGGCCGTCAGCCGCCCGGCGAGCAGCGCGGCGCAGTCGAGCCCGCGCACCGGGTGCGGATGGACGAGCAGTTCCTGTTCCTCACCGGTGTGCACCGTATCGCCGAAAAAGCCGCCGTAGCCGTAATGCGTGACGCGCACACCGCCAAGCAGGTAGGCGCCGCGTCGCGCGGCGCTGAGCATCCCTCCCACCGCGCGACTGCCGCGCGGCGGCAGCGCGGCGACCTGCCAGGCGGCAGGCGTCAGGATAATGCCGTCGGGCATGTCCATTTCCGCGGTGAGCACGAGCCGCGGCAGCCAGCCCCGCTGCTGCAGGCGGATGCTGACCGGGACGACCGTCCCCGCCGTCATGCGCCGCGGCACCGTTGCCTGCACCTGCGGGCGCAGGCGCCCGGGCTTCCACAGCAGCAGCGCGGCAAGCAGGTAGAGCGCCGCCAGCAGGTAACAGAAGTTGCTGTTGATCAGCGGCGCCGCGACATAGAGCAGCACGCTGAAGGCGAGGTAGACGGTCAGCCAGCGGCGCGAGAGCGCCCGCAGCGGCGCAGCAGCGGCCATCGGCCTACCGCGGCGCGGCTACAGTGTCGAGCAGTTGCGCGACGAGGCGTTCGACGCTGTCGCCCGCGGTGCGCGCGATCAGCCGGTGCGGTAGCGCCGCCGCCGCCGCGCGCTTGCAGTCGTCGGGCACGAGATGCGTCCGCCCGGCAAATACCGCGTAGGCGCGGGCCAGGCGCTGCACATCAAGCGCGGCGCGCGGGCTGGCCCCGAGTTTCAGGCCGGCATCCGTGCGCGTCGCAGCCACCACGCGGACGATATAGTCCTCGAGTTCCTCCGCCACCGCCACGCCACGGCAGGCGTCACGCAGTGCCTGCGCCTGCGCCGCGGAGGCGATTGGCTGCAGCGTATCAATGGGATGCCCCTGCTCCTGCGAGCGGAGCATGGCCCGCTCGCTCGCCGCGTCGGGATAGCCGATGGCGCTGCGTGCCGCGAAGCGGTCGAGCTCCGCCACCGGCAGCGGGAAGGTGCCGAGCGACTCGATGGGGTTCTGCGTGGCGATGACAAAGAAGGGTTGCGGCAGATGGTGGACCGACCCGTCACAGGTGACGCACCCCTCGCCCATCGCCTCGAGCATCGCCGCCTGCGTGCGCGGCGTGGCGCGGTTGATTTCGTCCGCCAGCAGGATATGCGCGAAGACCGGTCCGGGCAGAAAGGTGAAACTCTCCTGCTTCTGCTGCCAGACCATGCCGCCGGTGATGTCGCCCGGCAGCAGGTCGGGCGTGAACTGGATGCGCTTGAACGTCAGGTCGAACGACGTCGCCAGCGCGCGCGCCAGCATCGTCTTGCCCACGCCCGGCAGGTCGTCGAGCAGCAGGTGGCCGCCCGCGGCAAAGACCGCGAGCGCGTCGCGGACCACACCATCCTTACCCTTGATAACGGTGCCGATATTGCGCACCACGCTGTCAATCAATGCCTGCATGGTATTCTCCCCTGTCTCAGATACGCTGATTCTAACACTGCGACGCAGTGCCGCGCAAACCCTGCACGGTCCTCCTGCCTGACACCAGCATTTCTTCACCACGGAGCACGCAGAGCACACGGAGCGCCGGCGCCGAGCCGCGAATCTCCCGCCACGGGTACACGGCACAGACAACGCCTCATCGGGTCTGCTGCACGAAAGTGTGTGTCCCCATTTCTGAAAGTGTGTGTCCCCATTTCGTTTTACCGGGCGGGCGGGAATATGGTATGCTCGTTGCCGCATGGGACCGGAACACGCCACGCAGCATTACTATGCGCCGGAGAATGCCGCCGCGCTCTTTGCCCTGCTCGACGAGGGCGATACGTCACGCGCCTTCCTTGCCGGCGGCATCACCATCCACTGGCGGGGCAGCCGCTTCGCCCGCCTCATCGACCTGCGCCATATCATCAGCCACGACATCAACAGCACCGGAGAAGGTGTGGTCATCGGGGCCGGCACCACGCTGGCCGCGGTCGCATCCGCCGCCGGCCTGCCGCCGGCACTGCCGCCGCTCGCGCAGGCCTGCGCGCGCGTCGCCTCGCCGCAGATCCGCAACGTCGCCACCGTCGGCGGCAACCTCATCTCGCACTTCGATTTTTCTGATACGCTCGGTCCGCTCTACCTGCTGGCGCCGGACTGCCGGCTGCTCACCCGCGACGGTGTCGTGGTCAGGCCGTTCGCAGAACTTTCCAGCAGCGGACGGTTCGTCCTGCCGCAGCAGGCCGTGCTCGACGCGCTGCTGTTCCCGGCGGCTGCCCTCGCCCGGTATCGTTCGGGTCTGTACCACAAGGAGAGCATACTCGGTCGTGATATTGCCACCATCGGCCTGACCGTGCTCGCCCGCACCGACGGCCTGTACGACTGCGCGCTCATGGCCTACTGGCCGCAGCTGCGCGTCTTCCGCGATCTTGACGGACCGGCCGCGCTGGTGCAGGCAGCGGCGGCGCTGCCGCCGCCCAAGAGCGATCAGCGCGCCACGACGGAATACCGGCAACGTCTGCTCCCGGTCATCACTGAACGCGCCTTTGCCGCTGTGCAGCCATGAACGATATGCTGACGCTGCGCATCGACGGGCAGGAGCGCGGTTTTGCCGGGGTGCCGGCGAACATGACGCTCGTGCAGCTGCTCAAGCGCGAGGGGTACCGCGGGCTGCGCCAGGCGTGCGACGGCGGTTCCTGCGGCGGCTGCACCATCCTGCTCGACCGCGCCCCGGTCCTCTCCTGCCTGCTGAACGCGCGGCAGGCGGCCGGGCGCGAAGTGCTGACCATCGAGGGCATTATCGCGCACAATGACGAACTGGCGCTGCTCCCGCTCTGCTTCAAGGCGGCGGGGAGCGCGCAATGCGGTTTCTGCACCTGCGGCTTTGCGCTGGCCACTGCCGGGCTCTACTTTGCCGACCGTGACCCGGACGAACAGGCGCTGCTGACCGCGCTCTCCGGCAATCTCTGCCGCTGCACCGGCTACGAAAAGATCATCCGCGGCGCGCAGCTCTTTTTCGACCTGATCAACGGCCGCGCCTCGCGCGACGTGCTCGCCTCGCATCATCACCTGACCACCCCGGTCGGTGAACGGGTGGAGAAACTCGACGGCGACGGGTTGACGCGCGGCAGCGCGCTGTACACCAGCGACATGAACCTGCCGCGGCAGCTGGCGCTCAAGGTACTCACTGCCACCGTGGCGCATGCCCGCATCCGCAGCATCGATACTTCCGCCGCGGAACAGCTGCCGGGCGTGCATCTCGTGCTGACGCATGCCACTACCCCGGCCACCCGCTTTACCACCGCGGCGCAGGGCTACCCGGAACCATCACCGTACGACACGCGCATCCTTACCGACACCGTCCGCTTCTACGGCGAGCCGGTGGCCGCGGTGGTGGCCGACACGGAAGCACAGGCGGCCGCCGCCTGCGCCGCCATCCGCGTCGACTATGACGAACTGCCGGTGATGCTGACGTTCGCCGACGCGCATGAACAGCCGCGGGCAGCCATCCATCCGGCAGGCATCGCCAACTGCGCCGATGCAGCGCGCAACCTCGCGGCGGAATTCACCTGGACCCACGGCACGCCGCCGGCGGCCGGGGCCGACCTCGTTTCGGTCAACGGCACGTTCACCACCTCGAAACAGCAGCACGTGCATCTCGAGCCGCACGTCGCCATCGCCTGGCCTGACGAGTACGGGCGCATCAACCTCATCTCCTCGACCCAGGTGCCGTTTGACGTGCGCCGCATCGTCGCGCGCGCGCTCGACCTCCCCTTCTCCATGGTGCGCGTGCGCAAGCCGCGTATCGGGGGCGGCTTCGGCGGCAAGCAGGAGGCGCTCATCGAACCGCTGGTCGCCTGCGCGGCGCAGCGCCTCGGGCGCCCCGTCAAACTCTGCCTGACGCGCGAGGAGGTCTTTCTCTTCGCCCGCACCCGCCACCCGTTTTGCACCGCCCTGTCGCTCTCGTTCACCCGCGACGGGAAACTGGCGGCGCTCGACGCGGATATTCTCAGTGATACCGGCGCCTATGGCGGGCACGGGTCGACCGTGGCGGAACTGGCGACGATGCGCATCGCCTCGCTCTACCCGCATTGCCATGCGCGGGTGCATGCGCGGGTCGTCTATACCAACAAGACCCCGGCCGGCGCCTTCCGCGGCTACGGTGAGCCGCAGGTGATGTTCGCGCTCGAATCGCTGATGGACGAGGCAGCGGCAAAACTGGGGCTCGACCCGGCCGACCTGCGCGCGCGCAACCATATCCGGCAGGGTGACCGGCTGCCGATGGAGACACTCTTCGTCACGCCACCGCCGCCGGGCGAAGTCATCGCCACCTGCGAACTGCCGCGCTGCATCACGCGCGGGAAGGAACTCATCAACTGGGGCAGCGCGCGTCCCGCCCCGCACCCCGATATCCGCACGGGGAAGGGGATGGCCATTTCGCTGCAGGGGAGCGGGATTGCCAACATCACGCGCTCGTCGGTGACGGTGTCGCTCAACGAGGACGGGAGCGTCCAGCTGCTCAGCGGCGCGGTGGATGTGGGGACAGGCGCCGACACCGTGCTCGCGCAGATCGCCGCGCAGACGCTGGCGGTGCCGCTGTCGCACATCCATATCATCACCGCGGATACCGCTGTCACCCCGTACGATTCCGGGTCCTACGCCTCGAACACCACCTACTTCGCGGGGCATGCCGTGCTCGCCGCCTGCACGAAACTGCGGGAGCGGCTGCTCGACTGGGCGGCACAGAAATACGCGCTGCCGCGCGACGGGATGCTGCTTGCCGACAACGCGGTCGTCGCGGGAGAGCGCCGCCTGCCGCTGCCGGAGGTGGCGACCGCGCTCTTCGCCGACCTGAAACCCGTCGACACCGTCTTTTCCGTCACCATCAAGAAGGAGACCGCCTCGCCCCCCTTCGTCGCCACTTTTGCCGATGTCGATGTCGATACGCGCACGGGCAAGGTGCGCGTGGTGAAGCTGGTGCAGGTGGCCGACTGCGGCATCATCATTAACCCGCTGCTCGCCGAGGGGCAGATGGAAGGAACGACGCTGCAGGCGCTCGGCTACGCGCTCTACGAGGACCAGCCGTACTCCGCGGCGGGGCGCCCGCAGGCGCGCGACCTGCTCGCCTACCGCATTCCGACCATCTTCGAGAAGCCGGACTATGTCATCGAGTTCATCGAGCCGCACGAACCAAGCGGCCCCTACGGCGCCAAGGCGGTGGGTGAAGTCGCCTTCGCCGCGGTGGCGCCCGCCGTCAACAACGCGATTTTCGCCGCGACCGGGCGCCATGCGTACACGCTCCCCATCACCCCGCAGGAGGTGCTCGCATGAGTACGGACCAGGAACTCTTTCCCGCACCGGACGGGCTCGAGGGGCGCATCGCGCTGCTCAAACAGATCAGCGATCTGGCGATGTCGACGCAGAAGCCGGACGAGATCTACCAGCGGCTGGTCACCATCACCGCCGAACTGTTGCAGGTGGATATCTGCTCGCTGGTGCTCGAGAGCGAGAAGGACGGGCTATTCCGCATCCGCGCCGCGCGCGGGTTGAGTCCCCGCGTCATTACCAAGTCCGTCATCCGGGTCGGCGAGGGGATCACCGGCTACGTGCTGCAGAAGGGCGAGCCGCTGCTCATCCGCGACATCGAGTCGCATCCGCTCTTCCGCCGCAAGAGCAGCACCCGCTACCGCACCGTGTCACTGCTCTGCCTGCCGCTGCGCGTTCATGACCGCGTGGTGGGCGCGCTCAACGTCAACAACAAGCGCAGCCGCGAGCCGTTCTCCGACCTCGACGCCTTCTTTCTCGGTATCATTGCCAATCATGTCAGCGGGGTGATCGAAAAGGTGCAGATGGAGCACGAACGCAAGCGCCACCGCCACCTCGACGAGCAGCTCGATCTCGCCTCGGGCGTGCAGCGCCACCTCTTCCCGCAATCGCTGCCGCAGGAGGAGGACATCGCCTTCTTCGCCGAATGCCTCGCCGCCAAGAAACTCGGGGGCGACCTCTACGATGTCATTCCCGTCTCGCGCAACGAGTACTTTTTCGTCATCGGCGACGTTTCCGGCAAGGGGATGCCGGCCGCGCTCTACATGGCCAATATCGCGGGGAAGCTGCGCCTGCTCGCGCGCACCATGCGCGATCCGGGCGCTATTCTCGAAACGATCAACAATGCGCTCGTGCAGGAGACGGTGCAGGGGCATTTTGTCACTCTGTTTGTCGGGTTCTACCGCCGTCGCGGACGCAAGATCGTCTGCTCGGTGGCAGGACACCTGCCGCCGATTCTGCGCCGCGCTCGCACGCACACGGCGGAACTGCTGACCCTGCAGGGGGCGCCGCCGCTCGGCATCATCGCCGGCCTCAAGTATCCGACCTTCGAGATGAAACTGCAGCGCGGCGATGGCCTGCTGTTCTATACTGACGGGATCACCGAGGCGGCCGACAGCAGCGGCGACCGCTACGGGTTCGACCGGCTGCTCGCCGCGGTCGAGGCCTGCACCGGCGCCCCGGATGACTGCCTGCCGTATCTCGTCGCCGACGTGCGCCGTTTCGCCGGCCGCGCCGAAATCACCGACGACATCACCCTGCTCGGTCTCT
>CAZWUZ010000186.1:0-7828 GCA_964637655.1 uncultured bacterium | reverse complement strand
TCTGCGCCCTCATCATCGGCGTGCCGCTGCTTGCGGTACTCCTCCTGTCGCTGGCGGTCTACCTGCTGGCTGATGCGGAGAGTGTGCGGCGTGCGGCGGAACAGGCGCTCGGACGTCCCGTCACACTGGGCGGCCTCGCCCCCGGATTCCTCACTGTCGGCATCGTCGATATCACTGTTGCCGACACCCCGGGCTTCGGCGCTGACCCGCTGCTGCGCCTCGCACGTGCCGATATCTCGCCCGACTGGGGCGCGCTGCTGCGCGGCGAACTGCGCATCAGCGGCGTGACACTGACCGGGGCGCAGGTCATCATTGAAACCGACAGCGACGGCCGCACCAACATCGACGACCTGCTGCAGCCGTCCGGTGACGGTGCGGGCGCGCTCAAACTCTCTTCGCTTGGTTTCGACGATTGCAGCGTCACCTACGTCACGCCGCAGCGGCGCCTGACACTGGAACAGATCAGCGGCAGCATCAGCGGTCTCGACGCCGGCACCTATGACCTCGACCTCGCCGCCGCAGTGGGCGATGGGACTGTGCGCCTGCAGGGCGACTACGCGCCCGCTGCCGCCACCCTCGCGCTGCACACTGAGGCGCTGCCGCTCATCCCGCTCGGGCTGCCGGCGGAACTGCTGGCCGCCGGCGCACCCGCCCCTGCGCTGACCGCCGATTTCACGCTGCTGGCAGGCGACGCTATCGCGGTTGTCGCCGGCAGCGGTTCGGTGGCCGGCCTGCTGCGCGAATTCACGGTCACTGACGCCAACCTGCCCTGGCCGCTGCCGTCCGGCGATTCGCTCGCCACCGCCGGTGCCGGTGACATCACCCTGACCGCCGACGTCCGCGAACTGCGCCACCTGCAGCCGCTGGCCGGCGCGCTGAGCGCCATCGACGGTGCCGGTGTCGTAACCGCCGCGCTGGCGCTCAAACGCGGACATCTGCCGTCGCTCGCGGATGTCGCTTTCACGTTCCGCGACTGCTCGCTGACCGTTCCCGCACTCGCCCACCGCCTCGACCGGCTCAATGGTCCCTTCCGGGTCAGTGCGGACGCCATGACGTTGTCGCCCGTGGTTTTTGCTGTCGGCGGCCTCCCCTGCAGCGGGCAGGGCACCATCGGGTTCGCCCCTTTTTCGCTCGACCTGAAGATCACGGGTGACAACCTCGACCTCGCCCGCGCGGCCACGCTCACGACTGATCCGCTGCTCCCGGCGGGGATCACCGTCAGCGGACGCGGAGCAGCCGCACTGAACGTCACGCGCCGCGGCGAGCAGACCATGGTCAGCGGCACGCTCATTCCGGCCAACGCGAGCGCGCAACTCACCACGCCCGCGCTGGCGCTGACCGGCATTGGCGGCACCATCGGTTTCCGCGGCAGCGACCTCGCCTTCGAGCAGGTCACCGCGCGCACCTGCGGCGGCGGCATCACCTTGAGCGGACGCGCCGGTAAAACCGCGGCGGGTCTGCCATTCACGCTGGTGCTGGCTGCTGACGCGCTCGGCCTGCAGCAACTTGGCGCGGCGTTTGATGCGCCTGACGCCGCCACGCGCGGCACCCTCACCGGCAGCATTGCGCTGAGCGGTGACGGCAGCATCACTGCCGGCTATCACGGCAGCGGCTGGCTGCGCCTGCAACAGCCGCAGGTCGCCGACCTGCCGGCACTGACGAAACTCGCTCCCTACCTCGGACTGCGCGACCCTGCACTCCTCACCCGTTTCGATTCGGGGAGCGTCGCCTTCACCATTGCCAACGGCAGCGTCGCGCTCAGTGAACCGCTCCGCCTGGGCAATCAGCAGGTCGCACTCGCCGTGACGGGAAATGTCGGGCTCGACGGTCCGCTCGCGCTGCGCGGACAGGCACGCGTCCCCTCCTCCTCGCTGGCGGGATTCATCGGCGGCATTCCGCTCAGTTCGCTCGGCGGCGTGAGCAACGACGCGGGGAAAACCGTTATCGGTTTCCGCATCGGCGGCACGTATCATGCCCCGACCTACGGCATCGACCCGTCCATGCCCAACCTGCTTGGCCTGCCATCGGCAATAGTCCATGCCCCGCTGCAATTTGTCAGCGGACTGACCGGCCTGCTGCGCGGAAACCGCAACGACAGCGCAACAGCTCCGACACCGCCAGTCACCGCACCGGCAGAAACCACTCCCGTATCACCATTTACCGAAGTCAGCAACCTGTTTCAGCGCCTCGCCCGCTGAACCAGCCCGCTGTATCGTTTGTTAGATTTCTTCCTTTCCGTTTTTGCTCGATTACGTCACAATTCGTTATCCTGCAGTCCATAGTTGCATGTATTGCAACCCGGTCAGCACCTGGGCAGATACGAAATACCTCAAGCGGGCCCCCGCACCTGACGATACTGTAGGCAGGGGGCGAAAGACGGATCTTTCGCATACAACCTAACGGGATTTCGGATACCAAGGAGGGTATGATGAATCCACTCACCGGTCTTACCAATCAGGACGCACTTGCCCGCTACGCCAGCATGTTCAACCAGCCGGAAACCAGTACCGCCGGCAAGAACAGTTCCACGCTTTCACTGCAGTATATGCGCCTGCAGAGCGACCGCGTGGAGTTTTCCGCGGACGGCAAGCAGCTGTACGCGGTGAGCAAATCACTGGAAGTGCTCTACGCGTCGGCCACCACCGCTGTGGCGGAAGCAGCGGACCCGGCCGCCGAAGCCGAAGCGGCCGCCACGCTGGAAGGGTTCTACAGCCCGGAGAATACCGCGCAGCGCATCATGGATTTTGCCGCCTCCTTCTTCCCGGCATTCAGCGCCAACCACGCCGGCAGCGAAACGGACACCGTGCAGGATGAGTTCCGCACGCTGATGCGCAACGCCATCGAGGAGGGTTTCGCGCAGGCGCGCGGACTGCTCGATGAGTTTTTCAGCAAGGAGACCCCGGACTTCGTCAGCAGCACCATCGGGCAGACCTACGAACTGCTGCAGCAGAAACTCGACGCGTTCACCGGCAGCGTCGCATAGCTGAGCGCAACCGATACCGCGAAGAGCGGTACAATGGTTGCGCGAAGCGAGCAAGCCCCGCAGGGGTCGTGCGGAAACTTCGTTCCGGACGACTCCGATACTGGATTCCCGATTGGTAACTATTCACCCTCTCCCGCTGCCTGCAGTGGGAGAGGGCAGGGGTGAGGGTGAAAAATGTGTGCGCCTTGCAACCCTCACCTGACGCTGCGCGTCTTCCTCTCCCGCTATGAACAGCGGGCGAGGGGACAGACGGGCTGAATAGTTGCCCCGATTGAACAATGCGGGAATGACCGGCCTTAGATAGCGTGAGGCGACAGTTCTTCAGCCTGCTACCGGTCAGGAAACAGCGGGGTGCCGGGCGGGCGGACACGCGGTGCAACGAGATAGATGGCGCCGATAACCAGCGGCATCCACCACGCGGTGGTGAACATGTTGACCACCGGGAGCATCCCCGCGAGGAGCATCTGCACGATGACGAGGCCGGAAACCGTCAGGGCGCTGCGCAGCGAGAACGGCGAGGTGGTCACCCCGGCGAGCATGACGAGAATGACGGGAAGCAGCACCGCGAGATCATAGAGCCAGCCATAGCACATCGTCACACCCGAGACGATAAGCCAGCCGGGCATATGTGTCTGCCAGTCGAAGCGACGACCGCATCGCAGCCACCAGAACAGCAGCGCGGCGACGGCGAGTGCGCTCGGGATGAACTGCCACGCTGTGACACCGGTATAATCGCGCAGCAGGAAACTGAGCGTCGTCACGCGGTAGGCGAGCGGCCCCTGCCCCGCGGCCAGCAGCGTCCAGTCGATGGCGCGATTGTAGAGCAGCGCGCCACCACCCGCCAGCAGCAGCATCAGGCCACCCGCCAGCGGCACCCGCCAGCGCCGCTCACGCCATGCCCAGAGCAGCACCAGCACAAAGAGCAGGTAGGGAATATGTGCCTTGATGGCCATGAGCAGCAATGCCACACCCGCCAGCAGATCGCGCTTCGTTTCGAGCGCATGGAGCAGCAGGGCAATGCCACCCAGCACGAGAATGCTCATCTGCCCCCACCAGAGGGCGATGGTACAGGGAACGAAAAAGAGTCCTGCCGAGAGGCCGACCCAGACCTGCTCACGCGGGCCGCCACACCAGAGCCACAAATATTCCGACGCCACCACGAGTACGTAGAGATTGAAGACCAGCCAGAGGGCGCGCGCGGTCCAGAACGGCAGCAGACCGACGAGCGCGGTGAACGGCAGCACCCACGGTGGCTGCCAGACCATCAGCGGCCACTTGTCGGGCCGCCCCGCGTCCTTCTGCACCGCGCGCAATTCCTCCCCGTCGTACGGATTGCCGCCGTCGAGGAAGACGCGGCCCGCGCTCCAGTAGGCGATAAAATCGGCGTAGCCGACCACCGCACCCGCCAGCGGCAGGCGCACAAAGAAACTGACGAGCCCGGCAAGGGCAGCGAACAGCATGAAGTAGCGTCCCGCCCGCCCGCGCAGGTTCATGTCAGCGCGAGCACTGCATGCAGGTCATGGTCTCAGGCATCACCAGCAGGCGTTCGTAGTCAATCGGCTCACCGCAGGAGCGGCAGACGCCGTAGGTCCCGGCTTGCAGCGACGCCTGCGCCGCCTGCAGCGCGGGCAATTGGTCCGCCGCCCGCCCGTACATCGCTTTCGCCAGGTGCTGGTTCTGCAGCGCGTCCATGCGCGTCACGCGCCCGATGGAGCCGTCGAGTTCCACCGGCCGGCTGCCGCGTTCGAGGCGTTCGAGGTCGCGTGCCGCGCGGGTCAGCCGCAGCTCGATGAGTTCCGCCAGTTCCTGCCGCTGCTCCTCCGTCAGGTGCGGCATCACTTCTCCTCCCAGTCCCAGAAGAAATCCTTGTTGGTCAGTTCCGGTTCTGTCGCTGCCGGCGCGCCCCCCGGATCGAGTGCCGCCCTGATCTTCCTCACCTGTTCTTCGAGATCGTGCGTCTCCTGCTGCCAGTAGCCGGGCGTGCCGAATTGCGGAAACGTGGCGGGAAAGCACGGGTCAGCCCAGCGCTTCGCCACCCAGGCGGCGTAGTGGATCCAGCGCATGGCGCGCAGGATTTCCGGCAGGCGCAGCCATGACGCCTCGTAGTCGCAGAACTGCGCGTAGCCGGTGAGAAAGGCATCCTGCTGCCGGCGCAATTCGTCACCCGTTCCGGTCCAGAGCATCCAGAAATCCTGCACCGCGGGTCCCATGACGAAATCATCGAAATCGAGGAAGAAAAACCCGTCGCTGCCGCGCAGCAGGTTGCCCGGATGCGCGTCGCCGTGGATGCGCTGCACCGGGATGCCGGCCGCATACTGCTCGTACAGCAGCGCCACCTGCTCCGCCGCGGTCGCGTAGCGCTCCGCGCAGGCAGCCGGCAGAAAACCGCCGTGCTGCAGGAAGCACAGCGGCTGGCGGACATAGGTGTCAGCGGAAAAAGCGAGTCGCGCCGGGGCCGGGCGCTGTGCCCCGACCAGATGAATGCGCGCGAGCACGCGGCCCAGCGTTTCGAGGTCGGCAAGGGAGAATTCGTCGGCGGCGCGCCCGCCGGTGCGCGGCCAGACGGCGAAATGGATGCCGTCGGTTGCGTGCAGCGTCCGCCCGCCAAAATCGCGCGGGGCGCAGACGGGCACCTCCGCGGCCGCCAGTTCGCGCGCAAAATCGTGCTCCTCCTGAATCTGCGCCGCCGTCCAGCGTCCCGGGCGGTAAAATTTCGCCACCACCGCGCTGCCCTCGTCGAGCGGCAGGGCATAGACGCGGTTTTCGAGCGAGTTGAGCGCCTCAACTGCGCCGGTCGGCTCCAGGCCGAGCGACTCGACTGCCGCCAGCACGCAGTCCGGGGTCAGCCGGTAGAAGAATTCAGTTTCGCGCATTTCAGAATATCCCCCCCAGCATATTGAGCAACGACAGTACCCCGAACGTGCCGCTGACCGTCCGCCATACGCGTCGTCTGCCGGCCAGGGCTTCCATCGGCGACAGGCCGAAACGCTCCGCCCGGTCCGGATGCGCGAGATAGCCACCCAGCCACCAGAAAATCAGACCGCGAACCAGCCACTTGAACAGGTAGCCGCCCGGTGCGTCAATGAACGGCCCCTGCATCAGCGCCCCGCCCATGCGCAGTACTCCGTAGAGCAGATAATACTGGGCCGCCCACCATCCCCAGCGTGCGTGCAGCAGCAGGCCCGCCCCTCCTGCTGTCGCAGAAAGGAAGATGATCATCATTGAAAGAAAAAGGACAAAAGGGGAATACCCCAGCGCGGTGATGGCGCTCTCCGCCGCGCGAAATGCGTCCCGGCTTGACCCTATGACAGCAAGCCCGCCAACCCCGTTCGCCAGCAGGTACAGCGAAGTTAGGAGTATTCCGTATGGCTGCAGTCGCACCATGCCCTTGTCCTGTGCAATAGAGTTCACTCCTGCCCGCCGCTGTTCCCGCTTGCTGCGGAAAAGGCGTATCCGGCAATCGCTGCATATTCCGGAACAGTGCAGTGCATGCGCTCCAGTCGGCGCCTCCGCCAGTAAGGCGCATCGTAACACCTGAACCGTCTGCCGTCAATGCACCTTGACGCGATGCGCAGCCCGGTGTTACACTTCTGCGGTGCCTATGACCGATGCCTGTGCTGCACTTTGCTCCGGCGATGCCCGCTACCTGACCTGGGCGGTCATCATCGGCGGCCTGAGTGCCGTTTCCCTCCCGCTCGGTTCGCTGCTCGGCATTTTCACCCGCCCGCGCCCGGTGCTGGTCGGGCTGCTCGCCGCGTTCGGCGCCGGGGCGCTGCTCGCCGCGCTGGCCATCGAACTGATCGCCCCGACGGTCAACGCGGTCATCGCCCCGGGTGCTGACCTGCACATCCGTCATGCTTTCTTCGCCCTGCTCGGCGGCAGTGCCGTCGGCGGCATCCTCTTCGTCGTGCTCGACCAGCTGGTCAACGCGCATGGCGGCTTCCTGCGCAAGTACTCGACCACCGTCACCTACCTCACGCGCAGCCGCCGGCGCAAGGAGGCGGAAATCGTCCGTGCGCTCGCCCGGGTCAAGCTGCTCACCGCGCTCCCGCCCGAAGCGATACGGTGCCTCGTCGACCTGCTCTTCCCGGTATCCTTCACCCCCGGTGAAGTGCTGTTCGTGCAGGAGAGCAGCGGCGACCGGCTCTTCTTCATCGACACCGGCACGGTGGCCCTCAGCCGCAACGGCGAACTGTTCGCCACCCTCGGGCCCGGCGACGTGCTCGGCGAGATCGCGCTGCTGACGGGCGCCCCCCGCACCGCGACGGCAACCGCTGCCGGGCAGGTCACCGCCTACGTCCTGCGGCGCGAGGATTTCGCGCGGCTGCGCCGCGACTGCCCGGAACTGGACGCCGCGGCGCGGCAGCTGGCGGCAGACCGGCTCGGCGCACTCACCGTGCACGACACGACGCGCGTGGCGGCTGCGGCGCGCTGGGCGAAACGCGCCACCATGGCGCTGCAGCGCGGCGAGCATGTCCCTGACCGGCACGAGATCAGCCGCGCCCGCGCGGCCCACGGCAGTGCCCCGCTGGCCATCTGGCTCGGCATCCTGCTCGACGGCATCCCGGAGAGTTTCGTCATCGGTTCCGGCTTCCTTGCGCTGGTCGCGGCACAGCAGGCGGCCGGTATCGCCCCGGAGTTTTTCTCGGTTATCCCCTACACGCTCATTGCCGGCCTGTTTTTGTCAAACTTCCCCGAGGCGCTCTCCTCGTCGGTCGGTATGCGGCTGTTCGGCATGCGCGGCTCACACATTTTTCTGCTCTGGTTTTCGCTGATGGTGGTTACCGCCGCGGGGGCGGGCGTCGGTTATGCGTTCGGCGACCGCTTCGGTCAGGCGCGCCTCCT
>CAZWUZ010000185.1:2148-7850 GCA_964637655.1 uncultured bacterium | reverse complement strand
CCCCGTCACGCCACAGCTGCGCGGGCGGGCCGTCGAAGACCAGCGCCCCGCGGGCCAGCCCGAGCACCCGTGTCCGTTCCGCCAGTTCCTCCGCGTCATGGGTGATCCAGACCACCGCGCCGCCGCTGGCACGCAGCCAGTCCGCCACCACCGCGCGCACGCGCCGCGCCGCCGCCGCGTCAAGGTGCGCGGTCGGCTCATCGAGCACCAGTACGCGCGGCTGCATGACGAGGATGCCGGCCAGCGCCACCAGCTGCTCTTCTCCGCCGGAGAGCGTATGCGGCAGACGCGTGGCCAGGTGCGCGATATCGAGCTGCGCCAGCATCGCCGCCACCCGCTCCCGCAGTGCCGCCGACGGCACTCCGAGATTGCTCAGGCCGAACGCGACATCCTCCTCGACCGTGTTGGCGACCAGCTGCATTCCCGCATTCGCCTGCACGATGCCCAGGTGCTGACGCGCCGCCAGCACCTGCGTATCGTCGGCCGGGTCATATCCCGCCACGCGCACCGTGCCTGCGGTCGGGAGGAGAATGCCGCTGATGAGTTTGAGGAGCGTGGTCTTGCCCGCGCCGTTGGGCCCGGCCAGGCCGACCCATTCGCCCGCGACGACCGTCAGCGAGACACGGTCAACCGCGGCACGCACGGCACCGGCGTAGCAACAGGTCAGCCCGTCGAGGACGAGCAGCGGTTCAGTCACGCCGGGGGAACAACGGGGGTAATCAGCCGAGCAGGTTGAGCACCGACTGCTGGTTGAGGTTCGCCTGGCCGAGCATGGCGGTACCCGCCTGCTCGCGCAGGCGCGCCAGGGTCAGGCCGATGAGTTCGGACGCCATGTCGGCATCACGGATACGCGATTCCGAGGCAGTCAGCGCCTCGCTCTGGATGTTCGTGAAATTGAACGTCGACGACAGGCGGTTTTCCTGCGCCCCGATGGCGGCGCGTTGCCCGCTGATACCGCTCAGCGCCGCGTCCGCAGCACCAACCGCAGCCTGCGCCCCCGCCTGCGTCGAGACATCAAGGCCGTCAAGTCCGAGCGCGGTCGTCGTCATCGCCTGCAGCTGCACCTCGACCGTCTGCCCCTGATTGGCGCCGGCCTGCAGGGTGAGTCCCTGATTGGCGTACGTGCCGTCGATGAGATTCTGCCCGTTGTAGTTGACCGTACCGGCAAAGCGGTCGATTTCCTGCGTCAGCTGGCCCACCTCGCGCTGGATGAGCGCGCGGTCCTGGTCGGTCAGCGTGCCGTTGGCCGCCTGCAGCGACAGTTCGCGCACACGCTGCGTCATGTCCTGGATTTCCTGCATGCCGCCCTCGGCGGTCTGCAGCACGGAGATGCCGTCGAGGGTGTTGCGCGCGGCCTGGTCAAGCCCGTTGACCTGCGCGCGCAACTCCTCGGAGATGGCCAGGCCGGCAGCGTCATCGGCCGCGCTGTTGATACGCAGCGCCGAGGCGAGTTTCTGCAGGCGCGACTCGAGTTCCCCCTGGGTGCTCCCCAGGTAGCGCTGGACAAAGAGTGCGGTGTTGTTGTTGATCTGCATGGCGGCTCCCCCTTCCGTGGAGAACTATGCTCCAAGCACAGCTATTATACCGCGTTTTTTTGTATCTGTCAAGACGCCCCGGCGCTACCGTACGCCCTGCCGTCAGTTACGCCCACAGCGAGCGCTGGTTGACCTGGGCACCAAGTTTGCGCAACCGGGCGGTGATGGTATCGGCAATCAGGCGCAGAAAACGGGCATAGACCCCGAGGTTCTCCTGATAGAGCAACTCGAACCGGTCACGGGTCAACACCAGCACCCGGCTGGTCTTGAGTGCCCGGACGGAAGCGGTGCGCGGCTTGCGGTCGAGAAACGACATCTCCCCGAAGATTTCGCCGGTCCCGATAACCGCGACCTGTTTCTGCTCGCTGCGCGCGCCCGTGCGCAGGACCGCCACCTCGCCGGCCAGGAGCAGGAAGAGATCGCTGCCGATTTCCCCCTCGTTAACGACCAGGTCACCGGCAACGAACTGCCGCTCACGCAGCACTCCCGCCAGCAGGGCAAGGTCCTCATCACGGAAATCAGCCAGCGGCGGCAGCTGGCGCAGCACGACAGGGTCGAGCATGAGATATCCTCCTCTTCGCGTCGCTGACCACCTTATACCACAGGCCGCGCCGCCTGCCAACCCGGTTGCGCCGTTTGACGCTGCCACGGGCGGGGTGTAGAATACGGGGGGCAAGGAGCAGGCCATGGAACGCAGTGTCTACCTCGACCACAACGCCACGACCCCGCTGCATCCCGCGGTGCGCGAAACCATGCTGGCGGCCATGGACAATTTCGGCAATCCGTCGAGCATGCATGTCTACGGGCGGCGGGCGCGCGCGGCCATTGAGGAGAGCCGGGCCGCGGTGGCCGCGTTCCTCAACGCCGACCCGGCGGAGCTCGTCTTCACCGGCAGCGGGTCGGAGGCGAACAACACCGTGCTGTCGCTGGTCGCCTGCGGCACGAAACTGTGCGCCCTGCGCGGCGGCACCGACATCATCACCACTGCCATCGAGCATCCCTGCATCCTGGAAACGACCAAGGGGCTGCAGGAGCGGGGCACGCGCGTCATCTTTCTCGGGGTCGATGCACACGGGCGCATCGACCTGCAGCAGCTGGCGCAGGTACTGGGCGACCACAAGGGAATCGTCTCGGTGATGCTGGCCAACAACGAGATCGGCACACTGCAGGATATCCGGGCCTGTGCCGCGCTCGCGCACGAGCACGGTTCGCTCTTCCACACCGACGCGGTACAGGCGGCGGGTAAGGTCCCGGTCGATGTGAAGGAACTCGGGGTCGATTTTCTGACGCTCTCCGCGCACAAGCTGTACGGCCCGAAGGGCATCGGCGCGCTCTATATCCGCAAGGGGATCCCCTTCTGCCCGCTCATCCGCGGGGGACACCAGGAAGCGGGACGGCGGGCCGGCACGGAGAACACGCTCGGCATCATCGGGTTCGGCGCCGCCATCGCGCAGCGCCGCGCGGAGATGGCGGCGGAGACGCCGCGCCTGCAGCGGCTGCGGGAGAAGCTGCGCGACGGCATCGTCGCACGCATTCCTGACACGCACGTCAACGGCCATCCCACCGAGGTGCTCCCCAACACGCTCAACGTCGCCTTTGCCGGCGCCGAGGGAGAGGCCATCCTCCTCTACCTCGACCTGGCCGGCATCGCCGCCTCGACGGGCTCGGCCTGTGCCTCGGGGTCGCTCGACCCGTCCCACGTCATCATGGCGACCGGCGTCCCCATCGAATGTGCGCACGGTTCCCTGCGCCTGAGCCTGGGGCGCGGCACCACCGACGACGATATCGACTACGTGCTGGAGCAGCTGCCGCCCATCATTGCGCGGCTGCGCCGCATGTCCACCGCCTACACGGAGAAACGCTGACATGGCTGATGCGAACTGGGTCTACACCGAGAACGTCAAGGACCACTTCATGAACCCGCGCAATATTCTCGACGACGAGGCGGCGTTCGCGCCGGACGGGCGGGGCGAGGTGGGGAACATCAAGTGCGGCGACCAGATGCTGGTGGTGATCAAGGTGGCGGACGGAAAGATCAGCGACTGCCGGTGGAAGACCTACGGCTGTGCCAGCGCGATTGCCAGCACCTCGATGCTCTCGGAAATGGTCAGGGGCATGGCCCTCGACGCCGCCTACCACCTGACCCCGGCGGACATCACCAGACAGCTTGGCGGCCTGCCCGAACACAAGATCCACTGCTCGGTGCTCGGGGACAAGGCCCTGCGGGCGGCCATCGACAACTATTATGCGACGCACGGCATGCCGGAGAAGGTGCGGTCGGAAAAAGCCCGTGTCATCTGCCAGTGCATGAACGTCACCGACGCGGAAATCGAGCACGCGGTGCTCGAAGGCGCCCGCTCCTTCCTCGATCTGCAGGAACGGACCAAGCTTGCCACCGTCTGCGGGCAGTGCAAGCCCGCAGCGGAAAAACTGCTCGCCTTCTACATCAACCAGCATTTCTCCTGCCCGTCCGCCTGAACCTCAGGCGACGGTGTAGCAGTTGTTCTTCCGCCGCAGCAGTCCCTCGCGCAGCATGCCTTCGAGAATAATCCGCAGGCGCGCAGCGTCGACACCGGCTGTCCGCCGCAACCCGGCCGCGGTCTGCGCTCCGGTCAGCAGACGCCGCAGCACCAGTCCGCGCACCTGCCGGTCCGAGCCGGCAAAAGCGCTCTGCCGGGTATGGTGGGCACTGCGCCGGGCCGGGTTGGCATGGTCGCGTTTCAGCCGGGTGCCGTAATCCATCAGCGCATTGTACCAGCGCCGCGGGTGGCGCCGGTCGAGTGCCTGTGCCACCAGCGGCAGCAGTTTCGCGTCGCTGACCGCCCGCCGGCGCGGGAAAAATTCATGGATGAACACCGCGCGGATATTGGTTTCGAGATAGGTCACCGGCTGATTGTAGGCATACGCGCAGATGGCCGCAGCTGTTGCCGCCCCGATGCCCGGCAGCGCGTCAAGTTCCGCCACCGTGCGCGGCATCCTGCCGCCATGTTCTGCCACCACGACCTGCGCCAGCCGGTGCAGGGCCAGCGCGCGACGGTTGTAGCCCAGCCCGCTCCACGCCCGCAGCACCGCCGCCAGCGGGGCGCGGGCGAGCGTCTGCACATCAGGAAATTCCTGCAGGAACGCGGGGTATTTTTCCGCCACGCGCTGCACCTGCGTCTGCTGCAGCATGATTTCCGAGACGGTAATGGCGTACGGGTCCGTGGTCTCCCGCCACGGAAAGGGACGCGGCCGGCGGGCGTACGCCAGCACCCGCCGCCGGAAAGCAGCGAGGCGGCCGGCGTCCCGTGACGACATCAGGTCAGCGGCGTACGCGCCGCTTGTCGTTGACCGTGCCGCTGCGCTGGCGGCGGATAAGCCGCAGGTTGTTGGCGCTGTGGGTGTCAAACGGGTTGATGCTCACCGCCTGTTCCAGCAGTTCCTGCGCGCCCGCCAGATCGCCGTCTTCATAGTACAGGCCCGCGAGGTTGCACATCGCGCGGTACTGATGCGGATCGAGTTCGAGACAGCGTTCAAGCGCCGCCCGCGCTCCGGCCCGGTCATGCAGGCGCTGGCAGGCCACCGACAGGTTGAAGTAGTGGTCGGCATTCGCCGGTGACGCGACAATCAGCTGCTTGAGCAGGCCCTGCGCCTCGCGGAACATACCCGCCTTGAGACAGGCCAGTACCTGTTTTTCCGGCGACAGACTGACCGGCGGGGGCGGCGTTTCCCGGGCGGCAGTTCGTGACGGTGCCACCGGCGCAGCGGGGCGTGCCGCCGCTGTCGGCGTCACCGGGGCGGGGGTCAGCGCCCCGGCGGCCAGCGCCGCGCCCGCAGCACCAACCGTCAAACCGGAGAGTGCTGCCGCCAGTTCTTCCTGTTCCGCCACCGGCAGCACCGGGGGAGACAGCGTCTCGATCCCCGCCTCCGCTGCTCCCCATGCCGGCGGTTCGCTCTCATCGTCAGTTGCTGCCGGCAGTTCCGGCGCAGGTTCCAGTTCCAGTTCCGGGGCCGGGGCGGCGGCGGACTGCTCCATAGCGGGTGCCGGCGCCGGCGCAACCGGTTCCGGCAGTTCCACCGGCAATGCGTCCGTCGACAAACTGCCTAACTGCCCGAGCAGCGCGTCAAGGTCAGCATCCGGCGTCAGTGCTGCTGCCGGCAGTTCCGCCACCGGCTCCGGCGTCGGTT
>CAZWUZ010000185.1:0-2048 GCA_964637655.1 uncultured bacterium | reverse complement strand
CGTCGGTGGCCGGGCTTCCCAGTTGCCCGAGCAGCGCCTCAAGTTCGGCATCCGGCGTCAGTGCTGCTGCCGGCAGTTCCGCCACCGGCTCCGGCGTCGGTTCAGGTTCCACCGCCACCGGCGACTCACTGACCGGTTCCGCGACCGGCACCACCGGTTCCGGCAGTTCCACCGGCAGTTCGTCGGTGGCCGGGCTTCCCAGTTGCCCGAGCAGCGCCTCAAGTTCGGCATCCGGAGTCAGTGCCGCTGCCGGCAGTTCCGTTACCGGCTCCGGCAGCGTTTCCCGTTCCTCCGTGACGGGCTGTACGGCAACAGGTTCCGCGGCCGGCACAGGAGCAGCACCGGTTTCGCCCACCGGGGCATCAACCGCACTGAGCACCGCGTCCCAGTCAACGGCATCGACCGCCGCCAGCTGCTGTTCCGCCGGTGCCGCCGCACCGGCAGTCAGGCCGCCCCCGAGCATCTTTTCCAGCTCCGCGAGCGACACGTCAAACTTGTCCTGGTTATCCCCGTCGATAATCATGCCGGGCGCTCCTTTCCTTCCGCGGCGCAGCGTTTGAGCACCGTCTCCAGCCGCTGTGCCAGCTGCTGCGGCAGGTTGACCAGCCGCACGCCGATTTCATGCTGCCCCAGTGACGCATGCCAGACCACGCGCATCACCTGGCCCAGCGCCTCGAATTCACCGTCAGGCAGCACCAGGGTGACGTAAATATGGGTGCCGATCGCCAGCGCCTCCTCCGTGTAGAACATCAGCCCGGTGGCACTGACATTGCCGGGTGCCGTCGCCAAACGCCTGACCACCTCGAACCGGTCGAGCGGCCGGAAATAAACCGTCAAATCGAGCGCGTAGCGGGTGCAGTGGCGGCGTTCGAGTTCATACAGTTTCCGGTCAATGAACAGGCGCACCAGGGCCGGATCGAAATGCGTCCCCGCCCCCGCCTCAAGCCGGGCGAGCGCCTCGGCCACCGGCATTGCCTTCTTGTACGGGCGGTCCTGCGCCACCAGTGCGTCATACACGTCAGCAACCGCGATGATACGCGCCAGCAGCGGGATGTCCTCACCGCGCAGGCGGTTCGGATAACCCGAGCCGTCGAATTTCTCATGATGGGCCGCGGCGCAGTCAGGCAGGTCATGCAGCGCATGCGACAGCCAGATATTGGCAAGAATGTCGCGCGTCTGGGCGGCATGCGAGCGGATGACGGCAAACTCCTCATCCGTCAGTTTTCCTTCCTTGAGCAACACCGCATCGCGCACCCCGATCTTGCCGACATCGTGCAGCAGCGCCGCGTACTCGAGCAGTTCGCACTGTTCCGGCGGCAGCGCCAGCGCCTGTGCCAGGCGCCGGGCATAGTAGGCGACGCGCTCGGAATGGCCGGCGGTGGCGGGATCGCGCGCGTCGATGGCCGCGGCCAGGGTCTGCACCAGCGAGCGGAAGACGCGCTTGGTCTCCTCGTAGAGCTGGGCGTTCTCGATGGCGACACTCGCCTGCGCCGCCAGCGCCTCGAGCAGCTCCTCGTCGGTATCGGTGAACGGCCCCCCCCGCTTGTTGAGCACCTGCAGCACCCCGAGGGTTTCCCCCTCGCGGTCGAACATCGGCAGGCAGAGCAGCGAGCGGGTATGATAGCCGGTGCGCAAATCCGTCGCGCGGTCGAAGCGCGGGTCGGCGTACGCATCGGGGATGTTGATCCGTGCGCGGGTGCGGGCGACGGTGCCGGCTATCCCCTTGCCGATGGGGAGGCGGATTTCCTTGACCTCGCTCCCCTGGGCGATGCGTGACCAGAGTTCCTGGGTATCGGCATCAACGAGGAAGAGCGTGCTGCGTTCGGCGTCCAGCAGGTTCGACACCGACTCGATGATGAAGGTGAGCAGGCGGCCGAGATCGCGTTCCATCATGATGGCCCGCGCTGTCTGCAGCAGCACCTTGCGGTCGTGGGTCGCCTGTTGCAGCGCCGTCGGTGCGGTCATCCGCGCTCCTTCTCCCGCGCCCGGGGCGCGGCTCCACGGCATGGTAATTCACCCGTCGACGCTTGTCAACGCGGGCGACCGGC
>CAZWUZ010000184.1:0-7856 GCA_964637655.1 uncultured bacterium | reverse complement strand
ATTGTCCGGCGCCTGACCCATAACCGGGAATGGTGGTTCGTGGCGGAGGATGCCCTCACCGTGCTCACCGATGCCGCTGATCCTCAACACTGTGTGCTGTGCGTGCGTCAAGGTTCACACAAGGATAGGTACGATTTGTACTTACCCTTGCGGTTTGCAACGACTGCAGGAACTGCCGGGCCAACCGGTAACGGCAATTATAGAGTACTCTCTAAATATGCCTTGACGCGCAGCCGCGGCCGTGGTAGCATGGTCGTGGGGGACTGGCTCATGGTCTACTATCAGCGGGCGCTTGAACCGATCATCCGGGGCTTCAAGAAACGGATGGTTTTCATTTCCGGGCCGCGGCAGAGCGGGAAAACCACCCTCGCCCGGCACCTGCTGTCAGCCGGGAAGGGCAGCTATTTCAACTGGGATGATCTGGCGGTGCGGCGAGCCTATTTCCAGAATCCCCACTTTCTTGACCGCTATCTCACCCGTCGCGGCGACGCCATCTTCGTCTTCGATGAGATTCACAAACTGCGCCAGTGGAAAAACCTGGTCAAGGGTCTGTACGATTATTATTCCGACCGGGCCATTTTTGTCATTACCGGCAGCGCCCGGCTCGATCTGTTCCTGCGGGCGGGCGATTCACTGGCCGGGCGCTATTTTCCCTTCACCCTCAATCCTTTTGGCGTGGCCGAATACGCCCGCGATCTGACCCCGCTGCAGACAGGCGGAAACATTCTGAACCCCGCGTGGCTTGCGCGGAACGCCATGACCTTGACGGCATTGTCGCGCAAGTATCAAACTGCGTACCGGATACTCTATGAGCATAACGCTTTCCCGGAAGTGGCAGTAAACCGGAAGCGGCCGTTTCTGAAACGCTGGCACGATGCATACCTGCTCCAGGTGGCACGGGAAGATGTCACGCAACTGGCCGGCATCCAGAAACTCAAGACCATTGAGAATCTGATGCTGCTGTTGCCGGAACGGGTGGGCAGTCCCTTGAGCATCAGCAACCTGATGCTGGATCTGGCGGTGGCACATGAGACCGTCGACAGTTATGTGGAATTACTGAAGCGGGCGATGCTCATCTTTGAAGTACCGCCGTATCATCTGAAACTGGCGCGGGCGATACGCAAGGAACGGAAAATATACTATTATGCCCACTCACTGGTTAAGCACGAAGGTTGCCGGTACGAGAATTTTGTTGCGCTTCAGCTGCGCTGCCTGGTTGACCGGCTGAACAACGCCGGCCTGGGCAGCTATCAGTTGTATTTTGTCAAAGACCGCGATGGCCGGGAAGCAGATTTTCTGCTGACGAATGAGCAAGGGCCGCTGCTGCTGGTTGAAGCGAAATTGTCTGCTACTACCATATCCCCTCATGCCCGGTACTGGGGGCACAAGTTGGGTGTGCCACTCATTCAACTTGTGCATAATGCTGACGCGGTCACCGTTGTTTCCGAACGGATATTCGTGATTCCAGCATGGAGTTTTCTCGCCCACTGCTCCTGAATTGGCTTCCTGTTGGCGGACTGCTGTGTACAACTGCTGCAACTGTTCACCTCAGCCAACCTTCCCCCTGAGCGTGGGGGAGGGCAATCAGCGTCATATCCCGACCTTCGCGACAATCAACCGGGTGCTGCATGCGCTTGACTACTCGCTCGAAATCGCCATCAAGCCAACGCGCCGGCTCGCCGCCTGACAAAGGTAATCGTCACCATCGTGCATTGCAGCATTCAGCAGACCGCGAAACGGCAGCACCGGCCGCGTACAGTATGTCCGCGGCAGTATGATCTAGCGGACGCGGTTTTGCGACCGTAATTTTTTGCGACCTGTATGCCCCCTGAACTGGATAGAAAGCAGGACCTTTCGGGCAACCTTTTTATGGCGATAACTTGTCCAACCGGGAATGGCCGGCATATGCAGTCTGTTGACAATGTATACGGAACCGTATAGAATGTCACCATGAAGCTCAAACGGGTGTTGCTGTCCGAGTTGGTGGCCGAGCAGTCGCGCCGTGAAGTCGGCATTGTCATCGGCCCGCGTCAGGCGGGGAAAACCACGCTGCTCCGCGCCGTGGCCGCACACTGCCGCCGGCAAAAACTGCCGTGCCGGTATTTCGACTTGGAACAGCCGGGTGATACGGCGTTCTTTGCCCGCGGCCATGGCGAACTGCTGGCCGACATCGGCCGTTCGCGGCAGGTTCTGTTGATTGACGAATTTCATTACCTGCCTGATGCCACGCGGTTGTTCAAGGCGTTATTTGACGGCTATCAGGGAGTCAAGGTGTTCGCCTCGGGTTCTTCGGCGTTGGAAATGCACCGGCATTTGCGGGAAAGCCTGGCCGGCCGCCGTCGTCTCTACCGGGTTTTCCCGCTGTCGTTTGCGGAGTGGCTGCCGGGTTATCGGCGCGGGCTGCATCTGCCGGACACGATGGCAGAGGTTATTGCCCCTGCCCGGCATCAGCATTTGCGTGCGGCCTGGGCTGAATTCCTGATTTTCGGCGGGATGCCCGGACTCGTTCATGAGCAGACTGCCGAAGCCCGGAAGCGGCTCTTGCTCGATCTGGTTGCCACCTTCATCAACAAGGACATCAAAGCCCTGTTGCGCGAAGAAGACATCCTTTCATTCAACAGGTTGCTGGTCATGCTGGCGGCACAGGAAGGAACCCTGCTGAGCGAGCAAGGGACGTCGCAACACCTCAATTATTCATTGCGGCAGGTACGGAAGGATCTGTCCATCCTCAACCAGATGTTCGTGCTCGAATTGCTGAAACCCTACTTTACCAATCGCGGGCGTGAACTGAAGCAAACCATGAAAACCTATTTTTTTGACAGTGGCTTGCGGAACGCCATTCTTCGCGATTTCCGGCCGCTGGCGAAACGACCTGACCAGGGAGCGTTGCGGGAGTGGTTTGTGATGCAGGAACTGCGCAAAAATCTGCGTCTGGCACAGGAAGTATATTACTGGCGTACCCGCCAGCAGGATGAAGTTGATTTTATCCTGGAGCAGGATCGTCAGCCCTTGCCGATTGAAGTTAAAGCCGCATTGAAGCAACCGGAGATACCTCCCGGGTTGCGTCAATTCCTCAAACAATACCCTGAAGCTCCGGCAGCAATTGTGTTGAACGACAATCTCACTGCCACTATGAAAATCGGGAACCGTTCTGTATACTTCCTGCCGCACTATTATGCCCCGCTTTTGCCATCTGCGTTTGCTGAGGGAAAAGTTGGCTGAACTTCCCATGCAGGCGTTGCTGAAAGGGGTCCGGCTGTTCTCATTGAAACTGCGGCTGGTTGTAGTTCAAATGGCTCCCCGAGCTGGACTCAGCGAGCGCCTTACTGTGGTTCGGCTATCGGGTCGAGTTCAGACGCGGGGCGAAACGCCATGCCACATTGCATACCGTAAGCGCTTTACCCGTCAATCGGCTGCAGGCATACCTACGTTTCCGTCTGCACCGGTGATCGTCGGCGTGTCTTAGGCCCGATACTGATCCGAATTGTGCGTACAGCGGCCGACCGACCAGAGAAAACGCAGCGTCGCCGGCGAAAAAGCCAGGCGCGCATACCGCCGCAGATTGCGCCTGACGTTTTGCTGGTAATAGGTGGTATCAAGACGCCGGTAGAGTTCCGTCACGCCCGCCTGCAATTCGGTCGCGGTCAGCTGCTGCGGCGCCACCACCACATGATCCCAGTCAAAATCGGACCAGTCGGCACTCAGCACGCGTCCCGCCTGCGCATACGAATCGTAGAACGGGGTGCCCGGATACGGGGTCAGGTAATAGAAGGTGTAGGTGTCCAGCCCGAGGTCACGGATCAGGTCTTCGGTTTCGGCAAAGGTTGCCGCATCGTCGGTATCGAAACCGAAGATAAACGTCCCGTCGACCAGGATGTCGTAGCGGTGCAGTTGCGTCACCAGCCGGCGATAGTCGCCGATGCGGTTCTGCCAGATCTGCGCTCCCGCAATAGTCGACTGGCGGGCGGTCTGAAACCCGACACTGACGGAAAAACAGCCGGACCGTGCCATCTCTGCCAGCAGCACTTCGTCATCGACGATATCGGTCGGTGCCTGTATCCACCAGTGCTTGCGCAACGGGGTGATGGCGCTGCAGAGTGCGCGGGCATAGTCATGTTCGCAGAACATGTTGTCGTCGACAAACAGCACCAGCGGCTCCGCCACCGCAGCCAGTTCGGCCCGCACCGCTTCCGGGTCGCGCTGGCGGTACTGTGTGCCGGAACAATAGTGCAGATAGCAGAACTTGCACCGGTTGCGACAGCCGCGGGTCGCCTGGCAGTATACCGCCTGCCGCCGCTGCGGACGGTACAGGTCGCGGCGCGGCGCCGGGATGACCGTGCCGGCGGCGCGATTGGCCGAGACATAGCGCGGCTGCAGCCGCCCCGCGGCGGCATCGGCCAGCGCCTGCGGCCAGGTGTCTTCGGCATCACCGATGACGATACTGTCGGCATGCTGCAGGCATTCATCCGGCAGCAGCGCGGTGTGACTGCCGCCCATAACCACGGGAATGCCGCGCGCACGGAAGCGGTCGGCAATCGCGTAGCATCGCGGCGCGGTAAAGGTGTTGACCGACAGGCCGACGAGATCCCACGCGCCATCGGGAATATCCTCGATGGCCTCGTCAACGATCCGCACCGCATGGTCGCCGGACAGCGCCGCGACCACGCCCAGCGACAACGGATGGATGGCGCGCTCGTCGACCTTGATCTTACGGCGATAGCCCAGGCTGCGCCAGCGCGGCTGCACGAGCAGGATGTTCATGCCGGTTTTGTCGCCGCCATGACATGCACCATCCCCTTCCAGACGGCAGTCGTCACCACGCTGCCGAATCCGGCCGCCACGATCATAGCGGGCAGCCGGCCGGCAAGATTTTCCTCGCACCCGCGCCCGATAGCAGGGATGATTCTTCCCCATACCGCGCGCAGGTACCAGCCGCTCAGGCGGCCCGCCACATTCACCGGCGCACCGAACTCCGCCATCACCAGCCGTCCGCCCGGGCGCAGGATGCGAAAGGCTTCGCGCAGCAGGATGTTCTTGTCCGCACCCGGCAACTGATGCGTCACCAGGCTTGAGAACACCATGTCAGCCGCATTATTCCTGACCGGCAGTTGCGGAATCAGGCCGTTGCGCACCAGCAGGCGATCAGCAGCAGCGGGATGCTTGCCGTATGCCATGGCCAGCATCTTCCGCCCGGGATCGATCCCCACATAGCGACCGGGACGATTCGCCTGCTGCACGATAAAATCATACAGCAGCCCGGTCCCGCAGCCGAAATCAATGACGGTTTTCCCCGACACCGGCCCGGCCGCCGCCAGCTGCGAACAGCGGAACCGCCGGTACCGCCCGAACCAGTGCAGTTTGAGGCCGGCATCGTACCAGCGCGAAGTGGTATCATGACTGCGTTCCTGCCGCCGACTGTTTGTCATTTCTTCACTCCGTACGGCTGCGCACAAGTTTCTCCAGCCGGGTGAAAAAGTCCGTCACCTGCTGGCGTGCGAAGCGATGATACAGCCAGCCCACCGGCTCATCAGTGACCGTCAGTTGATAGTACTGCACACAGTTCACACTGCCGCTGTCCGCTTCGGCCGGCACGACGCGATACCATCCCGACGACGAGACGATGCGGGGAAGCAATTTGTTATTCTGCCGTGCCGCCAGTGTCGTAAACGTCATCTCGCCGCGCTCGCGGTGCAGGGTGCGTTTCACCACCGCCGACCCCTTGAACAGCATGCCGTCATAGTCATAGCCGACAATCTGCTCAGTTGCGGTCGCCGACAGCAGGTGTAGTGTCAGCCCCGGCTGGCCGGCATACTGCTGCAGATCGTTGAAATCGAAGAGCACATTCAGCAGCGTGGCCGAATCACAGGGACTGGAGAAACTGTAGGCCATGCTGTACTGCGTGTCCGAAATCGTGCGGTACGTGCCCAACGCTCCCGCCGGAGCTGATAGCATAGCTGTCAGTGCCACTACGGCAAACACAATCCGGAGTGTGCGCATTTTCCTCACCTCACCCGTAGATATTCATTTCGCACTCGGTGTCACAGTCTCACGCAGCACCATCTCGTGCCGCAAATAATTGCGCCGTGCAAGCAGCAATGTCACCACAACAGTTCCGACAAATAGTCCTCCGGGAATTGCTTCGATCGTAGCAAGACCGGCAGCGGAGCTGACAAGTGAAATAAGCGACAACGGATAATCTACTGAAGAACGTACGAACGCTTTGAGGGAAAATACAATTATATTGTCAAGTGTTGCGATTAGCCAGCCCCCGCCGATAGCAAACCCCGCACTTAAACATCGCAGACTTGTCTCGCTGTGCATTGTCAGATGCTGTTCTGCTGTGCGTGCCATGATCCGACCAATCGATGCCGCGAGGACATAATTGATGCCCATAATTGTGCTGGTCAGCAGCATGATCACCGGGGTGAAGTGATTGGCTTCATGATGCTCAAGCGAACCGGCAATGTATGCCCACACCGGCATCACCGTCAACACCACACACCATATTCCCATCCAGCGGCCGACCTTGGCATAGTGGCAGTTTGCCGGGTCGGCATAATTGACTGATGCAGAGCTGCACATCCCGCAAAGCAAAAGACCGCCCGCGAACAATCCGGCAAGCGCACCGTGTATCGCTACCACAACTGTCCCGGGGACGGAAACCGTGCATGCGGACATGGTATTCGGCACCGGCAGCGGTATCAGCACAAGCGACAGCGTATCGACCTGTGCTACAAGTATGCCTACTGCTACCGCCGCGGGCAATACCCATTTCCCCATCGCAGAAATATTCCATTGTCTGCCGCGCGGCAGGAGCATTTCCAAGCACCAGCCGGCGCCATACGCGACTAGCAGATTCCCCAACAGCAGCAATTCCAGCCATGCCCGTGCCCCAACCGTACTCCGCGGCAATACAAACAGGATGTTTGCCACGGCATAGCACAACAGCGGCATCTTGAATAACACCATGCCCCAGCGTATGCTTCCGCCGCCGCAGCGCAGCATATCCTTCATCCGTTCTTTTCCCCAGGCAGATGCCGCAGCAAGTCGCCGGGCAGTGCGCGCCAGACAGTGTAGCTGCCATACACCACCCTGACCCCGGGACAGCCGGCATGGGCCAGCCGGTAGCCGGCGGCAAACGGGATCATCCCCGTGTCACACTGTGCCATGCTGTGCTGCGTGTCCGAAATCGTGCGGTACGTACCCAACGCTGCCGCCGGAACAGACAACGCGCCAGTCAGTATCATTACCGGGAACCACATTTGGAACAGGCGCATCAGACTCTCCTCACCAGTGGATGTTCCCCCGACGAATGGTGCAGCTCGGCTTTACCCTGCGTCATCTCACGCTGCAAACGGCTGCGCCGCCAGAACAGCAATGCCACTACAACTACTCCGACAGCATATCCTCCGGGAATCCCTTCAATTATGGCAAGCATGGCTGACCCGCCAATGAGTGATACGAGCGAACTATGCATTTGCAGGTCAGGCGTGAATACGAGTATGTTATCTAACAATGCGATCAACCAACCCCCAAAGATGGCCATGCCAACGCTTACACACCACAGTTCGAATCCGCTGCATATCGTCAGCCGGGGTTCCGCTATTCGCGCTGTGATCCGGCCTACTGTTGCCGAGAGCACATAGTTAATCACCATGATCGCGAATGTCAGAAAAACAAGCACCGGGAGATCGTAGTTGCCTTCGAAATTTTCGAGAGCAAGGGCTGTGCCTACAAATACCGGCAACACCGCCAGCAGTACGCACCCGGTTCCCATCACGCGGCCGATAACGGCAGCGAAACGTTCCGCCGGACCTGAACCGCCTGCTGCTGAATGTCTGCCTATCCCGATAAGC
>CAZWUZ010000183.1:0-7914 GCA_964637655.1 uncultured bacterium | reverse complement strand
TGACCTGCAGGTACCGGCATTGCTGTTCCAGCGCCAGCGGCGGCTTGTTTTCCAGCATCATTTCGGCAAAGCCGCGCACCGCCACCAGCGGGGTCCGCAGTTCATGCGACATGTTGGCCATGAGGTTGTTTTTCATTTCGTCGAGGGTCAGCAGTTCCCGGTTTGCCTGCAGCAGCTGTTCGTTCATTTCCCGGATGCGTGCTTCCGCCTGCCGGCGCTCCACCCCGGTACGCAACGCCATGATGCCGTATGCCAGGTTGCCGCTCAATTCCGTCAGCACTTCGACTGCCGCCGCCTGGAACGCATCGCGCTCCGCCGCGTAGATGTTCAGGGTACCCCACACCCGCTGTTCGTTGCGCAGCGGGACCGCGATGGCTGAGCACAGGCCGCGCCGTACGGTTTCCGCCCGCCAGGGGAGGTAGTATTCGTCAGCCGCAATATCCCGGACGATTTCCGGTTCGCCCGAGCGGATGGCCCTGCCGGTGGGACCCTGACCCGCCGGGGTATCCGCCCAGGAAGACCTGATGCTGTCAAGATACCCGTCGCCGTTGCCCGCGTAGGTTATCGGCCGCACGGTTTTTCCGGCATCATCTTCGGCCACACCCACCCAGGCCAGCGGATAGCCGCCGAACTCGACCACGATCCGGCAGATCTCCCGCAGCAGGGTCGCCTCGTCGGTCGCCCGCACCAGGGCCAGATTGCATTCGCTGAGCGCGCGGAGCATGCGGTTGGAACGCGCCAGTTCACACGTCCGTGCTGTCACCCGCTGTTCCAGACCGTCATGCGCCTGCTGCAACTTGACATTGGTCGTGCGCACCTGCGCCTGCATGGCGTGCAGCGCCAGGTGGGTGGTGATACGGGCCCGCACTTCCGCCAGTTGAAACGGCTTGGTGATATAATCAACGCCACCCGCCGCGAACCCCCGCACCTTTTCCGCGGTTTCCGCGAGTGCGGTCATGAAAATGACCGGAATATCCCGCAGGGCGGCATCGGCTTTGAGCCGCCGGCAGGTGGCCAGGCCGTCGAGGCGCCGGGCCCCATCTTCCGCCTGCCCGCAGCCATGCGCCAGCCGGATATCGAGGAGGATCAACTGGATGGTATGCGGCTGGTGGAGCAGCGCCAGTGCCGCCTCGCCGCTCGGTGCCTCGACGATGGCGAATTCGGCAAAACAGTCCCGGAACTCGCTGCGGAAAACCTCGTCATCATCGACAATGAGGATGGGGCCCGCCGGTGCCCTGCCGTCGTGCGCATACGGCTGCAGGTCACTGCCGGGCAGCGCCAGGCGAACCACGTTTCCGTCGACGCAGCGGCCGGCTTCGCCGTCGTCGGCCGGCAGCGGATACCGTGCCGGTTGCCGGGTCGGGCGCGCCATAGTCAGCCACCGTCCGTTCCGGCCGCCGCCCGGCAGCATCCGGCAAACTGCGTCACACGCCGGCCCAGCGCACGGGCATTGGCCATGGCTGCCGCGCCGGGCGGCTGGCCCGACAGCGGGCTGATCACCGCCGGCGGTTCGTACGGCGTACCCGTCTCCCGGCCGGTCGTCAATTCCGCCCCGGCGTAGGGCACCCCCACGAGCAGCGCCCCGTGATGCAGCAGGGTGGACATCATCGCCGTCATGGCGTCCTGTTCCCCGCCACTCATCGTCGAGGACGTGCTGAACACCCCGGCCGGCGTGCCGTCCCATGCCGACTGCTGCCACAGGTCACCCGCCTGATACAGGAAATCACGCAGCTCGACGCACATGGTCCCGAACTGCGGGGGCGAGCCGAGAACAATGCCGTCGATATCCGCCAGGTCGGCCACCGTGGCCACGGCTACGTCACGCTGCGCCGCGCGGGCCTGGTTGAGCAGTTCCTCGTTGGCGCCGGCCGCCGTCGGTTTTGGTTCAGGCACGAGACGCAGGCGCACTTCGCCGCCGGCGTCCGTCACCCCGCGCGCCACTTCCAGCGCCAGGCGATGGTTGTTGCCGTACCTGCTGTAGTAGAGAATGAGGATGGTCGGGCCCGGTTTCGCGATTGCTGTGCCGGCACACCGGCAGCCCGCGGCCAACTGCACCGGCCGCGACGCCTGCTCCTCAACCCGGCCTGACCCGGCCCGTTTCTCCATGACTCTCCCTCACTGCCCGCAGGGCAACGTCCCTGACGCCCTGACCATCTACAATTGTACCCGCCACTGCGGATATTTGCCATGGTCGATTTCCACATTTCCCTGACTAATATCCGCATTCCCCGTCTGCCACCCGGCGTACCATGAAAACGGCACCGGGAAGTTCCCGGTGCCGCTGACGTTATGCTCATCCTGCGCGCGACCGTCGCCTGATCCACGCACGCCCGGAGTGGCCATGCGCGCTGTGGCGAAGGCAGCTGCCTGACCCGTGCCGGACTGAATTGCCCGGCCGGTCAGCACTACTCGTCCATCTCATTCCCGATAACGTAGCCCGCGCCAGCGCCCACCCCGGCCCCGATGACCGTGCCGGCCTGCGCGTTGGTGCACCCTGAATACAGCAGCAGCATGATGCCTGCCAGCAACAGCAAACTGACTTTCTTCATTGTGCTCCCCCCCTTCGTCATGCCGTCGCGACCAGATCGCGCGCGGCAGCTATTTGATTCTGCCTACGGTGCTCGTGACCACCACCGGCGTGGCTGGCGAATTCTCTTCGGTGCGATAATCGATGGTGTAGGTGCCGTTCAGGCCGCCGGTGCCGAGCGTCCGGTAGATGTCGGCGAACTGCGCCGGGCCGCCGTCGTGATCCCACACATACGCCTGCCCGCCGGTGCGGCTGGCCAGGGCCTGCATGGTCTGACGTCCGGCCGTCGTGGTCGGGCCGAGTTCGACGGTGATCAATTTGACCCCGCTCGCCTTCGCCGCCGCCACTGCCTGGTCGAGCGATTTCACACTGCCGCTGCCGAACGCGCCGGCGCCTTCGTCGATGCCGTCGCTGAAGACCATCAGGTAGCGCGGCGCGGGCCGGGCCGCCAGCTGGTTGCTGCTGAGTTCCGCGACCGCATCATAGAGATGCGTGCCGCTCGCACGCTCGAGACCATTGAGCTGGTTGAGCAGCGCGTCACGGTTGCTGCCGTTCGCACTCAGCACTTCGGTGTTTTCGTCGAAACCGACCATCAGGAAACGGTCGGCGGGATTCGCCCACGCGAGGAAATCGCGGGTCGCATCACGCAGGTCGACCAGGCAGATGCTGTTGCTCAGGTCGAGCAGCAGGGCCACGGAGGAATTGATGCGGGCCATCGCGGAACGGACGCTGACGATGTCCTTGCGCTGGCCGGCTTCCCTGACCACAAACTGGTTCGCGACCAGCCCGGGCATGAAGTTGCCGTTCGCATCAACGACTGACGTGGTGACGGTGCGGATGATCGACGCCGGGGCAACAACCGTTGCCGCCAGGACTGCCGGCTTGTCCGCTGCCGGCGGGACCGCTGCCGGCGGGACCACGGCCGCCACTTCGGACGGGATGTACATCTGCATCACGACCCGGCGATTCTTGGCGCGGTTTTCCTCGCTGGTGTTCGGGAAGCGCGGATCCTCTTCACCAACCCAGGTTTGCACCACCCGGTCCCGCCCGATCCCTTCCACATTCATCAGATAATCCAGCGCACTGTCCGCCCGCCGTTTCGACAGCGCCAGATTGTACGCGTCCGACTCCAGGTCGCAGGTGTTGCCGACCAGGGTGATGCGCAATTCCGGATTGGCGCGCAACAGGTTGGCCACTTCGCGGAGCACCGGCTGGGACGCCGGCAGGATATCCGACTTGTCGATGACAAAATAGATGCGCCGGATCTCCACGGTGCCCGCCAGCACACTCCCCGCCAGCAACCCCAGCAATGCCAGCACCATCATCCCCACTGCGAACTTTCTCATTGTGCCACTCTCCCTGTGCAACTGGATTTACTTCTGTCCTTCGTGAATAAAAGTATACCCGCAAAGCTGCGGTCAGCCCATTGGCCGATTCCGCTTTTATCTGACTGATTTCCGCTTTGCGGGGGGGAGAGGCGACTGGGGATGGTGCCGGCAGCAGGCAGGGGCGCCTGCTTGTTTGCGCTGGTTCCGGAGGGGTGAGGGGAGCGGGCGGCTACTGCCGGGACAGCAGCAGCGCCTGCCCGCTCTGGACGCCGAACATGGCGTCGGCGCTTATCGTCAGGCGGCCATGCTGCCATCCCGCGGCCAGCCCGATACCGATATCGCGGAAGACGGGGTTGAGGATGGCGGCACGATGACTGGGCGACGCCATCCAGGCCGCCACCAGTTCGCGCGGGGTGCGATAACCGCGCGCCACGTTTTCCGACAGCTCGCGATAGGGATAGCCGATTGCCGCCGCCCGCTCGGCAAACTGCGGACCGCCAGGCACATCATGCGCCAGATAGTTGCGCGCCGCCATGTCGCTACTGTGCCGCAGCGCCGCCCGCGTCAGCGTCAGGTGCTGCTGCAATTCCACCAGTCCGGCCCGACGGCGTTCCGCGTTGATCTCGGCCATGACCTGCTCCGCGCTGAACGGTGCGGCAGCGACAGCGGCACCCGTGTCGGCAGTGGCTGGCCGCACGGTCGCGCGCGCCGGCGCCGCCGCGCCCGCCACGAGCAGACAACACGTCAAGAGCATGCACAGACGCCGCATCGCCGTTCTCCTTGTGCTGTCTGCCGTGCAGTCATCGCACGCAACAGGTAATCGGTATCAGTTGTGCCGTAACCGTCAGGGGACCAACCCGGTGCCCCGCCCATAAGCAACCGTAGCAACATCCAACTGTATTTACATGCAACCCTGATGCCCGAATACAGGTATCCTGCCGAATAGCCATTACTCATGCAACTGCAACAGATGGCGGAATATTGTGGTCAACCTGCAGGGGCTTCGTGCTGACTGGTGGGTCACCCGGCCTGCCAGGAATTGCGCTTTTTTGCCAGTCAACCGTCCGGTATGTCCCCTGTTCCTCACCACGGCGGAGGCCGGATGGTGTCTCAGTAATCATTCCGCCGGTACTGCCTCCGCCTTGCCACTGCTTTCACCGCTGAGCACGCGGAGCACACGGAGCGATTGCGGGTCATCCTCCCGTGCTGCTGTCGGTCGTGCATGTTCGTGGCGGCTTTGTCCGCCACCGGCTGATCACTTGCTCCCTCGCCTTGTACTTCTCTGTGTGCTCTGCGTGCCCGGCGGTGAAAATCTCCGTGTGCTGCCGTGGTCAGGTACTGCTGTTCTCTGCATGCCCGGGTTGTTCAACAATGCTCCCGGTTGCAACTGTTTCCCCTCACCCTCTCTGAGGGGGAAGGTTGGATGAGGGTGAAGCGCTGCGTTTTTGTATCGATAATTTCCTCCCGGCAACAAAGTGATAATGCCGGCTGTCATATATACCGATAGATACGGCAGCAGGCCGCGTGTGCATGCCGCGGCCGGGACGAACCAGGAGACGACGTCATGACCCGCTACCCGCTGCTCTACGCCATCCTCATCGCGTTGTTCTGTTCGCTGCTGTTCGGACAAACCGCGCAGGCGGAAAACATCACGGTGCGCACGGATGGCGGGGTGCGCACGCTCACCGCGCGGCAGAGCGCCGGCATCGACCTGCTGCCGCTCGGCGGCGCCTGCAGCGCGCTCGGCATCGACTGCCGCATCGATCCGCTGCTGGCCGCGGCCACCGTCGGCAGCACCACCACCGGCGCGCGTTTTCTCGCGGGGGAGCGTTACTTTCTGCGCGACGGCAGCGTCGCCTTTCTCCCTGCGGCGGGCGAATTCGCCGACGGCGACCTCTACCTCCCCGCCGCGGCAGTGGCGGAAGAACTGACCCGCGTGAGCGGCCGCACGATTACCTTCAGCAACCGCACGCTGGCGCAGGCGCCGGCGGCGCGGGTCGTCGCGCCGGCCCCCCCGCCCGTTCTCCCCGCGCCGGTTCCCGGCACCTCGCGCTTCGAATTGCGGCGCATCGTCATCGACGCGGGGCACGGCGGGACCGACCCGGGCGCCGTCGGCAACGGTCTGCGCGAGAGTGAGATCAATCTCGCCATCGCCCTGCGCACCGCCGAACACCTGCGCCAGCGCCTCCCCGGAGTGCAGCTCGTCTTCCCGCGGCAGGATGACCGTTTCATTTCGCTGGGCGGGCGCACGAAACTCGCCAACGACGAGCATGCCGACCTGTTCATCTCCATCCACTGCAATGCCAGCGTCAACAGCAGCGCCAGCGGTTTCGAGATTTTCGTGCTCGCCGCCGAGGCGTCTGACAACAGCGCCCGCGCCACCGCCGCGCTGGAAAACGCCGCCATCGAGTACGAAAGCGCGGAAAGCCGCCGCCAGTACCAGAGCGGGGTGGGCGGCATCCTCGCCTCGCTGCAACTCACCGAGTACCAGCAGGAATCGGTGGAACTCGCCGGCCTCATCAAGAAACAGGTCGTGCCGCGCCTCGGGGTCGCCGACCGCGGCGTCAAGAGCGCCAACTTCTACGTGCTGCGCGGCGCCCTCATGCCAGCCGTGCTCGTGGAGACCGCCTTTATCACCAACGCCGCCGACGCGGCCCGCCTCGCCAATCCCGAGTACCAGGACCTTGTTGCCGGCGGCATCGCCGACGGGGTGGTCGCTTTCCGCAATCAGTACGCACTCGCCTGCTCGCGCTGACTGCACCACCTCTTCGCGCCCACATTTTTCTCCCTCTGGCACATTTTATATTCCCTTCATTTACAGCGTATTGCGAATGGCATGCAATTTGCTGTGGATGATAACCGGCAAGTGTGCTATACTGTCAGACAGAGTATATGCGAGTCGCGCTGGCGGTATTGCTTGCGGGAGTGGTGCTCTGCGGCGGCTGTGAATGCCGCGTGCTGCCGCGTACGGGGCCTGCCACTGACACGGTGCCGGTCACGCTGACCGACACCCTCGCCGCGGCGGTGCAGACCGACCTGGCGGGTTTCTCGGTCAACGAGACGAAGGGAAACGAACTGTCCTTCCGCCTGCAGGCGCAGCACGCGCAGCAGCTGCAATCGGGGGATGTCCCGCTGCAGCAGATGACCGTGGTCTTCTGTGATGGCGGGCGCGAGACGCTTGAACTGGTTGCCGACTCCGGAGTGTTCCACGAACAGACGCGCGACATCACGCTGCAGGGGAACGTGGTCGCCACCGGGCTGGCGCAGCCGGTGAAGTTCTACACGGAGTCGCTGTACTGGCATAATGCGCAGGAACTGCTGCGCACGGAGAGCCGCGTGCGCGTCGAGCGCGACGCGATGACATTGACCGGCACCGGCATGGTGGCGGACAAGACGCTGCAGCGGCTGGAACTGCAGCGCGACATCGTCACGGAGATGCGCTGATGAAACAGGCACTGGCGTTGCTGCTGCTCTGCACCCTGCTGCTCCCCGCCGCGGCGGAGGAGATTGCCGGCACCGGTGCGAACACCGGGAGGGTGGTCATCACCAGCGGGCGTTTCATGTACTACCGCGACAAGAACTACGTCGAGTATCTCGACAACGTGCGCATGGTCGACGGGGCGCGCGTCCTCACCTGCGCCCGCCTGCTCGCCTACATCGACCCGCAGACGAAAAAGATGAACCGCGCCGAGGCCATCGGCAGCGTGGTGATGACCGAGGGGACGCGCCGCGCGCTGGCCGGACGCGCCAACTACTACCGCACCGAGGAAAAGGTGATCCTCACGGAGAACCCAGTCCTGCACCAGGAGGTGAACGTCGTCAGCGGCGACGTCATCACCTTCTTTCTCAACAGCGAGAACGTGGTGGTCGAGGGGAACGTGCGCGCTGAACTCTACCCGGACCAGCTGTCCGACACCGCCCCCCGCTGACCATGCTCACCTGCACCGGGCACGAGTGGTCGCGAATCGCCGTGGCGCCGGCGTTCTCCTGCCGCCACCCTCACCCAGCCCTCTCCCGCCACCGGCGGGAGAGGGTGGTTGCCTTCTCCCGCACAGCGGG